>NZ_JBHTCM010000015.1:0-159714 GCF_042665545.1 Rhodocista pekingensis | reverse complement strand
GAATGCGCAAACTTCTTCACCGCAGCAGGCTATGAGCCAGAGTGAGCGGAAAACGCTCTAGAACCACCGGACACCCATACAACGGCGTAACGGCAGCAATAAACTGCTGTGCAGATGAGGGACTTGACGCGACGTGATCCTTTACAGAAATAACCGCGAATGTGACGCCCTTCTCTTTGACGATTGCATGTAAGACGGGGTAGCGCATTGTCGTGCTCTCCGTATATCAGGGAGAACAGCCTATAGCGGCAACCCGAAAGAGTCGAATCGCTAACCCGTTAGTACCTTCGCGCGAATTCGAATGTATGCACGGCCCTTTCCGCACCTTCATGTGGGCTGGGTTTGCGAAGTATATAATAGCCATAAAAAAAGCGGCGGGACCGAAGTCCCGCCGCCAGTCGATCAGCGAAGGCTGCGCCGATCAGTACTTGGCCGTCAGACCGACGAACACGTAGCGGCCCATGGCATCCTGGTAGACCTGCGGCCAGGTGTTGCCGTTGCAGGGGCCGGTCGGGCAGTTGGCACTGCCGGTCAGCGGCGGGTCGCGGTCGAAGATGTTGTTGGCGCCGATACGCAGCGTGTACGACTCCAGGAACTGATAGGTGATCGTGGCGTCGAAGTAGTTCTGCGTGCCGAGCTTCAGGTCGGTGCCGGCGACCTGGGCCGGGTTGTTCAGGCCCGGCTGGTCGGAGGTCGCGTCCAGCTCAGCCTTGGAGTAGTAGCGCCACTGGGTGGACAGGGTCAGGCCGGTGATCGGGGTGGTCCAGGTCAGGCGGGCCTTGTGGCGCCACTCCGGATTCGGCGTGCCGCAGACCGTGCCGTAGTAGCCGGTGCAGTCATAGGCCTTGTCGTTCGGCAGCGGCTGGGTCTTCAGCGTGTCCAGCCAGGTGCCGGCCATGGTGAAGGCCAGCGAGCCGGCATTGTTCAGACCGACATCCTCCAGGTCGAGGGAGTAGTCGATGTTGACGTCGATGCCGGTGGTCTTCAGCGAGCCGGTGTTGAGCGTGGTGTTGGTGATGTAACCCTGGTCGGACAGCCACAGCGAACCGTTGGCGTCGCGGTTCACCAGACCGCAGAAGTACGGGTCCAGGGTCTCAAGGCAGCGGGAGATGATCAGGTCGGCGCCGATGCCGCTGATGTAGTCCTCCACCTTGATGTCGAAGTAGTCGAACGACACGGTCAGGCCCGGGGCGAACTCGGGGGTCAGCACCACGCCGATCGAGTAGGTGTCGGAGGTTTCCGGATCGAGGTTCGGGTTACCGCCGTTCTTACCGTTGTACTGGGAGGCCGGGTTCTCCTCGATGGCCAGCACCTGGGCCGCCGTCAGACCGAACGCCTGGGCGCACCGGGCGACCAGAGAGTCACCCGCGGACAGGCCGGCGCAGGGATCGGTCGAACCGTCGAGCTGCACGACCTGCGGATCGTACAGTTCGAGGATGTTCGGCGCACGGACGGCGCGCTGGAAGCTGCCGCGGAAGCGGAGATCGGAGACGGGCGACCAGATCAGGCCCGCCTTGTAGGCGTCCGTCGAACCGACCGAGGAATACTCCGAGTACCGGAAGCCGGCATCCAACTCCAGCGACTGGGCGAAGGGCTTGTCCTCGACCAGCGGGATACGGATTTCGCCGTAGATTTCCTTCGTGTCGAAGTCGCCCTCGACCGGCAGGCTGGCGCCACCCGACCCGTTCAGCAGGCCGGCGGCCGCCGTGTAGTCGGAGGCGGAGTCGAGATACTCGCTGCGGTATTCGATACCGAACGCCACGCCCACGCCGCTGGTCGCGAAGGGGGACACGACGCCGTAGTTGGTCAGATCACCCGCCAGCGAGCCGCTGATGATCATCTCCTCGGTGTTGCCGGTGGCGTAGCTGGGGGTCTCCAGATAATCCAGCGCCTCCTGCGTCACGCCACCGATCTTGAAGATGTTGTACGGCACGCAGCTCGTATCGGAACCGTCGATCGCCGCCTGGCAGACGATGTTGCCGTTGGCGTCGCGCCGCGCGATCAGCGCGTTGCGGATCTTCTGGGTCTGGAAGAAGCCGGTCTGTGCCCGGTTGAACGAGGTGGCGCCGTATTGCAGGTAGGCGTCGTAGTTCCACTCGTCGGTGATGTCGCCGCGGACACCCGTCACGAACCGGTAGGCGGAGTGACGCATGTCACCCTGGCGGCCGCCGCCCTCGATGTTGCGGCGGGCGATCGTGCCGGTGAAGTTGTTCCGGGTTCCCGCATTCGCGCCGCAGAGCTGCTGCTGCTGCGTCGGGGTCATGAACGGGTTGTCGCAGTTCACCGAGAAGGTGCCGGCGAAGATGCCGCCCGGCGCGATCTGGTAGATCGAGCGGTCGTCCATGTACATGACATCGGCATAGACGTCCGCCCACGGCTGGATCTCGTAATGGGCGAAGGCGCCCAGCACGTAACGCTCGTCCGGGCGCTGGTAGTAGTTCGTCGGGCCGAAGTTGTAGACGTCGGTGCTGGCGTTGCGGGGGCGGAAGGTGTTGCCCGGGCCGGCCGGATCGACGACCCAGCTACCGAAGCGGGCCGGATAGGCCGTGCCGGAACCGCCGCAGGTGAACACGTCGCCGGAATTCAGCGAACAGGAGCTGAAGTCGCGGTCGCCCTGGAGAACCGCCTTGATCTCGCGGTAGCCGGCATAGGCCGTCACGTTGCCCTTGCCGTCGGCGCTGTTGGCACCGATCACCAGGGTCGCCTCGGACTGCTCACCGTCCGTCACGTTGGAATCGGGAACGGCGAAGTCCGTCGGGACCGAGGCGGAAGCGGACTTCGCCCGGATGATCGACTGGATGCCGTCGCTCTCGTTGTGATGCATGTAGAAGCCATGCTGCACATCGACGCGGACGCCCTCGAAGTCGCGCTCCATGATGAAGTTCACGACGCCGGCGATGGCGTCGGAACCGTACACCGCCGAAGCGCCGCCGGTGTTGACATCAACGCGCTGGACCAGCGAGGACGGAATGAAGTTCAGGTCGGGCGACGGGACCGAGGGGTCGCCCGGCATCAGGCGCCGGCCGTCGATCAGGACCAGGGTGCGGGACGAACCGAGGCCGCGCAGGTTGACGGTCGCCGTACCGGTGGAGCCGTTGGAGACCTGCCCGCCCTGAGCGGCGAACGCCTGCGGCAGTGAGTTCACCAGGTCCTCGACGCGGGTCACGCCCTGGGCCTTGATGTCCTCACCGGTGACGGCGGTAACGGGGCTGGTGCTGACGAGGTTCGGCGCGCGGATGCGCGACCCCGTGACGACGATCTCCTCAAGAGCGCCCGCTTCCTGGGCGACCGCATGGACCGGGACCATCGCAGGCATGGCGATCGCGACGGCCGCGCCGGCCAGAAGGGCCGCGCGCCGCACCCGGCGTTGCGTGTCAGTCATCTTCATCCGTTCTTTTCCCTTTCCGTGAAGTCCACTGTCGCTCTCCATCCGCCGCTTGGGCGCGACGTTCGGGGGAGCTGTGGCTGCGGCTATACGCGCGGAGGGGTTCATGCCCCCCACATTCCGCATAGCTGGCTGCCTGAAATATCAGACGATCTTCACGTAGGCGCAACGCTTCGACAGAAGCCATAAGCAGATCCTGGGAAAGCGTTGCATTTTTGCATACCGGGAGGCGCTGTTTGTTTCTCCAACCCACCCGTCCGGGCAAGAGACGGCATGCGCCGGGCCGAACGGACCGGATCGCTACTTCTGATTGATTGAAACGATTGCGGGGCGGTCAGCCACGCCCCGGGGGCGCCGCCCGGCGGGGCAGCCGCCCGGCTGCTTCGGACTGCCCGGCGGGCGGATCGGCGAAAAGGTCGGCGAAACAGACGTCCAGAACCTCCCGGTCGGCCGCCTCGGCCCGGTCGAACAGATCGGCCAGCCGGTCCTGCCAGGGGGCGCTGAGATGGCCGACCGAGCGCAGGTTGCCCCGGATCGCCATGCCCAGGCTGTGGCGCAGGTCGTCCACGGTGGCATCGGAAAGGTTGCGCGTCGCCACCCAGGCGCCGGCACGGGTCCGCGCCACCCAGTGCGCGGCCTGGAGCTGCTCCAGCATGCCGTCGATGACGTTGGCACCCACCGGCACGCGGGTGGCCAGCGTGCCGCGGCGGACGCCGACGCCCAGGCGCGCGGCCCGCTGCAACTCGTGCAGGATCGCCACCGCGACGACGATCCGCTGCGCCGAGAGCAGACCCTCCGGGCCGACCTGGGTGATCTTGCCGGCCCGCCATTCCGGAAGCGTGGCCGTGATCTCCGCCCCGAACAGGACGACCGTCCAGACCGTGTAGAGCCAGAACAGGAAGATCGGGATGACCGACAGCGCGCCGTAGATCGTCTCATAGGTCGGGAAGGCGGCGATGTAGAGCGCGAAGCCGACCTTCGACACCTCCATGAGCACTGCCGCCGCGACCCCGCCGACCAGGGCGTCGAACCACTGCACCTCCCGATTCGGGAGCATCAGGAACATCAGCGTGAAGGCGGCCGCCTCCAGCAGGCCCGGCAGCATGAAGCGCAGAACGGTGACCGCGTCCCGCCCTGTGACCTGGAGATCGGCGACGACGCCCGAGGTGACGGAGAGGCTGGCCCCCAGCAGCAGCGGCATGATCGTCAGCACCGCCCAGAAGGACAGCAGGCGGATCACCAGCGGCCGCGGCTCGGTCGCGCGGAAGATCACGTTCAGCGCCGCCTCGACGGAGAAGAACAGCAGGATGGAGGTGATCGACAGGCCGATCACCCCGAACCCGGTGAGCGCCGCGGCGTTGCTGATGAACTGGTCGAAATAGGCCTGCACCTCGTCGCTGACGGACGGGGCCAGACTGTCGAAGATCAGCGCCCGCGCCGTGTCGCGCAGCCGCCCGTAGGCCGGAAAGGCGGAGAAGATGGCGAAGGTGACGGTCAGCAGCGGCACCAGCGCCAGCAGCGTCGTGTAGGTCAGCGAGGCGGCGATGGCGAAGCCGTTGTTGTTCCAGAAGCGCGGCACGGCATGGCGGACCACCCCGATGGCGTCGGGCAGCCGGCCCGGCAGCCGCCGCAGCAGCCCGCGCAGCCGCCCGGATGTCAGCACCGCCGCCCCCCGGCGGCATCCCCCGCCCCGGCCTGCGACCGCCGGGCGGGCGGCATCTGTTTGACCCCAAAGGACGTTCGTGTAGGATGCGCGCCGCTTTTCCGGGCCGGTTTCCGCGAAACGGCCCGCGCCAGGGCGATTCCACTCCCAGCGGAGCGCATTTTATGACGACCAGTTCCAGCCTCATGGCCGGCAAGCGCGGCCTGATCATGGGCGTTGCCAACGACCGTTCGATCGCCTGGGGTATCGCCCAGGCGGTGCGGGCCCAGGGGGCGCAGCTCGGATTCACCTATGTCGGCGACGCCCTGCTGAAGCGGGTCCGGCCGCTGGCCGAACAGGCCGGATCGGACCTGATCCTGCCCTGCGACGTGACCGACGAGGCCAGCATCGACGCCGCCTTCGCCGCCGTCAAGGAACGCTGGGGCGGGCTCGACTTCGTGGTGCATGCGATCGCCTTCTCCGACAAGAACGAGCTGGACGGTCTCTACCTCAACACCACCCGGGCCAATTTCGCCCGGACGCTGGACATCTCCTGCTACTCCTTCACCGCCGTGGCGCAGCGCGCCGTGCCGCTGATGCAGCCGGGCGGCAGCCTGCTGACGCTCAGCTACTACGGCGCCGAGCAGGTGATGCCGCACTACAACGTGATGGGCGTCGCCAAGGCCGCGCTGGAATCCAGCGTCATGTATCTGGCGAACGACCTCGGGCCGAAGGGCATCCGGGTCAACTCGATCTCCGCCGGCCCGATCAAGACCCTGGCCGCCAGCGGCATCGGCGACTTCCGCTTCATCCTGAAGTGGAACGAGCTGAACGCGCCGCTGCGCCGCAATGTCACCATCCAGGATGTCGGCAACGCGGCGCTGTTCCTGCTGTCCGACCTGGGCGGCGGGGTCACGGGCGAGAACCTGCACGTCGATGCCGGCTACCACACGGTCGGCATGGCCGCCGTGGACAGCGCGGCGGAGACGGCGAAGCTGCTCCAGAGCCTGGGCGGCGACGCCGGCTGATCCCGGCGGCCTGACACAAGGAAACCGCGACCGTGGCCGGCAACAGCTTCGGCACCCTGTTCCGCTTCACCACCTTCGGCGAGAGCCATGGCCCCGCCATCGGCTGCATCGTGGACGGGGTGCCGCCGCGCCTGCCGCTGGACGAAGCCTTCATCCAGGGCTTCCTTGACCGACGCAGGCCGGGCCAGTCCCGCTTCGTCACCCAGCGGCAGGAGCCGGACGCGGTCCGCATCCTGTCGGGCGTGTTCGAGGGGCTCACCACCGGCACGCCGGTGATGCTGGAGATCGTGAACCAGGACCAGCGCTCCCGCGATTACGGGGAGATCAAGGACAGGTTCCGGCCCGGCCATGCCGACTGGACCTATCAGGCCAAATACGGCATCCGCGACCACCGCGGCGGCGGCCGCTCCTCCGCGCGGGAGACGGCCAGCCGCGTCGCGGCCGGTGCCGTCGCCCGGCGGGTGCTGGAGACCGCCCCCGCCCCGCTGACGGTCCGCGGCGCCCTGGTCCAGATCGGCCCGCACAAGGTGGACCGCTCCCGCTGGGACTGGGCCGAGGTGGAGCGCAATCCCTTCTTCTGCCCCGACGCCGACACGGCGGCGCTGTGGGCCGACTATCTGGACGGCGTGCGCAAGGCAGGCTCCTCCATCGGCGCGGTGGTCGAGGTGGTGGCCTCGGGCGTGCCGGCCGGCTGGGGCGAACCGATCTACGACAAGCTGGACGGCGATCTGGCCCGCGCCATGATGACGATCAACGCCGTCAAGGGCGTGGAGATCGGCGCCGGCTTCGCCGCGGCCGAACTGTCGGGGGAGGAGAACGCCGACGAGATGCGGGCCGGCCCCGACGGGCGGCCGCTGTTCCTGTCCAACCGGGCGGGCGGCATCCTGGGCGGCATCAGCACCGGCCAGGACATCGTCGTGCGCTTCGCGGTGAAGCCCACCAGTTCCATCCTGACACCGCGCCGGACCATCGACACCGCCGGCCACGAGACGGAGATCGTCACCAAGGGCCGGCACGACCCCTGCGTCGGCATCCGGGCCGTACCGGTGGGTGAGGCCATGATGGCCTGCGTGCTGGCCGACCATTTCCTGCGCCACCGCGCCCTGGTCGGCGCCCCTGGCCCGGTCGGCGACGGCAGCCCGCTCGGCGACGGCGATCCGGTCGGCGGCTGACGCGGACGGCGCTTCCCTTCCGCGGCCCGGTCGGGTGTATGCTGGACCGGTCATGCCTGCCCCGCCTCCCCTCGTCGCCATCGATTTCGAGACCGCCAACGAACAGCGCGCCAGCGCCTGTTCCATCGGGCTGTGCCGGGTGGAGAACGGGCAGGTGGTGCGGACGGCCGAGTATCTGATCCGGCCGCCGGAGCTGCGCTTCACCCCCTTCACCATCGCCATCCACGGCATCCGGCCGGAGGACGTGGCCGACGCGCCGGAGTTCCCGGATGTCTGGGACGCCCTGCGCCCGGACCTGGAAGGGGCGGTCCTGCTGGCCCACAATGCCAGCTTCGACATGGGCGTGCTGTGCGCCATGCTGGGGACCTACGGGCTGGCAGTGCCGGTCCACGGCTATCTCTGCACCCTGGTGGCGGCACGGCGGGCCTGGCCGGATCTTGAGAAGCACAGGCTGAACCATCTGGCCCGGCAGTTCGGCATCGAGCTGGAGCATCACCGCGCCGGCAGCGACGCCCGCGCCTGCGCCGGAATCGCGCTGCGGGCCATGGCCGACTGCGGCGCCGCCGACCCGGCGGAACTGGCGGCGGTGCTGGGGATCGGGCTCGGCGCCCTGGGGCCGGACGCGCACCAGCCCTGCCGCGCCCTGCCCCGCCGGGCCCAGCCTGCCGCGAGGCCTGTCCGCACAGCGGTGACGCACTGAGCCGCCGCGGGTGGTCAGCCATGCCATGGCGTCGCACCTTCCATCCCTGTAGCCTGTTCTACCCTGGATGACCCGCGACGTCGGGCAGGCCGTAGGGAGAGGAACGGAACGATCATGTCTGCGGTGATGCGCAATCTGGTCTGGGTCATCATCGGCGTGCTGGGCGCCGTCTGTCTGGGCGTCATCGCCCTGAACCGGGGGGAGACGATCAACGCCTTCTGGTTCATTGCCGCGGCGGCGGGTGTCTACGCCGTCGCCTACCGTCTCTATGCGGGCTGGATCGCCGCCCGCGTGATGTCGGCCGACCCCGGCCGCGCCACCCCGGCGCATCTGCTGAACGACGGGCGGGACTATGTTCCGACCCACCGCTGGATCACCTTCGGCCACCATTTCGCCGCCATCGCCGGCGCGGGTCCGCTGGTCGGCCCGACGCTGGCGGCGCAGTTCGGCTACCTGCCGGGAACGCTGTGGCTGCTGGCCGGCGCCGTGCTGGGCGGCTGCGTGCAGGACATGATCATCCTGTGGTGTTCGACCCGGCGCAACGGCCGCACCCTGGGCCAGATGGCGCGCGACGAGATGGGGCCGATTGCCGGCACCGCCGCCCTGATCGGCACGCTGCTGATCATGGTGCTGATCGTCGCCGTTCTGGGGCTCGTCGTCGTCAACGCCATGAAGCACAGCCCCTGGGGCACCTTCACGGTGGCGATGACCATCCCCATCGCCATCCTGGTCGGCATCTACATGCGCACCATCCGCCCCGGCCGGGTGCTGGAAGGATCGCTGATCGGCCTCTTCCTGCTGCTGGCGGCCACGGTCGGCGGCGGCTGGGTGGCGCAGCATCCGGTGCTGGGGCCGCTGTTCGACTTCGACGGGCCGGAACTGGCGCTGATGGTGATCGGCTACGGTCTGGTGGCCGCCATCCTGCCGGTCTGGCTGCTGCTGGCGCCGCGCGACTACATCAGCACCTTCATCAAGATCGGCGCCATCCTGCTGCTGGCCTTCGCCGTCGTCATCCTGCGGCCGGACATGCACATGCCGGCCCTGACCCGCTTCGTGGACGGCACCGGCCCGGTCGTGGCGGGCAGCATCTATCCCTTCCTCTTCATCACCATCGCCTGCGGTGCCGTCTCCGGCTTCCATGCCCTGATCTCCTCCGGCACGACGCCGAAGATGATCGCCAACGAGGCCGACCTGCGGCTGGTCGGCTACGGCAGCATGGCGATGGAGAGCTTCGTCGGTATCATGGCCCTGGTCGCCGCCTGCGTGCTGGAGCCGGGAGTCTACTTCGCCATCAACAGCGCCGCCGGCGTCGTCGGCGCCACGGCGGAACAGGCCACGGCCACCATCACCGGCTGGGGCTTCCCGGTGACGCCGGAACGGATGCACGAGCTGGCCGCCGCCATGGGCGAGAGCACGCTGTTCCACCGCACCGGCGGCGCACCGTCGCTGGCGGTGGGCATGGCGACGATCTTCGCCGGCGCCTTCGGCCAGGGCCTGCTGGCCGTCTGGTACCACTTCGCCATCATGTTCGAGGCGCTGTTCATCCTGACGGCGGTGGACGCCGGCACCCGCGTCGGCCGCTTCATGCTCCAGGACATGCTGGGCAACATCTGGCGGCCGCTGGGCGACACCGCCTCCTACCCGTCCACGGTCCTCTGCTCGGCCGTGTTCGTCGCCATGTGGGGCTATTTCCTCTATATCGGCGTCATCGACCCGCTGGGCGGCATCAACATCCTCTGGCCGCTGTTCGGCATCTCCAACCAGATGCTGGCGGCCATCGCGCTGGCCGTGGCCTCCACCATCCTGGTGAAGTCGGGCAAGCTCCGCTACGTCTGGGTCACGGCGGCACCGGCCGCCTTCCTGGCGGTGACGACGACCGTCGCGGCCTGGGAGAAGCTGTTCTCCGCCGACCCGCGCGTCGGCTTCCTGGCCGGGGCGGACGCGCTGGCGGCGAAGCTGGCGGCCGGCACCCTGCCGGCGGCGCAGCTCGCCGCCGCACCGAAGCTGATCTTCAACCAGCGGCTGGACGCGGCGCTGACGGTCTTCTTCGTCATCGTGCTCTGGGTCACCATCGTGGAGGCCGTCCGCATCTCCCGCCGGCACATCGCCGGCCGGTCTGTGCCGCCGCTGACGGAGACGCCGCGGGTGCCGATGGGCGCCGTTCCGGCGGCGGGGGACTGACCCCATGGCGATGGCGGGGCCGGCCTCCTTCCTGCGCACGGCATGGCAGGCATTGCGGGAGATCTCCGGCGACGATGCCTATGACCGCTACCTGGAGCGGCACGCCGCCACCCACCCCGAGGAACCGCCGCTGGACCGGGAGGCCTTCTACCTCTCGGAGCTGGACCGGCGGTTCAGCGGGGTGAGCCGCTGCTGCTGAGCGGCGGGGCGCCGGGCGGAAGGGCGGTGTCCGACAACAGCCCCGCCACCTCGCGCACGCCCAGCGCCGTGGTCAGGACGATGGCATCGGCGCGGTGCAGGTCGGCCACGGTCACCGGCCGCTCCGCCGCGTCCCAGGCCTCCGCCAGCACGGCGCGCATGGTGCCGGGCAGCGCCCCCTCGCTCACCGGCGGGGTGACCCAGCCGCAGTCCAGCCGCAGGAACAGGTTCGCGGCACTGGCCTCCGCCACCCGTCCGGCGGTGTTCAGCAGCACGGCGTCGTCCGCCCCGGCCGCCGCCGCCTCCCGCCTTGCCAGGATGGAATCCAGGTAGTTCAGGCTCTTCACCCGGCTGAGCGGGGAGTGCTCGTTGCGCCGGGTGGTGCGCGCCACCAGCAGCCGCGCGGGCGGCGGGGGTGGCGGCAGCGGACCCGCCGTCAGCAGCAGCGTCGGCCGCGGCGGCACCGGCCGCGGCAGCCCGCGCGGTCCCGGCCCGGCCGTCAGCGTCAGCCGCACCGCCGCGTCCGCCAGCCCGTTGGCCCGCACCACCTGCTCCAGCGCATCGGCCAGGGCGTCGTCGCCGGCCGGCACCGGCAGGCCGAGGATGTCCGCACCCGCCCGCAGCCGGGCAAAGTGTGCCTCTAGCCGGAGCGCCCGGCCGCCGCGGACGCAGATCGTCTCGAACAGCCCGTCGCCCAGCAACAGGCCCCGGTCCCCCGGATCGACCCGCGCCTCCCCCGCCGGCCGCAGGCACCCGTCAAGCCAGAGGATGGGGGTCATTCCGCCGCCTCCTGCCCGCCGGCGGCCGCGGCGGGGGGCCAGGGCGCGGGGGGCCAGGGCATGGTGGGGTCGAGGGCGAGCAGGACGGCGCGGGCCTTGGTCAGGCTCTCCTGGTATTCCGCCTCCGGGTCGCTGTCGGCGACGATGCCGCCGCCGGCCTGGACCTGCACCCGGTCACCGGCGGCGCAGAGGGTGCGGATGACGATGGAGCTGTCCATCGCCCCGTCCCAGCCGATCCAGACGACCGAGCCGCAGTAGGGGCCGCGGCGGGCGGGTTCCAGCTCGCGGATGATCTGCATGGCCCGGATCTTGGGCGCCCCGGTGATGGAGCCGCCGGGAAAGGCGGCGCGCAGCAGGTCCACCGGCCCCAGGCCGGGGCGCAGCCGCGCCTCCACCACCGAGACCAGATGGTGGACCGTGCGGTAGCTCTCCAGCGCCATGAGGGCGGGCACGCGGACGCTGCCCACCGCCGCCACCCGCGACAGGTCGTTGCGCAGCAGGTCCACGATCATCAGGTTCTCCGCCCGGTCCTTGCCGCTGGCCAGCAGGTCGGCGGCAAGGGCTGCGTCGGCCTCCGGCGTGGCCCCGCGCGGGCGGGTCCCCTTGATCGGCCGCGTCTCGATGCGGCCGTCCGCCGTGAGCGAGAGGAACCGCTCGGGCGAGCCCGAGGCCACCACCCGGCCGCCGCCGAGGTCGAGACAGGCGCTGAACGGTGCGGCGGTGCGCCGGCGCAGGGCGCGGTAAGCCCGCCAGGGCGTCGCCCCCGGCGCCAGCCGGCCGAGGAAGCGCTGGGTGTAATTGACCTGATAGACGTCACCGGCGCGGATGTAGTCCAGGATGCGGGCGATGGCGGCGCGGAACCGCTCGGGCGTCTGCTCCGCCTGCCAGCCGGGCGGGGCCAGCAGGCTCTCCCCCTCCCCGCCCCCGGCCTCGTCCGCCGCCGCTTCCGCCGCCAGGGCGGCGCCCCGCCGGAGGTCGTCCGCCAGTGCCTGCGCCCGGACACGGTCGGGGCCGATCACCCAGGCCCGCCCTGCCGCATGGTCGAAGGCCGCCGCCGTGTCGTAGAGCCCCACCGCCATGTCGGGGAACGGCAGCCCCGCGGCCTGCGGCGGCGGCAGCCGTTCCAGCCGTCCGCCCGCTTCGTAGCCCAGGATGCCGACGGCCCCGCCCTGGAAGGGCGGCAGTCCCGGCACCGCCGGCCGCCGGCCACGGGCCAGCAGCGCCTCCAGCAAGGCGAAGGGATCGGCCCCACAGGCGTCCGGGGCCACGCCGTCCAGCGTCACGCCGGCCGGCCCCGCCTCCAGCCACGCCACCGGATCGGCCACGATATAGGAGAAACGGCCGCGGTCGGGTGACGCGGCCCCGTCCAGCAGCAGGGCGCGGGGCCGCCCGGCCAGGGCGGTGAAGGCGTCCGCCGGATCGAACGGCGGCAGGTCCAGGATCACGGGGACTCCAGGATCACGGGGGCTGCGGTCATGGCGGCGACCTTAGCCGCGTGGCCCCGGGCCGCCAAGCGCCGCCGGGACGCCCGCCTGCATGCCTGGGGACACGCCAACTGCGCGACGAGCGAAACCGTTCGGCAACCGGCGCGTAACCGAACGGGGCTGGCGTGGTCCGCGCCTTTGTGGTGGGATGTCCCCGCCGGAAGAGGAACCAGTCCAGGTCCGGCCCCGCCCGCCCTTTCCAACCGGATACGACATTACCCGCCATGATGAAGGTCATCGTCAGGATATTCGCCGTGATCGGCCTGCTTGCCGTCCTGCTGGTCGGCGGCGCGGTCGCCATCGGCATGATGCTGTCGCCGGGCCGTCCGACCCTGCCCGACAGCGTCGTGCTGGAACTGGATCTGGAGAAGCCCCTGTCGGAACAGGCGCCGGGCAACCCCTTCGCCGCCCTGTCCTCGGACCAGAAGGCCACCCTGCACGACGTGGTCGCCACCCTGGACCGCGCCGCCCGCGACCCGCGGGTGAAGGGGCTGATCGCCCATGCCGGTACGGCCGAGGGCGGCGTCGCCACCCTTCAGGAGCTGCGCGACGCCGTCGAGCGCTTCCGCGCCGCTGGCAAGTTCGCCCTGGTCCATGCCGAGACGTTCGGCGAATTCTCCCCCGGGATGCAGTCCTACTATCTCGCCACCGCGTTCGACGAGATCTGGCTGCAACCGGTCGGCACCCTGGGCATCACCGGCGTCCTCTCGGAGCGGCCGCTGCTGCGCGGCACGCTGGAGAAGCTGAAGATCGAGCCGCAGATCGACAAGCGCTACGAATACAAGACCGCGGCCGAGCAGTTCATGGAGCGGGAGCCGACCCCGGCCAACAAGGAAATGACGGAGTCGCTGATCGGCGATCTCTACGAACAGATGGTCGCCGGCATCGCGGCCGACCGCAAGCTGCCCATCGACGCCGTGAACGCCGCCGTGGACCGCGCCCCCCTGCTGGACAAGGAGGCGCTGGAACTGAAGCTGGTGGACCGGCTCGGCTACTATGACGAGCTGGTGGACGCGGCCAAGGAGCGCACCCGCTCCGACAAGGGCACGGCGAAGACAGTGGCGCTGACCGACTACCGCGACGCCGCGGAGGAGACCGACGCGCAGGCCCCGGTCGTCGCCCTGGTCGTGGGCGAGGGCGGCATTACCCGCGGCGAGAGCGACAGCAACCCGGTGACGGGCAGCGAAGGCTTCGGCGCCACGGATGTCGCCAAGGCGATCAACGCCGCCGCCGCCGACAGCAGCGTCAAGGCCATCCTGTTCCGCGTGAACAGCCCCGGCGGCTCCGCCGTCGGGTCGGAGGTCGTGCGCCGGGCGGTGAAGCGGGCGCGCGAGCAGGGCAAGCCGGTGATCGTCTCCATGGGCGATCTCGCGGCCTCGGGCGGCTACTGGGTGTCGATGGACGCCGACCGCATCGTGGCCCAGCCGGGCACCTTCACCGGCTCCATCGGCGTGCTGGGCGGCAAGATGGTCACCAGCGGGCTGACGGACATGCTGGGGGTCAGCTACGGGATGACCTCCCGCGGCAAGAACGCCACCATGTGGACGACGCAGCAGCCCTACACCCCGGCCGAGCTGGACCGCCGCGCCGCCCTGCTGGACGACATCTACGTCCAGTTCACCGCCGGCGTCTCGGCCGGCCGCAACCTGCCGCTGGAGAAGGTGCAGGAGGTGGCCAAGGGCCGTGTCTGGACCGGCCGGCAGGCCAAGGAGATCGGGCTGGTCGATGCGCTGGGTGGCTACGCCACGGCGCTCGCCCAGACGCGGGAGGTCATGGGGCTGAGCGCCGACGCGCCGGTCCGGGTCGCCCTCTTCCCGAAGCCGAAGTCGCAGTTCGAGCTGATCATGAGCCTGTTCGACGGCGGGGCCCGGGTGCAGCTCGGCCAGTGGGTGCTGGCCGACGCGCTGGCCGAGTACCGGCCGCTGCTGACCCAGGTGGAGCCGCTGCTGCGGGCCACCCGGACGGAGGAACAGACCGTGCTGATGCCACCGGTCGGCATCGCCGGCCACTGAGGTCACGGCTGACCGCCCCGCCGGGACCCGTCCCGGCGGGGCGGTGGCGCCTCTGCGCCCCTGCCCTATCCGTCCCGGCGGCCGCCGATCAGGAACTCGCGGTTGCCCTCCGGTCCCTGGATCGGGCTCTCCGCGATCCCCAGCACACGCCAGCCCGGCAGCCCGGCCAGCCAGCCGCCGATGCGCTCGCAGACCTCCTGGTGCAGCTCCGGCTCGCGCACCACGCCGCCCTTGCCGACACGGCCCTTGCCGACCTCGAACTGCGGCTTGATCAGCGCGACCAGCCCCGCCCCCGGCCGGGCCAGCGCCAGCGGTGCCGGCAGCACCGTCTCCAGCCCGATGAAGCTGGCATCGCAGACCACCAGATCCACCGGCTCGGGCACCTGCTCCGCCGACAGGTGACGGGCGTTGGTCTTTTCCAGCACGACAACGCGCGGGTCCTCGCGCAGCTTCCAGGCAAGCTGGCCGTGGCCGACATCCACGGCGTAGACGCGCGCCGCCCCGCGGGAGAGCAGCACGTCCGTGAAGCCGCCGGTGGAGGCGCCGACATCCAGGCAGACCAGACCCGTCGGGTCGATCCCGAAGGTGTCCAGCCCCTTCACCAGCTTCAGCCCGCCGCGGCTGACCCAGGGATGCTCCTGTCCCTTCACCGTCAGCGGCTGGTCCGCCGCCAGCGTGTCGCCGGCCTTGTCGATCCGCCGCGTGCCGGTGAAGACGAGACCGGCCAGGACCAGCGCCTGGGCCTTGCTGCGGCTTTCCGCGAGGCCGCGGTCCACCAGGGCCTGGTCCACCCGTGTCTTCGGCACTTTGGACATGGTTCGCACGTTCGTGGTAAGGGGGCCGTTCGGGTTTCCATCCGCCGGGACAGCCATGCAGCGCACGCCACGCCCCCGCATCGCCGCCGCCCTCACGCTGGCCGCGGCCATCCTCGCCCTTGCCGCCTGCAACACCGTCGAGGGCATCGGCAAGGATATCCAGAAGGCCGGACAGGCCATCGAGGGCGCCGGGCAGAAGGGGAAGAAGTAGCCGGCCGCCGGGACCCGGTCAAACCCGCGTCTCCCCGCGCCGGGGCAGCGGTGCTATGCTGCGCCCCATGGACGCGCGCATCCGCCCCATCCTGGACGAACTGAAGGCCGGGCTCGTGGAGCTGTACGGCGACCGGCTGGACCGCGTCATCCTCTACGGCAGCCAGGCCCGCGGCGACGCCCGCCCGGACAGCGACATCGACGTGCTGGTGGTGCTGCGGGGGGCGTTCGACCGGGCGGCGGAACAGCGCCAACTCGCCCGGCTGGCGGTGCCGATCGAACTGCGGGACAGGGTCATCATCTCGCCCGTGCTGCGGACGGTGGATGAGATTGATCAGCACCATCCCTTCTACCGGAACGTCCTGCGCGACGGGATGCGGCTGTGACGACCGGGCCGTCCGTCCAGCTCCTGCTGGCACGGGCGGAGCAGACCCTGGCGGCGGCCCGTTACACCCTCGCCGGCGGTTTCGCCGGGACCGCACTGAACCGGGCCTACTGCGCCATGTTCTATGCGGCGTCCGCGGCGCTGGCCGCTCTGGACCTGTTTCCACGGACGCATGCCGGGGTGCGGACCCTGCTGGGCCAGCGGCTGGTGCTGACCGGCCGTCTGTCGCTCGACGCCATGGAACGCTACAGCGCCGCCTTCGCCGCCCGGATGGAGACTGACTATTCCGGACGCGATCCTTCGGAGCAGGAGACGCGGAGCTATGTCGAGGATGCGACGCTTTTCCTGGCCGAAATCCGGGCTCTGCTGGCGGCGGACGGCCGCTGACCGGTCTCCCGGCACGACAAAGGCCGCGCCGGAGGGGGCCGGCGCGGCCTTTGCGCATCCGATGAAGCGTATCCGTTGACGCCGGAACCCGGTCAGGCCCGCGCCGCCGGGGCCTCCGCCGCCAGACCCGTGCCCAGCGCCTTCAGCGCCGTCTCCACGATGTGGCGGGCGTTCAGCCCGGCCTCGTCGTACTGCTTGGCCGGCGCGTCCTGGTCCTGGAAGATGTCGGGCAGCACCATCGGCCGCACCTTCAGGCCCTGGTCGAGGAGGCCGGCCTGCGCCAGGAAGTGCAGCACGTAGCTGCCGAACCCGCCGATCGAGCCCTCCTCGATGGTGATCAGCACCTCGTGCTCCTGCGCCAGCCGGCGGATCAGCGCCTCGTCGATCGGCTTGGCGAAGCGGGCGTCCGCCACGGTGGTGGAGAGGCCGCGGGCGTTCAGATCCTCCGCCGCCAGCAGCGCCTCCTGCAAGCGGGTGCCGAGCGACAGGATGGCGACCTTCGTGCCCTCCTTCACGATGCGACCCTTGCCGATCTCCAGCACCTGGCCGCGCTCCGGCATCTCCAGGCCGACGCCCTCCCCGCGCGGATAGCGCACGGCGATGGGGCCGTGGTCGTAGGCCGCCGCGGTGGCGACCATGTGCTTCAGCTCGGCCTCGTCCGCCGCCGCCATGATGACGATGTTCGGCACGCAGCCGAGATAGGCCACGTCGAAGGCGCCGGCATGGGTGCAGCCATCCGACCCGACCAGACCGGCGCGGTCGATGGCGAAGCGCACCGGCAGGTTCTGGATGCAGACGTCGTGGACCACCTGGTCGTAGGCGCGTTGCAGGAAGGTCGAATAGATGGCGCAGAACGGCTTCAGCCCCTCCGACGCGAGGCCGGCGGCGAAGGTGACCGCGTGCTGCTCGGCGATGCCGACATCGTAGGTGCGGTCGGGGAAGCGCTTCTCGAACAGGTCCAGGCCGGTGCCCGACGGCATGGCCGCCGTGATGGCGACGACGCGGCTGTCGGCCTCGGCCTCCTGGATCAGGCTGTCGGCGAAGACCCGGGTGTAGCTCGGCGCGTTCGCCTTCGCCTTCGCCTGGGCGCCGGTGATGACGTCGAACTTGCTGACGGCGTGCAGCTTGTCGGCGGACCGCTCGGCCGGGCCGTAGCCGCGGCCCTTCTGGGTCACGGCATGGATCAGGACGGGGCCGGTGCCCTGGTCGTCGCGGATGTTCTCCAGGACCGGCAGCAGGTGGTCCAGGTTGTGACCGTCGATGGGCCCGACATAGTAGAAGCCCATCTCCTCGAACAGCGTGCCGCCGGTGACGAAGCCGCGGGCGTACTCCTCGGCCCGGCGGGCGGCCTCCTGCAAGGGCCGCGGCAGCCGCTCGGCCACCTGCTTGCCCAGCTCGCGCAGACCGCGGTACTGGCGCGACGAGATCAGCCGCGACAGGTAGCCGCTCATCGCGCCCACGGGCGGGGCGATGGACATGTCGTTGTCGTTCAGGATGACGATCAGGCGGCTGTTCATCGCGCCCGCGTTGTTCATGGCCTCGTAGGCCATGCCGGCGCTGATGGAGCCGTCACCGATGACGCAGATGACGTGGTTCTTGTGGCCGAGCTGGTCGCGCCCCACCGCCATGCCCAGGGCAGCGGAGATGCTGGTCGAGCTGTGCCCGGCGCCGAACGGGTCGTACTCGCTCTCCGCCCGCTTGGTGAAGCCCGACAGGCCGCCGCCCATACGCAGGGTGCGGATGCGGTCGCGCCGCCCGGTCAGGATCTTGTGCGGGTAGCACTGGTGACCGACGTCCCAGATCAGCCGGTCCGCCGGGGTGTTGAAGGCATAGTGGATGGCGACGGTCAGCTCGACCACGCCCAGCCCGGCACCCAGATGGCCGCCGGTCACGGAGACGGCGTTGATCGTCTCCGTGCGCAGCTCGTCCGCAAGCTGCCGCAACTGCGAGGGGTCGAGCTTGCGCAGATCCTCCGGCGTATTGACCGTATCGAGCAACGGCGTCTTCGACTCCACCATCATCCCATTCCTTCCACCAAGCGCCGGGCCGCCGTCTGCGGGGGGCATCACGAACGCCGATCGACAACGTAGCGGGCGACCTGCTTCAGCATGTCCGCCCGGCCCTCGAAAATGTCCAGGTGCGCCATCGCCTGGTCGGCGAGGCGGCCTGCCTGCTCGCGCGCCCGTTCAACGCCCAGGATCGAGACGAAGGTGGCCTTGTTGGCGCCCTCGTCGCGGCCCACGGACTTCCCGGTCTCGGCCTCGGTCCCCTCGACGTCCAGCAGGTCGTCGGCGATCTGGAAGGCGAGGCCCAGGTCGTGCGCGTATGCTTGAAGCGCATGATGCTGCGGCGGGGAAGCGCGACCTAGGATCGCACCGGCCGTCGCGGAGAAGGCGATCAGCTCCCCGGTCTTCAGGCGCTGCAACCGGGTGATGGCGCCGATGTCGAAGGTCTGGTGCTCGGCCATCAGGTCCAGCATCTGGCCGCCGACCATGCCGCGCGGGCCGGCCGCCTTGGCCAGGGCGGAGACGAGACGGCAGCGCACCTGCGCATCCTCGTGCGTCTCCGGATCGGCCAGAATCTCGAAGGCCACGGTCAGCAGGGCGTCGCCCGCCAGGATCGCCGTGGCCTCGTCATACTCCAGATGCAGGGTCGGGCGGCCGCGGCGCAGGTCGGAATCGTCCATGGCCGGCAGATCGTCATGGACCAGGCTGTAGCAGTGGATGAACTCCACCGCCGCGGCGGCGCGCAGGGCGCAGGCCGGGTTCACCCCGAACAGGCGCGCGCTTTCCATGACCAGGAAGGGACGCAGCCTCTTGCCACCGCCGAGGCAGCCGTAGCGCATCGCCTCGAACAGGCGGGCTTCGGGCAGGTCGACACGGGGCAACAGGACGTCGATGGCGGCTTCCACCTGTTCGACGGTGTCGGCCATGGCGGCGGTGAGGGTCTTGGACAAGCTGGGCATCCGGAAAAAAGGCGTCAGTCGAGCCGCGCCGGTTCGGCGGCAAGCGCGCCGTCGGCCGCGACGGTGATGCGGTCCACCTTCTGCTGCGCATCGCGGAGTTTCATCTCGCAATGCCGCTTCAGGAGCGTCCCGCGTTCATAGAATCGAATGGCGTCGTCCAGCCGGGCCTTGCCCTCCTCAAGCTGGCGCACGATGCGCTCCAGCTCGGTAAGGGCGTCCTCGAAGGACAGGGCCGCGATCTCGGACGGCAGACTGGAATCGGTCATGTCGGCAGGTTCCGTTGCGGAGCCGGAGACTCTATGACCACTGGCGCATCACCGCAAGCTAGACCGCCATCAGCGCCTTGACGTGGACGGCGGCGGAGTTGGCCAAGGCGCGCAGATCGTAGCCGCCTTCGAGGACGGACACCATGCGACCTGCTGCGTGCTTCGCCGCCATCTCCCCCAGCTTCTCCGTCACCCAGGCGAAATCGTCCTCCATCAGATGCAGGCCGGCCATGGGGTCGCGGCTGTGCGCGTCGAACCCGGCGGAGATCAGCAGAATCTCCGGCCGGAAGGCGTCCAGCCGCGGCAGCAGCTTGGTCTGCACCGCGTGGCGGAACTCCGGGCTGCCGGACATCGGCCCCAGACAGGCGTTCACCACGTTCTCGTAGTCGCCGTGCTCCCGTGCGGAGCCCGTGCCGGGATAGAGCGGCCACTGGTGGGTGGAGAGATAGAGCAGGGACGGGTCGTGCTGGCAGTAGGTCTGGGTGCCGTTGCCGTGGTGGACATCGAAGTCGATGATGGCCACCCGGCGCATCCCGCGGGCCCGGGCATGGGCCGCCCCGACCGCGACATTGTTGAACAGGCAGAAGCCCATGGCCTTGTCGGGCTCGGCATGGTGGCCGGGCGGGCGGACGGCGCAGAAGGCGTTGCGGGCCTCCCCCGCCAGCACGGCGTCAATGGCGGCGCAGACGGCGCCGGCCGAGCGCAGCGCGGCTTCCCAGGAGCCGGGAGAGACCAGGGTATCGGCATCCAGGGTGGCGTAGCCGCTCTGCGGCATCGCCGCTTCCAGACTGTCGAGGTAGCTGGCCGGGTGGACGCGCTCAAGCTGCTCCCGCGTCACGCGGGGAGCCTCGCGCCGGTCCAGGAACATGAAGGCCTCATCCTCCAGCGCCCGCAGCACCGCCCGCAGCCGCTCCTGGCATTCGGGATGCCCCTCGCCCGTGTCGTGATCGAGACAGGCGGAGTGGGTGAACAACGCCGTATGCATCGTTTTTCCTGGGTGGCTTCCTCCACCCGCATCATCCCGCAAACGGCGTCGGGATTCATGAAGAATCTGTGATGGGCCCGGGATGGCCCCGACGGCCGTCGGGGCCGGACGTCAGCCGCCGCGCCGGATACGGAAGCCGAAGACGCCGTCCCGGTCCTCCCGTCCCAGCAGGACATGGCCGGCGGCGGCACAGAACGCCTCGAAGTCGCGCGGGGCGGCGGGATCGCTGGCACTGACCGCCAGCACCTGGCCCGGCGCCATGCCGCTCAGCACCTTGCGCGCCCGCAGGACCGGAAGCGGGCAGACCAGGCCGGTGCAGTCCAGGCTGCGGTCGGCATCCATCGGGGGGAGTTTCCCTTGTTTCTGTTCGCGCGAAGGATGTTTCTCTTAATTTTTCCGGACCCGCTTGACCGGACGGCCATGCGACCGATTTCCCTGACATGAATGTGAACGTCCTCAAAGTCAACGCACGCCGGGCCGCCGCCTTGCTCAAGGCGATGGCGAACGAGCGCCGCATCCTGATCCTCTGCCACCTCATGGAGCAGGAGCGGTCGGTGGGTGAGCTGGAACGTCTGGTGGGCCTCTCGCAGTCGGCCCTGTCGCAGCACCTTGCCCGGCTGCGCCGGGACAAGCTGGTGCGGACACGCCGCAGCGCCCAGACGATCTACTACTCGCTGAACGGCGACGCCGCCCCGCTCATCATGGCCTCGCTCCTGGAGCTGTTCGGGAGCGAAGGCGCGCGCGCGCGCCGCGACGGCAAGAGCCCGCCCTGCGCGCCGGAGCCGGTGGGGTTCTGACCCCGCCCGCTCCCGGCCCTATCCCGCGGATGCCGGTCCCTCGGCGGCGAAGATGGGATAGCGGCCGAAGTCGCGCACCGGCCGCAGCACCACGTTGGTGACGATGCGGGCGACCCCCAGTTCGGGGTCGTCGATCCAGCCCGTCGTCAGGTCCTGATAGGCGTCCAGGTCCTCGCACACCAGCTTGGCGATGTAGTCGAAGGGGCCGCTGACCTCGAAGCACTCGATCACCTCGGGCGTGTCGCGCAGGCGGCGCTCGAAGCGGTGCCGCGCGTCCCTGCCCTGCTTCTCCAGCGCCACCTGGGCCAGCACGAAGACGCAGGACTGCAACTTGCGCACGTCCACCAGCGCCTGGTAGCGGACGATCAGCCCCTCCTTCTCCAGCCGGCGCACCCGTTCCAGGCAGGGGCGGGGCGACAGCCCGACCCGCTCGGACAGGGCCTGGTTGGTGATGCGCCCGTCGTCCTGGAGTTCCTGGAGGATTCTCAGGTCGATCTGGTCCAGCCTGCGTCGCATGGTCCCCCGTCGTGCCGCACCGCCGCCACGGGGAGCGAGCTTGTCCGATGCCGCCGGATCAGTCCAGCAGTGCCGGCTGTACCGCCACCTCGGCCACCGTCTCCGGCGCCGCCGCGGCAGCCCGGACCGAGCGGCGGTCGAGCCGCAGGGTCAGGCAGAAGGCGGACCCGCCGGACAGCCCGAAGCTGCGGATCGGCACCTCGTGGACGCGGTAGCCGCGCTCGGCCAGTGCCGCCTTGAGATCGTCCGACGCCTCGGCCAGCACCACGTCGCGGCCGAGATTGACGGCGTTGGCGGCCAGCCGCACGGCATCCGCCTCCGGCACCGCGATCAGCCGGTCCGCCCCGATCCGCTCGCGCAGCCGGCCGCGGCCCTCGGCGGAGAAGGCGCCCGGCACGTACAGCACCTCGCCTCCCGAGAGCGGACAGAGGGCCGTGTCCATGTGGTAGAAGCGCGGGTCCACCAGTTCCAGCGGCTCCACCTCCTCCCCGAACAGGTCGGCCACGACCGCGGCGGCCTCCCGGTCGGAGCGGAAGCCATGGCCCAGGAAGAAGACGCCCCGCCCGGCATCGTGGACGCAGTCGCCCGCCCCCTCCAGGCAGAGGCCCGGCGGCATGTCGTGGACCGCATCCAGCAGGCCGCGGCTGGCCAGCCCGTCGAAGAAGCGGCGGAAGTGCGGCTCCTCCGGCCGGCGCTCGGGATGGCGGAAGCGGGCGACCAGCGCCTTGCCGTCCAGCACGACCGCGGCATTGGCGGTGAAGACCAGATCGGGCAGGCCGGGGTGCGGGGCCACCAGCTCGACGGCCGCGCCGAGCTGGTGCAGGCGGTTGCGCAGCGCCGACCAGCCGGCGGCGGCGGCCCCGCTCAGCTCCGCCCGCCGAGACTCCCACTCGTCGGGGCGCATCCAGGGATTGATGGTGTAGCTGACCTCGAAATGGTCGGGGGCGCACATGATGATCCGCGGCCGGGCGGGCTCGGGCCAGGCGGACTCAGGCCGGGCGGACTCAGGCTGGGCGGAAGGCCACAGGCCGGGGGCGGTCGCGTCGATGGTCACGGTCGTCCTCGCGTCGGAAGGGGGGCCGGGTCAGGTCACGTCGGGCCCGGCCGCAAGGGCGGCGAGCGCCTCCTCCAGCCGGTCGATGCCGTGGTCCAGGGTTTCGCGGTCGATCACCAGCGGCGGGGCCAGCCGGATCACGGTCTCGTGCGTCTCCTTGCTGAGCACGCCGCGGCGCATCAGCGCCTCGCAGACGGCGCGGGCGGAGGCGCGGGCCGGGTCGATCTCGACCCCGACCCAGAGGCCGCGGCCGCGCACCTCCCGCACCAGGGGCGAGTCGATCCGGCGCAGCCGCTCCATCATATGGGCGCCCAGCTCGGCGGAGCGGGCCACCAGCCCCTCCTCCTCGATCACCGCCAGGGCGGCCTCGCCCACGGCCGCGGCCAGCGGGTTGCCGCCGAAGGTGGAGCCGTGGTTGCCCGGCTCGAACATGTCGATCAGCCCGCGCCGCGCCACGAAGGCGGAGACCGGCATCACCCCGCCGCCCAGCGCCTTGCCCAGGCACAGCCCGTCGGGGCGGATGCCCTCATGCTCGAAGGCGAACCAGGCGCCGGTGCGGCCCAGGCCGGACTGCACCTCGTCCAGGATCAGCAGCACGCCGTGGCGGTCGCAGATCTCGCGCAGCCGCCGCAGATAGCCCTCGGGCGGGACGACGATCCCGGCCTCGCCCTGGATCGGCTCCACCAGCACGGCGGCGGTGTGCGGGCCGATGGCGGCCTCCACCGCCGCCGCGTCGCCGAAGGGCACCGCCCGGAAGCCGGGGGCGAAGGGGCCGAAGCCGTCGCGGTAGTCGGCTTCGGAGGAGAAGCCGACGATCGTCGTGGTGCGGCCGTGGAAGTTGCCCTCGGCCACGATGATCTCCGCCCGGCCGTCGGGGATGCCCTTGACCCGGTGGCCCCAGCGCCGCGCCGCCTTGATCGCCGTCTCCACCGCCTCCGCTCCGGTGTTCATGGGGCAGGCGGCGTCCAGCCCCGCCAGGGTGCAGAGACGGGCCAGAAACGGGCCCAGACGGTCGGTGTGGAAGGCGCGGGAGACGATGGCCACCCGCCCGGCCTGCTGCTGGAGCGCGTCGAGCACCCTCGGATGGCCGTGGCCGACATTGACCGCCGAATAGGCGCTCATCATGTCCAGGTAGCGGCGGCCGTCGGAGTCCCAGAGCCAGACGCCCTTGGCCCGGTTGATGACGACCGGCAGCGGCCGGTAGTTGCGGGCGCACCAGCGCGCCTCAATGGCGATCGCGCCGCCCGCCGGTCCGAAGCTGCCGTCCATCCGCCCCTCCCGCCTGCCGTGTCCGGGCCTGTCGTGCCGGCCCCTTCGGGACAGCATGGCACGGGGGCGGCAGCCGAAACGGCCGAAGTGGCTGCCATGGGCGACAGGTCCGGGCCGCGGGCCCCGCCATGGGCGACGGTTCCGGCCGCCGCGACGATGCGGCCCCTTGCCGGCGCGGACCGTGCCGGGGCATGGCGCACCCCCATTTCGCCGGCGGTTTCCGACGCGCCGGAAAGCAGGCGTTAACCAGGAACCGGGTTCAGTCGGGGGGCGGGGAGAACGGTCCGCCGCGGGAACGGTCCGATGCGGACAGCGCAATCGACGGCGGTCGGCCGGCCGCCTACACTCCGCCGCGCACGATACCCCGGAAGGAAAGGCGCCGATGGCAACGGGTCCAGCACGGAAGAGACGGGTCGCCACGGCGGGCGCCGGCCTGCTGGCCGCCCTGCTGGCCGGGCCGGCCGTGCTGGCCGACACCAGGCAGCCCGATCCGCAGCGCGAACTGGACCGGGTGCAGCAGGACCTGAAGGCGGGCGAGGCGCAGCGCCGACAGCTCGACTCCGCCGCCGAGGCGCTGGAGGCCGAACTGGCGGACCTGCGCGCCCGGGCAGTGCAGGCCGCCACGGAGCAGCGCCGGCAGGAGGATGCCCTGGCCCATGCCGAGGCCGCCCTGGACGCCGTCGCCCGCGACGAGGCGGAGCGCAGCCGCCGCATCGATGCCGACCGCGAGGCCATGGCGGAGCTGCTGGGCGCGCTGCAACGACTGTCGCGCCTGCCGCCGGAGGCGATGGTCGCGCGGCCGGAGCGGCCGGCCGACACGGTGCGTAGCGCGCTGCTGCTGCGCGCCCTGGTGCCGGAACTGAAGACCCGGGCCGACGGGCTGGCGGCCGACCTGGAGAAGCTGGCCGAAGTGCGCACGGATCTGGCGGCCCGCCGCGACGCGGCGGCGACGGCGGCGGCAACCCTGGGCAGGCAGCAGCGGGAGATGGCCGTGCTGGTGGCCCGGCGGGAGGAGCTGTCGCGCAGCACCGCCGCCGAACGCAAGGCGCTGGACACGAAACTGGCCGGACTGGCCGCCAAGGCAGGCGACCTCAAGGATCTGGTGGACCGGTTGGAGGACGAGCGCCGGGAGCGGGACCGCAAGGCCGCAGCGGAGGCGGCCCGCCGCGCCGCGGCGGAAGCCGAGCGCGAAAAGCGCGCGCGGGACAGCGTCGCCGCCCTGGGCCGCGCCACCGGCGTGCCCAGATTGACCGGCATGATCATGCCGGTGGCCGGTGAGGTGACGACCCGCTACGGTCAGGCCGACGCCTTCGGCGGCACCAGCCGCGGCCTGACCTTCAAGGGTCGGTCCGGCGCCGTGGTGGTGGCCCCCTATGACGGGTCGGTCCTGTTCGCCGGTCCCTTCAAGGGGTATGGGCTGATCTTGATCGTGGAACATGCCAATGGATATCATTCCCTCTTGGCGGGCTTGGGCAGGATCGACAGTCAGGTCGGCCAGCGTGTACTGACGGGCGAACCTGTGGGCGCCATGGCCACCGATGGGTCTCAATCCCTGTATTTCGAACTGCGGCGGGGCGGTCAGCCGATCAACCCCCTGCGCGGCTTTGCGCCCTCCGACGGCAAAGGACAAGGTTGACATGAGGAAGTTCCTGACATCGGTCGCCACCGTGGCGCTGCTGTTCACCGCGCCGGCCTGCGCCGTCGCCCAGTCGAAGCAGCCGGCCAAGTCCGACACCTACAAGCAGCTTGACCTGTTCGTGGACGTGTTCGAGCGGGTGCGCTCCGAATATGTGGAGCAGGTCTCGGACGAAGAGCTGATCGAGGCAGCGATCAACGGCATGCTGACCTCGCTGGACCCGCATTCCAGCTACCTGGACCGCAAGAACTTCACCGACATGCAGGTGCAGACCCGCGGCGAGTTCGGCGGGCTGGGCATCGAGGTCACGCAGGAGAACGGGGTCGTCAAGGTGGTGTCGCCGATCGACGACACGCCGGCCTACCGCGCCGGCATCCTGCCGGGCGACTACATCACCCACATCAACGACGAGGCCGTGCTCGGCATGTCGGTGAGCGACGCCGTGGAGAAGATGCGCGGGCCGTCGGGCACCGACATCAGGATCACCGTCCGCCGCGCCGACCAGGCCGAACCGTTGCAGTTCACCCTGACCCGCGCGGTCATCAAGGTGCAGTCGGTGCGCTACCGCGTGGAGGCGGAGAACATCGGCTACATCCGCATCTCCAGCTTCAACGAACAGACCCAGCCGGGCCTGGAGAAGGCCATCGCCAAGATCGAGGAGCAGGTCGGCAACAAGCTGGTCGGCTATGTCATCGACCTGCGCAACAACCCCGGTGGCCTGCTGGAGCAGGCGATCTCCGTCTCCGACACCTTCCTGGAGCGCGGTGAGATCGTCTCCACCCGCGGCCGCAAGAACGGCAGCGGCGAGCGCTACAACGCCAAGTCGGGCGATCTGGCCCGCGGCAAGCCCATCGTCGTGCTGGTGAATGGCGGTTCCGCCTCGGCGTCGGAGATCGTGGCCGGCGCCTTGCAGGACCACCACCGGGCGATCATCCTGGGCACCCAGTCCTTCGGCAAGGGCTCGGTCCAGACCATCATCCCGTTGCAGGGCCAGGGCGCCATGCGGCTGACGACGGCGCGCTATTACACGCCGTCGGGCCGCTCGATCCAGCAGCTCGGCATCAGCCCGGACATCGAGGTGCAACCCGCCCGGCTGGAGGAGATCCAGCAGGGCCAGCGCCGGCGCGAGGCGGACCTGCCGCATGCCCTGCGCAATCCCGACCGGCCCGCGGGTCAGCCGCAGCCGGCCGCCCCGGCCGCTCCCGCCGCACCGCAGGCTCCGGCCGGCGGCGAGGTGCAGGCCCCGGCAGCCCCCCAGCCGACCACGGCCCAGGCCCCCGGTCAGGAACAGCCCTTCGACTACCAGCTCGCCCGGGCGGTGGACCTCCTGCGCGGAGTCGCTCTGTTCGCGCAGAGCAAGTCCATCAACTGACGTTCCGCGACCGCGACCCGTGGCCCTGTTCCGGTTCCGAGCCAAGGCGGCCGCCGGCGCCCCGGCCCCCGACGAGATCGACCTCGTCGGGGACGGGGGTGGCATGACCGACGGGTCCCTCTCCGACAGCGCCTCGGTGCTGGCCAGCCGTTTCGGCCTGCGCCGGGGCAAGGCCGCCGCAACGACCGGCCCGGACTCGGGCTCCTACATCGACCTGGACACGTCGGCCGTCGCACGGCCGGCGCGCTCCCTCGCCTTTCCGCTGGCGGTGGCCGCCCTCGTCCTGGCCGTCGCCGGGATGCTCGTCTGGCTGTCTCTCAAGGCCCCCGACACGCTGGCCCGGATGGAGGCCGCAGCCAGCGGGCCGGTCCTGCGCACGCCCGTGCTGGCCGTGGACGGCACACCCCGCTTCCCCGACGCCATTGCTGAGGCACCGCCCGCCGCCGAGCCCGCGACCGGGACACCGGAAACGCCGGCCCCCGAACCCGCCGTGGACCCGGTGGACCTGCCGGTGACCCTGAGCCCGTCGCGGAATCCCGCGTTGCAGGAACGGACCCGGGCCGGCCTGCTGCCCCGGATCGGGGAGGACGGGGTGGCGCCCTGGCAGTTCTACGCCCGGCCCTTCCCGCAGGAGGACCCGCGCCCCCGCATCGCCATCGTGCTGATCGATCTGGGCCTGTCGCAGACGATGCTGGAAAGCGCCATCGACCGGCTGCCGGGGGCGGTGACCTTCGCCTTCCCGGCGGGCCTGACCGGCGTGCAGGAGATGATCGACCGCTCCCGCACGAACGGGCACGAGGTCCTGCTCCAGATCCCGATGGAGCCGGAGGGCTATCCCCGCAACGATCCCGGCCCCGGCACGCTGCTGACCCGGCTGACCGACCAGGACAATCTGGGCCGGCTGGAGAAGGCGCTGGCGGCGGCCTCGGGCTATGTCGGGCTGACCAGCCCCAGCGGCACCCGCTTCACCGCGGAGGGCGACCATCTGCGCGCCGTGCTGCAACAGCTCAAGCGGCGCGGGCTGGTCTTCGTGGATGCCTGGATGACGCCGCGGAGCACCGCCACCCGGCTGTCCACCGAGCTGGGCCTGCCGCGCGCCGCCAGCGACCTGCTGGTGGACCGGGTGGCCAGCGCCGGCGGCATCGACGCCCAGTTGCAGGAGCTGGAACGGCTGGCCCGGGCCAACGGCGCGGCGGTCGGCTTCGCCCAGCCCTTCCCCGCGACGATGGAGCGGCTGGCCGCCTGGGCGGCCGGTCTGCGGGACCGCGGCATCGTGCTGGCCCCCGTGACGGCGGTGCTGAACCGGCAGGCCGACCGCTGAGGACGGGGCCGCCGCGATGACCCTTTTTTTATCGCACGCACTTGGAACTCCGCCTGTCGGAGCGTAGGGTCAGCGCACCATACGGAAGAAGAATGGACCGTATCATGATCGAGGCGGGCTCGACGGGACCGGAGGCCGTCAGGACTCCCCCGCGGAAGACCGACCTGCCGGTGAGGCTCCGCCTCGCCACCCGCGACCAGCATGTGGCCCTGGAGGCGCAGGTCGATCCCGAGCGGCGCCTGCGCACGCTGGATGGCTATCTTGGCTGGCTGGGCATCCTGTTGGGCTTCCATCGCCCGCTCGAGTCGGTGCTGGGCGGCCTCGACTGGTCGGAAACGGGGCTGGATTTCGACCAGCGCCGCCGCGCCGCCCTGCTGGCCGCCGACCTGGAGGATCTGGGCATGGACCCGGACTCGGTGCCGGACTGCCGCGACCTGCCACCGGTGGACGGGCTGGCGCGGGCCTTCGGCGCGCTCTACGTGCTGGAGGGATCGACCCTGGGCGGTCAGGTGGTGGTGCGCCAGTACGGGGAGCTGTTCGGCGGCCTGGGTGGCCGGGCCATGCGCTACTACACCTCCTACGGCGCCAATATCGGGCGGCAGTGGCGGGCCTTCCAGCAGGCGCTGGCCACCGCCTGCGCCGATCAGGAGGCGGAGGAGACCGCCTGCATCGCCGCCGCGCAGGAGACGTTCGACGCGCTCCACGCCTGGGTGGCGCGGTGCGACGCGGCGGCGCCCCGGCCCGTCTGATCCGGCCCTAATCCACCGTCGGCATGCCCAGGCGGAGCAGCAGGTCCACCAGTCCCGTCTCGGAGATGTGCAGCGCCGCCTGCGATGGCGACATCCAGCGGCGCTGGCGCTCCTTGGCCTCGGGCCAGTCTTCCAGCTCCTCCCTCACCTCAAGAGCGTAGACCTTGACATCGCACGGAACCGTCCGGCCCGTGCTCAGGCGCTTGAAATACTGGTACGAGCCGATCGGCTTCGGCGCCGCGACGCCGCGCACGCCCGCCTCCTCATAGGCTTCGAGCGCGGCCACGCCGGGCCCGTCGAGGTCCTTCTCGGTCCAGCCCTTGGGCAGAATCCACCGGCGCGTCTCGCGGGATGTCACCAGCAGCACGCGCAGATGGCCGTCCTCCATCTGGTACGGCAGGGCGGCCACCTGCATTCTCTTCTTCTTGGCCGCCTGCTTCTTCGCCACAGCCCCTCCTGACGTCGGGATGAGCCCGCCCGTGCCCAGGATAGCGTCTCCGGGGCAGGCTCTACATAAATCCGATTCCTTGCCGAAACCTAAGGATAGGGTGAGCGATCCCACGCTGTAACGAAAATGTCAAATTCGTTAACGGGACCCGTCGTCACAGGGTCGGACGCGGCAGGAAGCGCCGTGCGCCGGTCCGGCATCCCTGTCCGGCAGGGGCGGGCCGCGACCGGCGGACCGGGGCGCAACGTCACCGTCGCCGCGACTCGCCCCCCCTTTCCGGGTCAGACCCGGTCGGAGATCAACGACCAGCCGATCCCGGCCGTGACGCGCGCCACCTCGCCATAGCCGATGGCGCGGCGGTCGGCGGCGTTGCCCTGCAAGGCCCGGGCATAGACCCCCTGGCAGATGCTGGCAATGCGGAAGAAGGAGAAGGCCATGTAGAAGGGCCAGTCGGGGATGCCGCCGCGGCCCGTGCGGCGGCAGTAGGCGGCGACATACTCCTCCTCCGTCGGGATGCCCTGGGCCTTGAGGTCGATGCCCTTCAGGCCCGGGAACTCCTTCACCCCCGCCGGCAGGTGCCAGGCCATGCAGTTGTAGGCGAGGTCGCTGAGCGGGTGGCCCAGGGTCGCCAGCTCCCAGTCCAGGATGGCGACGACGCGGGGTTCGTCGCTATCCACCACCAGGTTGCCCAGGCGGAAGTCGCCGTGCGCGATGGTCGTCTCGTCGCCCGCCGGGATGTTCTGCGGCAGCCACGCGACCAGCCGGTCCATGGCCGGGATCTCGTCCGTGCGGGCGGCGAGGTACTGCCTGGTCCAGCGGTCCACCTGCCGGGCCACGTACTGCTCCGGCCGGCCGAAATCGCCCAGCCCGCAGGCCTGCCAGTCCACCTGGTGCAGCGCCGCCAGGGTGGCGTTCATGCTGTCGTAGAGGGCCGTCCGCTCCGCCGGCGCGAGGTCGGGCAGGGTCACGTCGGTGAAGATGCGGCCGTCGATGTAGTCCATCACGTAGAACGGGGTGCCGATGACGCCCTCGTCCTCGCAGAGCAGGCGGACGGTCGGCACCGGCGCCGCCGTGTCGCGCAGCGCCCGCATGGCGCGGTATTCCCGCTCGACCATGTGGGCGCTGGGCAGCAGCTTGCCGGGCGGCTTCTTGCGCAGCACGTAGCGCGCCGACGGGGTGGTGACGAGGAAGGTCGGGTTCGACTGCCCGCCCTGGAACTGCCGGATCTCCGCCGGCTCCTGGAACTCCGGCAGGGCGGTGGAGAGATAGCGCCACAGCGCCGCCTCGTCGAAGCGGTGCTGCGGCAGGACGTCGATCAGGACGGCGCCGGACGCCATGGCCGTCTCCCCGCCTAGACCGTCAAGGGATCGCCGATGGTGGCGCCGCCGTCCACCACGAGCGTCTGGCCGGTCAGGTAGCCGCCCGCGGGCGACGCCAGCATCAGGGCCACGCCAGCGATCTCCACCGGCCGGCCGAAGCGGCCGAGCGGGGTCTTGCGCATCGTCGCCTTGGCGATCTCCGGATTGTCGGTCAGGGCCTTGGCGAAGTCCGTCTCGATGATGCCGGGCGCGATGGCGTTGATGCGGACTCCGGCGCGGCCGTACTCGACGGCAAGGTTGCGCACCAGCGCCGCCTCCGCCGCCTTGGAGATGCCGTAGGCGCCGATCACCGGGTTGCCGCGCAGACCGGCGATGGAGGACAGCACGATGACGCTGCCGCCCTTCCGCTCCGCCATCTCCGGCATCACCATGTTGCACAGCCACCAGGTGCTGCGCAGGTTGGTGCCCATGATCTTGTCCCAGGCGTCGTCGCTGACGGCGATCAGGGGGCCGTAGACCGGGTTGATGGCAGCGTTCGCCACCAGGATGTCGACGGAACCGAAGGCCGCCTTCGTCTCGGCGACCAGCCGCTCCAGATCCTCCTTGCGGCCGATGTTGCAGGCCACCGCGATGGCGGTGCCGGCGCCGTGCTCGGCGTTGATGGCGTCGCGCACCTGTTCGCAGGCGTCCAGCTTGCGTGAGGAGATCACCACGCGGGCGCCGGCGCGGGCATACTCCTCGGCGATGGCGCGGCCGATGCCGCGGGAGGAGCCGGTGATGAGGGCGACCTTGCCGGTGAGGTCGAACAGCGGATGCATCGGGTCGTTCCCTTCCTTCTTATGATTGCAGACTTGTGCTTGCTGGCCTGGTCCGGATGACGGTCCGGACGGGCGGATCAGCGGGCCGTCAGGCCGCCGTCCACGACATACTCGCCGCCGGTCATGAACCCGGCCTCGTCGGACAGCAGGAAGACGATCATGGCGGCGGCGTCCTCCGGCTCGCCCAGCCGGCCCATCGGGGCGGCGCGCGAGAGCATCTTGTGCGCCATGGCCGGGTCGGGGGCCGTGTCGATCATCATCTGCACCATGGGCGTCATCAGGAACGACGGGTGGACGGAGTTCACCCGGATGCCGTTCTTCTGCTCGGCGCACCAGACGGCGACGGACTTGGTCAGCAGCCGCACCGCCCCCTTGGACGAGCAGTAGGCCGTCAGGTCCGGCGCGCCGATCAGCCCGGCGACGGAGGACAGGTTGACGATGGACCCGCCGCCCGTCTCCCGCATCGCCAGGATGCCGTGCTTGCAGCCCAGGAAGACGCCCTCGGTGTTGACCGCATGGACGAAGCGCCAGTCCTCCAGGCTCGTCTCCACGATGGAGCCGCGCACCCCGATGCCGGCATTGTTGACCAGCCCGTCCAGCCGGCCGTGGTGGCGCAGCACGGCGTCCACCACGTCCTGCCAGCGCGCCTCGTCGCGCACGTCCTGTTCCAGGAACAGGGTGCCGTGGCCGATCTCGGCCGCCGCCTGCTCGCCCCGGGCGGCGCTCAGGTCGGTGATGACGACCCGGGCGCCCTCGCGGGCGGCCAGCCGCGCGGTGGCGGAGCCGATGCCGCCCGCCCCGCCGGTGATGAGGATGACCTTGTCCTTGAGACGGCCCGTCATGGGCGTTCCTCCCGTGTTGCCGGCCGGTGGGGTCCGGCCTTTCGTTCTGCGCGTCGTTCCGCGGATGCGTGCCGCTCCGCCTGCCGGGTCCGTTTCTGTCAGGCCCTTATCGCGTCGAACCCTTATCGCCTCAGGCCCTTATCGCGTCAGGTCCGGTCGGGACCTACGCGGACCAGCAGCTTGCCGAAATTGCGGCCCTGGAGCAGGCCGATGAACGCCTCCGGCGCCTTCTCCAGACCCTCCACCACGTCCTCGCGGTACTTTATCCGGCCGTCGCGCAGCCAGCCGCCCATGTCGTGGTGGAAATCCGCCATGCGGTGCCAGCGGTCGGAGACGATGAAGCCCTGCACCTTCAGCCGACGGGTCAGCACCAGCCCCATGAGCTGCGGCACCCGGTTCGGCCCCGGCGGCAGTTCGGTGTCGTTGTAGTTGGCGATGCGGCCGCAGACGGGCACGCGGGCGAAATTGTTCAGGAGCGCCATGCAGGCGTCCGCCACGTCGCCGCCGACATTGTCGAAATAGACGTCGATGCCGCCGGGGCAGGCTTCCTTCAGGCGTTGCATGAAGTCCGGCGCCTTGTAGTCCACGCAGGCATCGAACCCCAGCGTGCCGGTGACGTAGTCGCACTTGTCCTTGCCGCCGGCGATGCCCACGGCGCGGCAACCCTTGATCCGGGCGATCTGGCCGACGACGGAGCCCACCGCCCCGGCCGCGGCGGAGACGACGACCGTCTCTCCGTTGCGCGGCTCGCCGATGTCCAGCAGGCCGACATAGGCGGTCAGCCCCGGCATGCCCAGCGTGCCCAGCGCCAGACTGGGCGGGAAGGCGCCGGGGTCCAGCTTCTGCACGGCCTTGAGCCCGGCGACGGCGTATTCCTGCCAGCCGGTCTGGGCCAGCACCAGATCGCCGGGCCCGAACCCCTCGGCGTTCGACTGCACCACCTCGCAGACGGTGCCGCCGACCATGACGTCGCCGATCTCCACCGGCTGGGCATAGGATTTCGCGGCGCTCATGCGGCCGCGCATGTAGGGGTCCAGCGACAGCCAGACGGTCCGCAACAGCACCTGGTCAGGGCCGGGCGTCGGAACCGGCCCCTCCTCCAGCCGGAAGGTCTCCGGCGTCGGCATCCCCTGCGGCCGTTCGGCCAGCACGATACGACGGTTCACGGGCATGCTTCGTTTCCTTTCCCAAGTTTCTGCGCCGGTGCGGCTTTCTGGCCGGCTTCTCGGCGGCAGGCGCGGCACGATAGACCAGAGCGACCCCGGAACGATAGCGTCCACCAGGGATGTCCGCCCAGCGGGCCGCCCTCCGGAGAAGTCACCCTCTCCGCCGCGCGTGCGCTTGACCGTGGCGCGGCCGATCCTGTCTGTTCCTGGCAAACGCGAACCAAGACGGGTGAGGAAACCATGACCCAGGTCGTGCAGTACAGCCGCCGCGGCGCCGTCGGCGTCATCCTGGTGGAGAATCCGCCGGTCAACGCCCTGTCGCAGGCGGTGCGCCAGGGCCTGCTGGACGCGCTGCGGCAGGGGCTGGAGGATGACGGCGCCCGGGCGCTGGTGCTGGCCGGCGGTGGCCGCACCTTCATCGCCGGGGCCGACATCGCCGAATTCGGCCGGCCGCTGGCCGCGCCCGACCTGAACGACGTCATCGCCGCCTTCGAGGACGCCGCGAAGCCGGTGGTCGCCGCCATCCACGGCACCGCCCTTGGCGGCGGGCTGGAGGTGGCGCTGGGCTGCCACTACCGCGTGGCGGTGGCGAAGGCCATGGTCGGCCTGCCGGAAGTGAAGCTGGGCATCCTGCCCGGAGCCGGCGGCACGCAGCGTCTACCCCGGCTGGTCGGCGCCCATGTGGCGCTGACCATGATCACCAGCGGCGAGTTCGTGCCCGCCCCCAAGGCGCACGAGCTGGGCATCCTGGATGCCATCGTGGAGGGCGATCCGGTGGACGGCGCCGTGCGCTTCGCCGAGGCGCTGGACCCGGCCGGGCCGCACCCGCGGGTGCGCGACCGGGCCGAGCGCATCGCCGCCGACCGCGGCAGCGCCGTCTTCGACGAGAAGCGCCGCGCCCTGGAGAAGACGGCGCGCGGCCTGTTCGCGCCGCAGCGCTGCGTGGACGCCGTGCAGGCCGCGGCCGAGCTGCCCTTCGAGGAGGGGCTGAAGCGCGAGCGCGAGCTGTTCGGCCAGTGCATGGCGCATCCGCAGTCGAAGGCGCTGATCCATGTCTTCTTCGCCGAGCGGGCCATCGGCAAGATCCCCGACGTGCCGGCCGACACGCCGGCGCGGCCGGTGGCGACGGCGGCCGTGCTGGGGGCCGGCACCATGGGCGGCGGCATCGCCATGAACTTCGCCAACGCCGGCATCCCCGTCACGCTGCTGGAAACCTCGCAGGAGGCGCTGGACCGCGGCCTCGCCACCATCGCCCGCAATTACGCCGGCACCGTCGCCAAAGGCCGGCTGACCCAGGCGGAGATGGAGCGGCGCCTGTCGCTCATCACCCCCACCCTGGACATGGCCGCCCTGGCCGAGGCCGACATGGTGGTGGAGGCGGTGTTCGAGGACATGGCCGTGAAGCAGGACGTGTTCCGCCGGCTGGACGCCGTCGCGAAGCCGGGCGCCGTGCTGGCGACCAACACCTCGACCCTGGACATCGATGCCATCGCCGCCGTCACCTCCCGTCCCGCGGACGTGATCGGCATGCACTTCTTCTCCCCGGCCAACGTGATGAAGCTGCTGGAGGTCGTGCGCGGCAGCGCCACGGCCAAGGACGTCATCGCCACGGCGATGCAGACCGGCCGGAAGATCGGCAAGGTCTCCGTCCTGGTCGGCAACTGCGACGGCTTCGTCGGCAACCGCATGCTGATGCCGTACAGCCGGCAGGCGGAGCTGCTGGTGGAGGAAGGCGCCTGGCCGGAGCAGGTGGACAAGGCGCTACAGGACTGGGGCATGGCCATGGGTCCCTTCGCCATGGGCGATCTGGCCGGGGTGGACGTGACCTGGCGCATCCGCCAGCGCCGGCTGGCGGAGGGCAAGGCCGCCGGTTCGCCCCTGACCGACCGGCTCTACCTGATGGAGCGCTACGGCCAGAAGACCGGCGCCGGCTGGTATCGCTACGAGGCGGGATCGCGCACGCCGCTGCCCGACGACGCGGTGAAGCGGATGATCGAGAACCACCGCGAAACCCACCAGATCCGGCCGCGCGCCATCTCCGACGAGGAGATCGTGAAGCGGATGATCTACGCCCTGGTGAACGAAGGGGCCAAGGCGCTGGAGGAGGGCATGGCCCTGCGGGCGTCGGACATCGACGTCATCTATCTCTACGGCTACGGCTTCCCGGCATGGCGGGGCGGCCCGATGCACTACGCCGACAGCGTCGGCCTGCCCGCGGTGCTGGCCGACATCCGCGCCTTCCAGCAGCACTCCGGCGCCGAATGGACACCCGCCCCGCTGCTGGAGCGGCTGGCCGCCGAGGGCGGCAGCTTCGCCGCCCACGACCGCCGGCGGTAGGCCCGGGCACGCTCCCCACGGCTGCGCACCCTGCCCGCACATCGGACAGGGTGCGCACCACCGGGGCGGGATCCGTTGCGGAGTGTTGCGCAGCCTGTGGATAAGTCCGGCTCCCCCGGCTGGCCGGATCAGACCTCCACCTCATGCCCCGCGGCGCCGTCCAGGGCGGCGGCCCGGCGATAGGCGGCGCAGGCGCGGCGGTGGGCCGGGAGATCGGGCGCCGGGCGGCGGGGCGGCGGAAGCGCCTCCGGCTCCAGCGTCACGAACTCGGCGTCGATGACCGGCGGTTCCCCGGCGCCACAGCCTCCACGGCCATGGACATCACGGACGGCGTGGCGGCGCGGGACCGGGGAACCGGACCGCGCATCGCGGGGGAGCAGACGGGAGAGCGGAAAGCCGATGGCACGCATGCCCCCAGCCTAGGCGGCGGCGGGGCGGCCCGCGCGGGCGCAGACGGCGGCGCTCCCGTTCCGGTGGCGGCAGGACCGAAGGGCGGGGAACCCCGCCCTACCCCGCCCGGAAGGGGATCAGGACCCCTTGTTGCGCGTCAGGGTTTCGAGCTGGCTCTGCAACTCGTCCAGGCGCTGCTGCAACTCGGAGAACTTGTCGTCCGCGCCCTTGCGGAACTCCCCCGCCGGGCTGTCCGGCTTCGGCGGCTCTGCCCCGGCGAAGGGGGCGAACATGCGCATGGCCCGCTCGAACATGGCGATGTTCTGCTTGCCCATCTCCTCGAACGGTCCGAACGGGAACATGCCACCGAACGCGTTCTGGAAATAGTCGCGCATCTTCTCCTGGTTGCGGGTGAACGACTGCATGCTGTACTCCAGGTACCGGGGCACCAGCCACTGCATGTTGTCGCCGTAGAAGCTGATCAACTGGCGGAGGAACGGGATGGGCAGCAGGTTCTGACCCTTCGCCTCCTCCTCCACGATGATCTGGGTCAGTACCGAACGGGTGATGTCATCCCCCGTCTTGGCGTCGTACACCACGAAATCCGTCCCCTCCTTGACCATCTGGCAGAGATGGTCGAGGGTCACATAGCTGCTGGTCGCGGTGTTGTAGAGCCGCCGGTTAGCATACTTCTTGATCGTGACCGGCGCGGGCTTGCTATCTTCTTTATCGGCCATATCGGGGCGCTTTCCGGCAATGTGCGTCGTCCTTGGTAGAAGTACGCGATGCAGCGGTCCCGGCGCAAGCATCCCGCATTGGCGAACAGGCCCTGCCGCAGCGCCCGCGCAGCCGGAACACCGGCAGCCGGCGCCGCTGCGCCTAGGGGGGACGGAACCCGGCGGGGAGAGGATGCCGGAAGGCAGGAACCATGACGCAGAGCGACGACCGCGCCCCCGGGGGGCAGCAACCGCCGCGGGAGGAACCGCCCTCGCTGGAGGAGCTGGCCCGGCGCTGCCTGGACCTGTGGCAGGACCAGTGGATGGCGCTGGCCACCGATCCGGAGATGGCGGACATGGCCGTCCGCACGGCACAGCATGTCGCCCGCACCCTGGAGCAGGCCACCCGTCTGACCGCCGCCGCCTTCGCTGTTCCGCCCGGCGCGATGACGCCCTGGGGCGTGCCCGAACGGGAGGGCCGACCCGATGACCCCCGTCCCGCCGCCCCCGCCGCCCCTGCGGCGGCGCCAGGGTCCGCGGCCGCTGGGGCTGCATCTGGCGGCGAGTCTGAGCGTGCTGCTGAGCTGTCCCGCCGGATTGCCCTTCTTGAGGAGCGGATCGCTGCCCTGGCGGCCGGAGCTGCGGGAGCGAGCGACGGCGTTGCAGCCGCACCTCGCGGCCGTCGGGGCGGACGCCCTCGCCCGCGCCGTCGACCGGGAGATGCGCCACCGGCTGGACCGGCTGCTGACGGGGATTGAGCGCTACCGCCGGCACCCCTACCACCGCGACCTGGAGGACCCGCCCACCGTCTGGGCGGAAGGCCCGGCGCGGCTGCTGGATTTCGGCGGGTGGGGCGCGCCGGCCCTGTTCGTGCCGTCGCTGGTCAACCGCGGCTACATCCTGGACCTGTCGCGCCACAGGAGCCTGCTGCGCTGGCTGGCCGGCAACGGGGTACGCCCCCTGTTGCTGGACTGGGGCCGGCCGGGCGCGGCGGAGCGCAGCTTCGACCTGACGGAGGTGATCGCCGGCCGGCTGACCCGCGCCCTGGATGCCGCGCGCCGGCACCTGGACGGGCGCCGGCCGGCCCTGGTCGGCTACTGCATGGGCGGGCTGCTGGCGGCGGCCGCGGCCGGGCGCCGGCCCGAGGATGTGGCGGCGCTGGTGGCGCTGGCGACGCCCTGGGACTTCCATGCCGACGATCCGGCCGGCGCGGGGCGGACGGCGGCCTTGCTGCCGGCCTTCGAGCCCGCCCTCGTCACCCTGGGCGAACTGCCGGTGGACGCGATCCAGACCCTGTTTCTGATGCTGGACCCGCTGCTGGGACTGAAGAAGTTCAGCCGCTTTGCCGACCTGCCGGAGGGTTCGGAGGAGGCCGACGATTTCGTGGCGCTGGAGGACTGGCTGAATGACGGGGTGCCGCTGCCAGCCCCGGTGGCGCGGGAATGCCTGGGCGGCTGGTACGGTCGCAACGATCCTGGCCGGGGCCGCTGGCAAGTGGCGGGGGCGCCGGTCGAGCCGGGCAGGCTGGCCCTGCCCGCCCTGGTGGTGGTGCCGGCGCGCGACCGCATCGTGCCGCCGGCCTCCGCCGCCGCCCTGGCAGCCGCGATCCCGGGGGCCGAGCGCTGGGACCCGCCGCTGGGCCATATCGGCATGGTCGTCAGCGGCGGAGCCGAGGCGAAGCTATGGCGCCCCTTGCGGGACTGGCTGGTGCGGACGGTGCCGGCCTGATGCTCCTGCCTGAAGCCCCTGCCCTCTCCGGTCAGGCGGCGCGGATCGCGGCCAGGAACGTCTCCACCCGGGCGCGCAGGGTTTCCGACTGCTGCGCCAGCTCCCGCGCGGCGCCGAGCACCTGACTGGAGGCGGCGCCGGTCTGCCCGGCCGCTTCCAGCACCTGCTCGACATTGCCGGAGACGCCCTCCGTGCCGAGGGCGGCCTGGGCAACGTTGCGGCTGATCTCCGAGGTCGCGGCCTCCTGCTCTTCCATCGCGGCGGCGATGGAGGAGGAGATTTCGTTGACCGCTTCGACCGTCCGGCTGATGCCGCGGATGGCGGCGACGACCTCGGCCGAGACGGACTGCACGGCCGCGATCTGCTGCCCGATCTCCTCCGTCGCCTTCGCCGTCTGGTTCGCCAGCGCCTTGACCTCCGCCGCCACGACGGCGAAGCCCTTGCCCGCTTCCCCGGCGCGGGCCGCCTCGATCGTGGCGTTCAGCGCCAGCAGGTTGGTCTGGCCGGCGATCTCCTGGATGAGCTGCACGACGGTCCCGATCCGGTCGGTCGCGGCAGAGAGGCCGGCGACGGAGCGGTTCGTCTGGCGCAGATCCTCGGTCGCCTGATCGGCCACGGTCTTGGAGCGGACGACCTGTTCCGCAATGTCGCGGATGCTCGCCGTCATCTCCTCCGAGGCGGCGGCGACGGTCCGCACATTGCCCGTCGTCTGACCGGCGGCCGCAGCCGCGGCGCCGGCCTGCCGGCTCGTCTCCTCGGCGATGGAGGCCATCGACTGCGCCGTGGAGTCCAGTTCCGTCGCAGCGGCGCCGACGGCGCGCAGCACCGCGGCGGCCTCCTGGTCGAAGCCGCGGACCAGCCGGTCCACCTCCGCCGCCCGGCGCTCCTTGGCGGCGCGCTCCGCCTCCTGCGCCTGGGCCAGACGCTCGCTCTCCAGCAGTCCGTCGCGGAAGATCCGCAAGGCACGGGCCATGGCCGCCACCTCGTCGCGCCCCTCGGCCCCGGCGACCTCGACCCGCAGGTCGCCGCCGGCCATGCGGCCCATCACCGCGGTGATGCCGTTGAGCGGGCGCAACACCTTCCGCAGCACCGTGTAGAGAGCGAAGGCGACCGCGATGAAGCCAAGCAGGGTGAGCCCGGCCATGAGCAGGCGGAACCGGCCGGAGACGACCTCGTTGGCCTGATATTCCTGGTCGGCGACGCGGAGCTGAAGGTCGATGAGGGCGGAGACAGCCTCGCTGACCGGGTCGATGACGGGATAGAGGTCCTTCTCGGCAAGCCGGACCAGGGCGCCGTCGTCCCGGGCGGCCAGGATGCGCAGCAGGTCGGCCACCATGGCATCGGCCGGTCCCAGCCGCCGCTGCACCTCCATGGCCAGCGCCTTCTCCTCCGGCACCATCCAGGTGGCCATGTAGGCGTCCCAGTGTTCCCGGATGCCGGCCTTGGCCGTCTTCACCGACGCCGCTCCCTGATCCCAGGTCAGGCTGCCGCCCCGGACCTTGTGGACGGCGTCCACGATGTTCACGGCGTAGAGGTCGGCCACGATCTTGAGATCGCGCAGCGGCACGACACGGTCGGAATAGATCGTGCCGATGCGACGATGGGAGTCGCCGAGGCCCGCCCATCCCGCGGCCGCTACGGCAAGGATGGTGACGGCAAGGATGCCGATGGCGGCCAGAAGCTTGGCACGGATCGTCGCCATGGTTTCCACTCCGGGATCTGTAGCGATGGAGATCAATTAACTGTGTCTTTGGTAGACCCCCATACGAACGTAGGGGATCGGCCCGCCCCAAAGAGATTAGGTCTGTCGATCCCGTGTGATAAGGTATCGAAAGTTGCCATAGTCTTAAGGATAAGCCCTCCAGTCACCCTCGGGACCTGGTCGCCTTCGGTCCGGCATCCGGCCGCACCGTCAGTCCGCTCGCGGAGCAGGGGGCGCCGTCAGCGCCGCGGCCAGCCGTGCGGCCAGCGCCTCCCCCTCCCCCTCGGCATAGGGTTCCTGCACACCGCTGCCCCAGACCGGCCCCGGCCAAGCGGGATCGCCGATCCGGCGGGCGACGACATGGAGGTGGAGCTGCGGGACGAGATTGCCGAGCGCCCCGACATTCAGCTTGTCCGGCCGCACCGCCGCCTCCAGCACGGCGGAGGCCTGCGCCGTCTCCTCCATCAGCAGCGCCCGGTCGGCGGCGTCCAGCCGGTGGATCTCCCGCGCTCCGGGGAGGCGCGGCACCAGGATCAGCCAGGGAAAGGCGCGGTTGGCCATCAGCAGCACACGGCAGAGCGGCAGGTCCGTCACGGGCAGCGTGTCCGCCGCGAGCCGGGGATGCAGGTCAAAACCGTCGGGTGTCGTCATCGGGGTCGCAATCTTGTCACGGGATCATACGGGCATCGGCGGCATTCACGGCGCAGGTCTGTGCGACTGCGGAAAACGCATCACTCCTCGAAAGAAGTACCGCTGGACGTATTTCCGGCGATGCTTATCCTGTTATTCCGGCGGTGACAGGGGCCGAGCCATGCCGATGCGACAAGGCTGGGCTCCGGCGGTCGCCGTGGGGCAATCACGGAAATACCGGATTCGGCTGCCACATCGGGACGATCGGTCGGGATGACCGGCCGGAAAGCCCCCGGCGGGGCGGGTCTGATGCGGTTGCGGGTCGGCGCCCGGTCCATCCGGTGCCGCCGCCGGCGTGGGGAACTGGGGCTCTGTAAGGACGGCATATGCGCAAGATCCTGACGATGCGCGGCTCAGCCTGGGCCGTGCTGGTGCTGCTCGTGCTGGGCAACATCGGCGCCTGGGCCTTTTCCAACCGCCCGGCCATGCCCGAGCGCCCCTGGTCCGGCACCATCGCCGGCGTCGCCTTCAACCCCTACAAGGTCGGCCAGGACCCGACGGAGGGCAAGCACCCCTCCCGCCAGGACATCGCCGGCGACCTGGACGTGGTGGCGCCCTATGTGCTGTCGGTGCGGACCTATTCCGCGCTGGACGGGCTGGAGGCGATCCCCGAACTGGCCGCCCAGCGCGGCCTGCTGACGACGGCGGGCGCCTGGATCAGCCAGGATCCCGGCGCCAACGAGCAGCAGATCAACGCGCTCGTCCGCATCGCGCGGCGCAACGACAACGTCAAGCGCGTGATGGTCGGCAACGAGGTCATGTACCGCGGCGACCTGGAGGTCGAACAGCTCATCGACTACGTGCAGCGGGTGAAGCGGCAGGTGGACGTTCCCGTCTCCACCGCCGAGCCGCCCTATGTCTGGCACGAGCATCCGGAGCTGGCCGAGGCGGTGGACTTCATCACCATCCACCTGCTGCCGTACTGGGAGAAGGTCCCGATCGAGCAGGCGATGGACCAGATCCTGACCGAGTACAACCGGATCAAGACCGCCTATCCCGACAAGCACATCCTGATCGGCGAGGTCGGCTGGCCGTCGGACGGTCCCTACCGCGGCGGGGCGGAGGCCAGTCTGGTGAACCAGGCGACCTTCATCCGCAGCTTCCTGAATCTCGCCGGGGAGCAGCGCTGGGACTTCTACATCATGGAGGCGTTCGACCAGCCCTGGAAGCGGGTGCTGGGCGGCCCCGTGGAGGCCAACTGGGGCATCTGGAACGCCGACCGCCAGCTCAAGTTCCCCATGGACGGCAGCGTCTGGGAGGTGCCGGGCTGGCCCGTGCTGTGCGCCATCGCCACCGCCCTGGCCTTCCTGCCGATCTTCTGGTTCGTGCTGCGGCGCGACGACCTGAAGCCGGCCGGTCAGTTCTTCTACGGCGCCCTGATCCAGACGGTGGCCTCGGCCCTGGTCTGGACCTGGACGGAGGCCGTGACCGCGGGCATGGGCCCGCTCTCCACCATCGTCTTCGCGCTGCTGCTGACGGCGCAGATCATCCTGCTGGCCGTCATGCTGATCGACGGGCTGGAACTGACGGAGGTGGTCTGGACGCAGAACTGGAAGCGCCGGTTCGAGCCGATCCGCGGCGACAGTTCGGGCTATGCGCCCAAGGTCTCCATCCATGTGCCCTGCTACAACGAGCCGGCGCACATGGTGATGCAGACGCTGGACGCGCTCGCCCGCATGACCTACCCGAACTTCGAAGTCCTGGTGATCGACAACAACACCAGGGACGAGGAGGTCTGGAAGCCGCTGGAGGCGCACTGCCGCAAGCTGGGCGCCAACTTCCGCTTCTTCCACCTGCCGAAATGGCCGGGCTACAAAGCCGGCGCGCTCAACTTCGGCATCGCCATGACGGCGCCGGACGCCGAGGTGATCGCCGTCATCGACAGCGACTATCAGGTGAAGCCGGACTGGCTGTCCGCCACGGTTCCCTACTTCCGTAATCCCAAGGTCGCCTTCGTGCAGTCGCCGCAGGACTACCGGGAGTGGAACGACCATCCGTTCCACCGGATGATCAACTGGGAGTACCAGGGCTTCTTCAAGATCGGCATGATCCAGCGCAACGAGCGCAACGCGATCATCCAGCACGGCACCATGACCCTGATCCGCACCCAGGTGCTGAAGGATGTGGGCTGGTGGGCCGAGTGGTGCATCTGCGAGGATGCCGAGCTGGGCCTGCGCCTGTTCGAGCAGGGCTACGAGTCCGTCTACATGCCCGACAGCTTCGGTCAGGGCCTCGTGCCGGACAGCTTCGCCGGCTACAAGACGCAGCGTTTCCGCTGGGCCTACGGTGCGGTGCAGATCATCAAGCGCCACTGGCGGGAGTTCCTGCCCGGCGGCAAGCGCCTGACCTTCGGCCAGAAGTACCATTTCGTCACCGGCTGGCTGCCCTGGTTCGCGGACGCCGCGCACATGGCCTTCGTGATCGGCGGCGTCTTCTGGTCGGCGGGGTTGCTGCTGCTGCCGCGCTATTTCGAGCTGCCGCCGACCGTGTTCCTGTTCCCCACCCTGTCGGTCTTCTTCTTCAAGGTGATCTGCGGCCTCTGGCTCTACGAGGCGCGGGTGCAGTGCAGCCTGCTGGACAAGATCAGCGCCGCGGTCGCCGGCATGGCGCTGACCCACACGGTCGGGCGCGCCGTCTGGCAGGGCCTGTTCACGCAGGGGCGGCCCTTCGTCCGCACGCCCAAGTGCGAGGACCAGCCGGCCCTGATCCAGGGCTTCCTCAACGCCAAGGAGGAGGTCTACCTGATGCTGGGGCTGTGGATCGCCGCCGCGGCCGTGGCGTGGCGCATCGGCGGCGACAACCGCGACGCCTACATCTGGTCGCTGATGCTGGTGGTGCAGTCGCTGCCCTACATCGCGGCACTGGTCGTCTCCTGCCTCAACGTCCTGCCGAAGGGCCGCGACGCCACCGGCGACGCCCTGCCGGCCCCGGCCGGGGCCTCGGGCGCCGACTGACCCGCGGGGGCGCCCCTCTTCCGCCTTCCCACCGGACCCCGCCCGCGCTCCCCGCGGGCGGGGAGCCTGCGGCGGAGTGTCCCGGACCATGGGGAGCCTGCGGGTGTATCATGCGTGCCACGGCAAAAGCCGCGGAGCCGGACAGGTGGTCCCGGCAGGCAGTGCCCCGCCCCCTTCCCGGACACTCAGGGTCCGGGGGCCGGCGCTGCACCGCCGGGTCAGCACCCCCGGGAGTGCTCCCGCCAAAGGGAGCCGGACATCCGATTGAACTGAGCGAATCCTGATCCGCGCACTGGTCCTGTTGCATTCCGATGACGTTCAATCATCGGGAGCATGATCCGCCGCGCCCGGCGAGGTCGGTCGTCGGCGGCCCCCACGGGAACGATCCCGCGCGGGGACGACAGGGGAGATCGCACCGATGATCACGCCCGACCCGGCCATGGCCGGTCCCACCTTCCCGCCCCCGCGGCGCGCGGCCCCCGGTGACACCGCCGCCGCCGCCCAGCCGCCGCCAGCCGCGCCGGCCGCGGCTTCGGCCGCCGAGCCGCGGCCGCTGCTGGCCGCCCGCTTCCGGCGCATCCGCACCGTGACCGGCCAGCTCGCGGCGCCGCTGACGCCGGAGGACCAGATGGTCCAGTCGGCACCGGAGACGAGCCCCGTGAAGTGGCATCTGGCGCACACCTCCTGGTTCCTGGAGCGCCATGTGCTGGAACGGTTCGCGTCCGGCTACCGCGCCTTCGACGACCGCTTCGCCTTCCTCTTCAACACCTGCGTGGAGCCGCAGCCGACCTGCCATCCCGCCGCTGCGCGCGGCCTGCTCTCCCGACCCGGCCACGAGGAGCTGCGGCAGTACCGCGACCATGTGAACGCCGCCGTGCTGCGTCTGATCGACGAGACGCCGGACGCCGAGTGGGCCGGCGTCGCCCGCCGCATCGAGCTGGCCCTCCAGCATGAGCAGTACTGCCAGGAGCGGCTGCTGGCCGACGCCAAGCATGCCTTCTGGTCCAACCCGCTGCGCCCGACCTACCAGCCGCCGCAGCCCGCGGCCCTGGCGGCGGCCGCGGGGCAGAGCTGGATGGTGCATCCGGGCGGTCCGGAGGGGATCGGGCATGACGGGTCCGGCGTCGCCTTCGACCTGGAGGAGCCACGCCACGTCGTCTGGCTGGAGCCGTTCCGCCTGTCCGGCCGGCTGGTCACCAATGCCGAGTACCTGGAGTTCATCGAGGACGGCGGCTATGCCGACGCGGCTCTCTGGGATCCCGAGGGCTGGACGACGGCCCAGCGCGAGGGCTGGCGGGCACCGCTCTACTGGTTCAAGCGGGGGCCGGACTGGTTCCAGTTCACCCTGTCCGGGACACGGCTGCTGGACGGCGAGGAACCCGTCTGCCATGTGAGCTGGTACGAGGCCGCCGCCTTCGCCCGCTGGGACGGGCGGCGCCTGCCGACCGAGGCGGAATGGGAAGTGGCGGCGCAGCCGCTGCGCCGGACCGGCAACCTGCTGGACTACGGGCGGCTGCACCCGGCGGTGGCGGCCTGCGCCGGGGACGGCCCCTGGCAGCTCTACGGCGACTGCTGGGAATGGACGTCCAGCCCGCTGGTCCCCTATCCGCGCTGGTCGCCCAGCGACAAGGCCGTGGGCGAACATGCCGGCCTGCCCGCCGCCGGGCGCATGGTGCTGAAGGGCGGCAGCGCGCTGACGCCGGGCGATCTGGTGCGGGCCAGCTTCCGCCACCATCTGACGCCCTCATCCCGCTGGCACATGACGGGTATCCGGTTGGCGGAGGATGTCTGAGGCAACCGCGTCCGTGCACCCCGCCCCGCGACCCGCTATCATAATAGAGTGTTCGCGGAGAAAAGGACAGGCGGGGCGGGCGTCATGGACGAGCGGGATCGGGTGCTGGAGGTCAACCGGCGGTTCTACGCAGCCTTCCTGGGCCGCGAGCTGCCGGGGATGGAGGCCGTGTGGGCCTGGGCCCACCCGGTCGCCTGCATCCATCCCGGCTGGCACCCCATGACCGACCGCGAGGAAATCCTGCGGAGCTGGCGGGAGATCTTCACCACGAGACGCACACTGGAGATCCGCATCGAGAGGGAGCAGGTGCTGCAACTGACGGCGGACACTGCCCTGGTCATCTGCCAGGAGGAGGTCAGCATCGGGCTGACGGCCGCCTGCAACGGGTTCGTGCTGGAGGACGGCGTCTGGCGTCTGGCACTGCATCACGCCACGCCGCTGGCGCGCATCCGGCCCGGGGATGTGGCCCGACCCCACTCCGGTCCGCCTGTCCTGCACTGACCGCACCGGCAGGCCCCGGCCCCCTCTGGCCCGCATCCGGAGGTGGATCTGTGGCCGGATCGGGACTCCGCGCGCAACAACCTTGCCGCAAGACCCGGCCGGATACTCGAATCCAAGTAATCGGCCGTCACCGCAAACGCTCACTACTTGGGGAAGCCACCCCCGCTCCGTGAAGACCACTGCGGCGTCGGGCCGCACGAATCCGGTGTGGGGCCAGCATTGCGCGCGGTGCGGCACCCCGGCAGGTGTATTTTTCAGCGGGCGGACATTATATCTCTCGTCAAGGTCATCGGGAAAGTCGTCCGGCACAGGCCGTCCGATGGCAGATCACGGCGGAGTGTCCGGAGTGCAACCTGCGGGAGCGCCAGGGTATCGGCGCACCAGGGCGGTCGGTGGGTGGCAGGTGGAGACCGGGCGGAGCGCCGGCAAATCACCCGGGCGGAAACCTGGGGAAATGCACGGGCGACGACCATTCAGTTCTGAAAGGAAGTTGGAATGAACGGGAACACGAAGTGTTCGGATTTCCTGGTCAGCCTGCATGGCGACCTCCCGATGCGCGGTGTGGCGGTGACGCTGGGCGACATGCCTGTCGGCGTCGATGTCACCGAGGCGATGGCCGAGGCGGCGCAGGGCACGGCTTTCGCGCTGGAGCGGGTGTGCGGCGACGGCTACGGCCGGATGGTCGCGTATTTCCGTCTGGCGACCCTGGAGAATGACGGCGACGAGCCGGTCATGGCGCTGTTGCAGTCCGTCTCGGGGCACTGCCGCTGGCTGTCCATGGAGAAGATGACCAGCCGCGTCCTGCCGGAAGTCTGGGCTGCCTGATCCGACATGACGGTTCCCGCCCCGGCCCGGTGCCGGGGCGGTCTGGTGCGGCCGCGCCGGGGACGCCCGGGCGGCCGTCGTCGTTTCCGCCCCCCCTCTTCCCTGCCGCCCCGGCGATCCTCCCCCGGCGGCAGACCGCCCAGCGGTCGGGCGCGACGCGGGGCCGGTCCGGCCAGGGCCGCCCGGTTGACGGTCCCTCTCCCCCGATCCAGAACAGAGTCCGTGCGCGCCACGTCGCACGCCGCCGGCCCCGTCGCCGGGGCGGCGGACCGAACGGAACGGGGAGGTCTGCCATGGATCTGTCGCTCAGCGACGAACAGCGCCTGCTGCGGGACAGCGTCGAACGCTTCGTCCGCGACGCCTACGGTTTCGAACAGCGCAAGGCGGTGGTGGCGGAGGCCGGCGGCTTCTCCCGCCGGCACTGGGCCACCTTCGCAGAGCTGGGCTGGCTGGCCCTGCCCTTCGCCGAGGCCGACGGTGGCCTGGGCGGCGGCGGGCCCGAGGTGGCGATCCTGATGGAAGCGTTCGGCCGCGGCCTGGTGGTGGAGCCCTATGTCCCGACGGTCATCCTGTGCGGCGGCCTGGTCGCGGCGCTGGCGGAGGGCGGGCGCCGGTCGGCGCTGCTGGAACCCCTGCTGGAGGGCCGGCTCCAGCTCGCCCTTGCCCATGCCGAGCGGCAGGCCCGCTACGACCTGTTCGACATCGCCACGACGGCGCAGCGGCAGGAGGGCGGCGGCTATGTCCTGGACGGACGGAAGTCGGTGGTCCTGAACGCGCCAGCGGCGGACTGGCTGATCGTCGCCGCGCGCACCGCCGGCGACCGGCGCGACCGCAGCGGCATCAGCCTGTTCCTGGTGGATCGCGCGGCACCGGGCCTGGATCTGCGCGACTATCCCACGCTGGACGGGCAGCGCGCGGCGGAGGTGACACTGACCGGCGTCACCGTCCCGACGGACGCCCTGCTGGGGCCGGAGGGCAGCGCCCTGCCGGCCATCGAGGCGGCGACGGACCGCGCCATCGCCGCGCTCTGCGCCGAGGCCGTGGGCTGCATCGACCATCTGGTCGCGGCGACGGTGGAATATACCCGCACCCGGGTGCAGTTCGGCCAGCCCATCGCCCGCTTCCAGGTGCTGAAGCACCGGATGGCCGACATGGCCGTCTGCCTGGAGCAGGCCCGCAGCATGGCGGCCTATGCGGCCCGGCACTGGGACACGGCCGATGCGGCGGTCCGGAGCCGCGCCATGTCCGCCGCCAAGGCCAAGGTCGGGCAGGCCGCCCGCTTCGTGGCACAGCAGGCGGTGCAGCTACACGGCGCCATGGGCGTGACGGAGGAGCTGAATGTCGGCCACTACATGAAGCGCCTGATGGCGATCGAGGTGGCCTTCGGCAGCACAGACCACCATCTGCGCCGCTTCGGCAGCCTGGAGGACGCCGCCTGAACCGGCGGGGAGCCAGGGACGGGCGCCGGGCGGGACCTCCCCGCCCGGCTATTCCCGCTTCAGCACGCGGTCGATCAGGACATTCGCCCACCAGCGCGACATGAAGCGGGCCTTCAGCGCCGGCGGATCGTAGACCTGATCCACCCAGTCGTAGAAGTCGATCGGGCTCTCGGCGTTGCGGGCGGCGTATTCCTCGAAGAACTGGTCGAGGATGCCGGTCTTGGCGGCGCGCAGATGACCGTAGCGCCAGTTCAACTGGCGCACCGCCTCTTCCAGCGGGCGCTTCTCGTGCACCAGCATGTAGAGCGCGCTCATGAAGCCGACCCGGTCGGAGCCGGCCTTGCAGTGCATCAGCACGGGGTATTCAACGCCGGCCCAGAGGTCGCGCGCGGCGTGCAGGATGTGCTTGCGCGGGGCGTCACGGGAATTGACCGGGAAATCCACCAGGGTGATCCCGTGCTCCCGGCAGGCCCGCTCCTCCAGGAAATAGGAACCGCAGTCGTCGCGCCGGCCGCGCAGATTGATGATGGTGCGGATGCCCATCCGCTTGGCGGCGGCGATGTGCGCCGGGGTCGGCTGGCTCGACCGGTACATCCCCGGCGATATTCTGAACATGTTCTTGTAGGCCATGCGCAGGAAGGCATGGTCCTTGAACACCGAATTGATCCAGCGCCCGACAAGATGACGCCGATCCGCCAGCGTCGGATGGCGCTCGACGGTGCAGACGAGGTCGCCCTCGCTGCCGGCCCGGTCATGGAACATGGACGCCTCGCCCCAACTCCCCAGGCCAGCTAACCCGAGCTGCGACCGGCTGTCCACAACATAGATCGTGAATTTCCTCTGAATGTATGCGGACCCGTCAACCGGCCGCCGTGCCCTTGGCAAGGCGCCGCAGGGCGGACACCGGCGGGGGCGCTGCCGGCGTGGCGGGCGCGGACCGGGCAGGCACCGGGCGACGGGTCAGCGCCGCGTGCAGGTGGCCTTCCAGCTCCGCGGCCCGGTGGGCGGCCGTGTGCGCGGCCAGCGCCCGCGTCCGCGCCCGCCGGCCCAGCGCCGCGGCGGCCTCGGGCGTCATGCCGTTCAGCACTTCCAGCACCTCCGCCGCCGTGCGGGCGACGATGATCTCCCGCCCCGGCCGGAACAGGCTGTCCAGCCCCGGCCAGGGATCGCTGATGATCGGGGTGCCGCAGCAGGCCGCCTCGAACAGCCGCACGCTGGGCGACCAGCCGGCCTGCACCATGTCGGCGCGGGTCACGTTCAGGGTGAATCGCTGGGCACTGTAGAAGCCGGGATGGCGGGCCGGCTCCAGATGCGCGATCCGCGCCACGTTGTCCGGCCAGGCGATACCGTCCGGATACTGCGCCCCGGCCACGACGAAGCGCTCGCCCGGCAGGGCCCGGGCCGGCTCCAGCAGCAGCCGCTCCAGCACCGGCTGGCGGTCGGGACTGTAGGTGCCGAGATAGCCCAGCGCCCAGTCCGCCGCGACCTCCTGCGGCCGGTGCAGGGCCGGATCGGCCGAGCAGTAGAGCGCCCGCGCCATGGGGGCGCCGAACTCCCGCTCCAGCCGGCGCAGGGTCGGCCCGCCGGTGAAGGAGAGATAGAGGCGGTAGGCGGCGATCTGCCGGGCCGTCAGGTACTCCGTCCCGCCTTGCCCCGCCAGGGCCGCCAGCGTCACCGGCGTGTCGATGTCGTAGAAGGCGGTCAGGCCGCCGGCCGTCGCCAGCACCCAGTCCCCCACCGCCACCCCGTCCGGCACGTAGGAACCGACGATCACCGCGTCCGCGTCCCGCACCGCCGCGCCGAAGCGGTCGCGCAGCTCCTCCAGGGAGCCGTACAGCGCCGTCCGCACCCCGACAGGGTCCGGGCAGTCCCGCGCCGCGGCGTACCAGGGCACGTCGCGCTCCAGGAAGGTGACCCGGTGGCCGCGGGCGGCCAGCTCGCGCAGCAGGCCGCGGTAGGTGGTGGCATGCCCGTTGCCCCAGGATGAGGTGATGGACAGCCCCAGCACGACGATGTCCAGCGCCCCCGTCATGCCGGCATCCCCGCCGGGACCGGCTGCGCCCGCTCCTGCGCCAGCCGCCCGGTCAGCAGCCGTTCCACCAGCACCGCCCGGTGGGCGTAGGTGTGCTCCGCCAGCACCCGGTTCCGGGCCGCGGCGCCGATGGCGCGGGCGCGCTCCGGCGTCAGCCCGGCGACCAGCGCCGCCACCTCGGCGCCGTCGCGTGCGACCAGCACCTCCCGGCCCGGCTCCAGGAACAGGCCGATCCCCTCCCAGGCGTCGGTGATCAGGCAGGCCGCCGCCCCCGCCGCCTCGAACACCCGCGTGGCGGGGGAGAAGCCGGTGGCGGCCATGCTCTCGCGGCTGACGTTCAGCACGGCCAGCGGGGTGCAGTTGAAGGCGTTGTGGTCGGCGGTGAAGACATGGCCCAGATGTCGCACATTGCCCGGCAGCGGCTTGTCGTCCCAACCCGCCCCGCCCAGCAGGCAGGGCCGCCCCGGCAGCAGGGCGGCGGCGCGCAGGAAGAACTCCTCCACCCGCGCCTCGCGGTCGGGCAGCCGGTTGCCCAGGAAGGCCAGCGCCGCCGCGAAGCGCGGGTCGGGCGGCACCGGATGGTGGGTGGCGGGATCGACCGCGTTGTAGACCGGCACGCACTCCCGGGCGCCCAGCGCGCCATAGGCATCCACCACCGGCTGGCCGCCGCCGTAGGTCAGCACCGCATCATAGCGGCGCAGCGCGGCGTGGAAGGGATCGGCCGGATCGGCGTGCAGGCGCGCGAGCGTCGCCGGGGCGTCCACGTCCCAGAACACGGCCAGCCCGTCCGGGCGCCGGATCTCCGGCACCGCGGCCTCCAGCAGCGCATCGAAGACACCGACGCCGCTGGCCTTCACCACCACGTCGGCGCCGCGCCCCTGCTCCAGCGCCTGTGCCACGCCCGCTTCCGTCGCCTCGTAGACGACGACGCGGGCCCAGTCCGGATCGGGGATGTCGCGGTGCTTCTGCCGCTCATAGGCGTCGGGTTCGAAGAAGGTGACGCGGTGGCCGCGGGCCGCCAGTTCCTTGACGATGCCCCGGTAGTAGGTCGCGGCCCCGTTCCAGTAGGCGGAGACAAGGCTCGATCCGTAGAAGGCGATGCTCAGGCCGGTCATGGTTCAGGACACCTCCGCAAGCGCGGGAGAGGACCCGCGCACCCCCAGCTCGGCGCAGCAGGCCAGCAGCTCGTCCACCCGATGGGCGCAGGTATGACGGCTGCGGATCGTCTCGACGCCGTTGCGGGCCTGCGCCGCGGCGGCATCGGGATCGGACAGCAGCTCGCGCAGCGCCTTCGCCATCTCCGCGCCGGTGCGGACCATCCGGAAGTCGCGCCCGGCCCGGAACAGCCCCTCGCTGTCCGTCCAGGGGGCGGAAACCAGGGGGATGCCGCAGGCCAGCGCCTCGAACACCCGGATGGTCGGGATGCCGGGCAGCGCCTTCACATAGGGCCGGCGGGGCACATGCACGGTCACCCGGTGCGCCGCCAGCGCCGCCGGGGCGCGGTGGTTCGGCAGCCAGCCGCGGTAGGCGATGCCGGCCTCGGCCAGCGCCCGCCGCCCCTCCTCCGGATAGCGCACGCCGTGGACACGGGCGCGCAGGCCCAGCGTGCGCACCGGCTCCAGCAGGAACTCGTGCAGCTCCGCGGTGCGCTCGCCGTCGCCCCAGTTGCCGATCCAGATCAGGTCGCGCCGCGCCTCCGGCGTCGGCTGCGGCCGGAACAGGCGGGTGTCGGCGGCCTCGTGCCAGACCCGCGCCTGCCGGCCCCAGCCCCGGGCGCGGTAGCGCTCCGCCACCGCCTGGCCGAAGGCCAGCACCCCGTCATAGGCGGAGAGGTCGTAGCGCGCCATCTCCTCCGGGGCGGTGACGCTGCGGTGGTGGGTGTCGTGGAACAGCAGCCGGAAGCGCCCGCCCCGCGCCCGCCGCCGGCCCAGGGCGGCGACCAGGGCGGGGTCGTTCCATTCATGGACCAGCACCACGTCCGCCCCGTCCAGGGCCCCGTCCAGCGCCCGCTCCAGCACCGCCTCGCCGCCGGGGCCGGACAGGTCATGGTCGTGGGAGCGGAGATGCGGGAACGCGGCCCGGATCTCGGCCAGCGCCCCCTCCCCGTGCTGTGCCAGCAGGTTGGCGCGGCTCCAGCCGTCCGCCGGCTCCCAGACGGAGACCTCGTGCCGCCGCGCCAGCAGCTCCGTCACGACGCCGCGCAGGAAGTGCGCATTGCCATGGTTCCAGTCGGAGAAGAGGGAATGCACGAAGAAGACGAAGCGCATGACCGTCACCCCACGCCGTAGCGGCGCCGCGGCGCCCCGGTGAGCGCCGCATAGGCGCCGAGATAGGAGCGGGCCATGGTGTCGGCCCGGAAGCGGCGGGCGCGGATGCGCGCCCGTTCCGCCAGATCGCAGCGCCGCGCATGGTCGGAGACCAGCCGGTTCAGCGCCCGCGCCAGTCCGGCCGTGTCGTCGGGATCGACGAAGACCGCCGCGCCGTCCCAGTTCTCGCGCAGGCCGGGGCTGTTCCCCAGCACCAGGGCGCAGCCCGACAGCGCCGCTTCCAGCACGGCCAGCCCGAACGGCTCGTAGCGGGCGGGCAGGCAGAAGACGGCGGCGCGGGCGTACCAGTCGCGCAGCTCCGCCGATGGCAGACGGCCCAGCAGGGCGACGTTGCTCGGCGCCCGCTGCGAGCCGTCCGGGTGCCGCGCCTCCCCGGCCACGGCGACCGGGCTGCCCAGCAGGGGCGCGACGGCATCCAGGGCGGCGATGTTCTTGCCCTCGTCCCAGATGCGGCCGACGGACAGGATCAGGTCGTCCTTCGCCGCGGGGGCGAAGTCCTCCACCACGACGCCGTTGGGGATCACCACCGGCTCGACCGGCACGCCGTAGTGGAAGGCCAGTGCCGCCGCCATGGTCCGGCTGGGCGTCACCACCGTGCCGGCAGCGGCGAGGCCGGCCCGCACGCCCTCGGCATAGCGGTCGAAGTCGGACGGCGGCGGCGTCCCGCGCACGGCGGCGAACCAGGAGCGGACGCAGGAATGCCCCGCGCAGAGGACGGGCGCCCGGAACGGCAGGGCGGCATGGGCGTAGCCGTTGACATGCACCACGTCCGGCCGCAGCCGCTCCTCCAGGTCCAGCAGCCAGTCGCCGGAACGGGTCACGTCGGCGCCGGCGTCCGGCATCCATTCCAGGCGCCAGTCGCTTTCCTCCAGGTGCAGGCCGGGAACGGCGGCCGCGGCGTCCCGCTGGTCGGGCGCCAGCGGTCCGCCCAGCATGGCCAGCGTCGTGCGGGTGCCGGACCGGCCGAGCTGTCCCGCCAGGGTCAGCGCATGGTCCCAGATGCCGCCCAGGCAGTCGGCCGTCATCAGGACATGCAGGGGCTCTCCTGACCCGGAGATCCGCTCAGCCATGGGCCGCTTCCAGGTCGGCGAGCGGGCGCGGGCGCTCGTCCTGGAGGTCGCTGAAGCGGCCATGGACGGCAAGGTAATGGTCCAGCGCGCGCTCCCAGGCACGGTCGTCGGGCAGGCCCCAGAGCCTGCGGTAGTCGGGGGAGCCCGGATAGGGGAACAGCGGCACCGGGTCGTTGGCCCAGACGCCGTGCGCCCGCAGCCGGTCGCGCCAGGCCCGGACGGTGGCGGGATCGTCGTCGCCGGCGTCGATCAGGTTGGCCTGGACGAAGGCGACATGCCGCCGGGCCAGGATCAGCCGCTCCGTCAGCTCCTCCGTGGACAGGCGGCAGTCCTTGTCGAGCGCCTGCCGCCCCTCCGCCGTCAGGCTTTCCACCCCCGCCTCGATGGAGACGCAGCCGGCGCGGCCCAGCAGCGCGATCATCTCCGGCTTCCAGAGGTCGATCCGGGTCTGCACCCCGAAGCGCACCGGCCGCCCGGCCAGCGCCTCCAGCAGCGGCCGGTTGGGCAGGAAGATCTCGTCGATGAAGTAGACATACTCCACGCCCTGGGCGATCAGCCCGTCGATCTCCCGCATCACCACCTCCACCGGGCGGCGGCGGTAGCGGTCGCGGAAGTTCTCCTTGGCGCAGAAGGTGCAGGCGTAGGGGCAGCCGCGGCTGGCCTCCACCTCCGCCCCCGGACCCTCGGGCGGCGCATCGAAACGGTGATGGTGATGCCGGTGGCGGGCGATCCAGTCGTCCGGCCAGGACAGCGCCGGCAGGTCCGTGAAGGTCCCGGCATAGGGGCCGCCCTGCACCCGCACCTCCCCGTCGCGGCCATGGCAGAGGGAGGGGATGGAGCGCCAGTCCCGGCCCGACGCGAGCAGCGCGATCGGCTCCTCGCACTCGCCCTGCACCACCACGTCCACGCCCAGCTTCGCCAGCGCCGCCCGCGGCGTGGTGGAGGCGTGCGGGCCGACGCCGACCAGCGTACCCGCGACCGGCCGCAGCAGCCGCACCACGGCCTGCGGCACCCGCAGCTCCGGCGGGCAGCAGCGCCAGAACAGGTAGCTCGGCGCGGTGGTCACCACCGTCATGTCCGGCCGGAACTCCTGAACCCGCGCCAGCAGCGCCGCGTCGGACAGCTCCAGAAGCTGGGCGTCCAGGATCTCCGCCACATGGCCGTCGCGCTCCAGCAGGGCCTTGGCGTAGCCGAACTCCAGCGGCAGGTGCGGCTCGCGGCAGCCGAAATAGATCGAGCCCTCGAAGCTCCAGTTCGGGTTCACCAGCGCCACGCGCATGCTCTGTCCTCCGGTCGGCCCGGGCTTCGGGCGGTCGGGCATCAGGCGGTGCCCCGGTGGGCACCGGGCGGGGTCTACTGGGCGGCGGGCAGCGACCGCGCCACCACCTCGACCAGCGGCAGCCCGGGCCGCTCCCCGTGCAGCCAGCGGTGCAGCCGGGCGATCCCGTCGGCGGCCGCGATGCCGGGCGTCCAGCCGGTGGCCTGCCGGAAGCGGGAGGTATCGGCGACGTACCAGGGCTGGTCGCCGGTCCGCCACGGGCCGTACTCCACCGCCGGCAGCCGCCCGTCCAGCCCGGCGATCTGCTCCAGCACCTCGCGCAGGCTGACGGCGTTGGCTGGCCCCCCGCCGATGTTGAAGACGCGGCCGGCGACGGCATCGCGGTGGCCGAGCGCCAGCAGGAAGGCGTCCACCAGGTCCTCCGCATGCAGGATGTCGCGCACCTGCCGGCCGCTGCCGAACAGGGTGATGGTCCGGCCTTCCGCCGCGGCGATCAGGAAGTGCGCGACCCAGCCCTGGTCCTCCGTCCCGAACTGGTGGGGGCCGTAGATGCAGCTCATGCGGAAGACCGTGGCCGGCAGCCCGTAGCTGCGGGCGTAGTCCAGCACGTACTGGTCCGCCGCCCCCTTGGAGCAGCCATAGGGGCTGTGGAAGTCCAGCGGCCGGTCCTCGCGCACGCCGCCGGCCTGGCCGGGGTCCGCCGGGCGGCAGCGGTCCGCCTCCTCCACCAGTTCCAGGTCCGGCAGGGCGCCGTAGACCTTGTTGGTGGAGCTGAAGACGAGCGGCGGCGGCTCCGGCTGTGCCCGCACCGCCTCCAGCACGCGCAGGGTGCCGCCGGCATTGACCTCGAAATCGTGGACGGGGTCGCGCAGGCTGGTCGTCACCGCCACCTGGGCGGCGAGGTGGAAGACGGCGGCGCTGCGGGCGACGGCGCGGCCCAGCCGGTCGCCGTCGCGGATGTCGGTCAGCTCGGGGAGGATGCGGTCGCCATGCATGGCGCGCAGCCAGGCGAGGTTGCGCTCCACGCCCGGGCGGCTCAGATCGTCCAGCACGATAACGCGCCGTCCCTCCCGCGCCAGCCGGTCCGCCAGGTTGGTGCCGACGAAGCCGGCGCCGCCGGTGATGAGCACCGGCCGGTCGGGCGGACCGGGCAGCCGCGCCAGCGCCTCTCCCGCCGACAGGTCGGTTCCGGAGAGTCCGGCAGCCGTGCGGCAGCTCATACCGTCAGCCCCCGGGCGGCCAGCTCGCGGGCCGCCTGCTCCACCCGGTCCACGGCGATCTGGCCGGACAGCCAGTCCGCCAGTTCCGTCAGCCCCTCCTCCAGCCCGACCTGCGGTGCATAGCCCAGCACCGCACGGGCCTTGCCGATGTCGGCGAAGCAATGGCGGATGTCGCCGACGCGGCAGCGCCCGGTGATCTCCGGCACGAGGTCGGGCCGCCCGACGATCCCCGCCAGCCGGCCGGCCAGGTCGTCGATGGCGATGGCCCGGCCGGAGCCGATGTTCACCGCCTCCCCGGCCGCGGCCGGCCGCTCCAGCGCCAGCCGGCAGGCGCGGGCCACGTCGCGCACATGCACGAAGTCGCGCTTCTGCCGCCCGTCCTCGAAGATCATCGGCCGGTTGCCGTTCAGCAGGCGCGAGGCGAAGATCGCCAGCACCCCCGTATAGGGATTCGAGAGCGCCTGCCGGGTGCCGTAGACGTTGAAGAAGCGCAGCGCCACCGTGGCGATGCCGTAGGCCGCGCCGACCAGCAGGCACTGCCGCTCCTGCACATACTTGCCCAGCGCATAGACCGAGGCGAGCGAGGGGCGCTTGCCCTCCGGCGTCGGCACCGGCTGCAACGGCGCGCCGTCGGCGGCGCGCAGCTCCCACTCCCCGCGGGAGAGCTGGGCGCGCCCGCGCTCCTCCCCCTCCACCGTGCGGCCGTCGGGCGTGCGGTACAGCCCCTCGCCGTAGACGCTCATGGAGGAGGCGACGACCAGCCGCTCGACCGGCCGCTCGATCAGGGCCTGGAGCAGCACGGCGGTGCCGAGATCGTTCACGGAGGTGTAGTCCGCGACCTGGTACATGCTCTGGCCGACGCCGACCATGGCGGCGAAATGGTAGACGACATCGACCCCGGTCAGGGCGCGCGACACCGCGCCGGGGTCACGCACGTCGCCGCGCAGCAGGTCCACCCCGGGATCGAGATAGGCGGGCCGCTCGCCGTCGGCATGGACCTGCGGCGAGAGGGAATCCAGGACCCGCACCCGGTGGCCGGCGGCCAGCAGCTCGTCGGCCAGGTGCGAGCCGATGAAGCCGGCGCCGCCCGTGATCAGGATGGATTTCGCCATGGGGTCCTCGTCTTGGCGGACCCGCCCCGCCCGGCGCCGACCGGCCTCCGCCGGATGGCCGCTCCCGTTTCCGGCGGCAGAAGCGCCGCAGGTCGAAGGGGGCCTGGATGCCGGGACCGGCTGTCGGGACGGGGTATCGCCGCCGGAAACCTGTTCGCGGCCTTAACGAGAGATGGCCGCCGAGGTTCCGGAGGCTCTTCTTCTTCAATCCCGTCCGACCGGGCTGGGTAGCCCGGACGGACGGGCCGTCGCCGCGGGGCCGCGTCGCCGGTTCCGGCCCCCCTGCCATCCGCCCGACCGCGGGACCTACTCCGTTCGGCCGGGGTCGCGGACAGGGCGAGAAGGGCGTATGGTGCCACCCCCGCGCTTCCGCGCGGCCCCCTTCCGCGCACGATCCCCGGCTCCGCCTTGTCCGATTCAGTCTCCGATACGATGATCCTGGGAAATGCCCGCCTCGTGCTGGCCGATGCCGTCGTCCCCGGCAGCGTGGCCGTGGCCGGCGGCCGCATCGCCGCGATCGACGGGGACCGCCGCATACCGCCCGGCGCGCTCGACCTTGAGGGCGACCTGCTGCTGCCGGGGCTGGTGGAGATCCACACCGACAATCTGGAAAAGCACCTGACGCCGCGGCCCGGCGTCGTCTGGCCCGCCTTCTCCGCCGTGCTGGCGCATGACGCGCAGGTGGCCGCGGCGGGCATCACGACGGTGCTGGACGCGCTCTGCATCGGGGCGGGGCCCGGCCGCGACTGGGCCGGCATCGCCGCGGCCGCCATCCCCGGTCTTGCCGCCGCGCGGGAGGCCGGGCACCTGCGCGCGGACCACCTGCTGCATCTGCGCTGCGAGGTGACGGACCCCGACCTGCCGTCCCTGTTCGAGGCGCATGCCGGCGAGCCCGCGGTGCGGCTGGTTTCCGTCATGGACCACACGCCGGGCCAGCGCCAGTTCGCGGACCTGACGAAGTTCCGCCGCTACCAGGAAGCGTTCGGCGCCTCGGAGGCGGAGGTGGACGCGGCCATCGACCAGAGCCGCGAGCGGCAGGCGCGCCACGCCGCGCGCCACCGCGCCCTGCTGGCGGACGCCTGCCGCGCCCGCGGCATCCCCGTCGCCAGCCATGACGACGAGACGCCGGAGCATGTGGCGGAGGCGAAGGCCCTGGGCTTCGTCATCTCCGAATTCCCGACGACGGCCGCGGCAGCGACCGCGGCGCGGGAGCACGGGCTGCTGACCGTGCTGGGGGCGCCGAACGTCGTGCGCGGCCAGTCGCACTCGGGCAACGTCTCGGCCCTGGAGCTGGCGCGGTCCGGGCTGCTGGACATGCTGTCGTCCGACTACATGCCGGCCAGCCTGATGCAGGCCGTCTTCCGGCTGGCCGGGGACGCGGGCATCACCCTGCCGGCGGCCGTCGCCACGGTCAGCCGCACCCCGGCGCGGGTGCTGGGCCTGGACGACCGGGGCGAGATCGCGCCCGGCCTGCGCGCCGATCTGGTGCAGGTGCGGGAGACGGCGCACGGCCCCGTGGTGCGGCGCGTCTGGAGCCGTGGGCGGCGCGTGCTGTGACCGCCGGCAGCGCGGAGGATACCGGCCGCTGGGCGGTCTACTACGCGCCGCCGCGCGACACGCCGCACTGGCGCCTGGGCACGGCCTGGCTGGGCCGCGACCCGGAGACGGGGGAGACACCGCCCCGGCCCGATACCGGGATTTCGGCCGCGGACCTGGCCCGACTGACCGCCACCGCGGCCGGCTACGGCTTCCACGCCACCCTCAAGCCCCCCTTCGCCCTGGCCGCCGGCCGAACGGAAGCGGAGCTGCGCGCCGCCGTGGCGGAGCTTGCGGCCGGGCTGGCGCCGTTCGACGCGCCGCCACTGCGCCCGGCCCGGCTGGGGGACTTCCGCGCCCTGGTCCCGGCCGCGGACTGCCTGGACCTGGACCGGCTCGCCGCCGCCTGCGTGCGCGGACTGGACGGGTTCCGCGCCCCGCCGACGCCGGCGGAGCTGGCGCGCCGGCTGGCCGCGGGGCTGACGCCGGGGCAGCAGGCGATGCTGGACCGCTGGGGCTATCCCTACGTGCTGGGGGAGTTCCGCTTCCACATGACCCTGACCGACCCGGTGCCGCCCGATGCGACCGCGGCCGTGGACGCGGCGCTGGAGGCGGTCTTCGCGCCGCTGCGCCGGCTGCCGTTGCCGGTGCGCGAGCTCGCCCTCTTCCGGCAGACGCGGCGGGGGGAGCCGTTCCGGCTGGTGGAGCGCTTCCCGCTGGCGGCAGGGCCGGCGGCGCGCTAAACCGGACACCGTCCTTCCGGCATCCGCGAGACCGCCATGCGCCCCGACCCGATCCACCCCGACACGCTGCTGGCCCGGGCGCTGGGGGCGCACGACCCGGCGACGCACGGCGTCGTCCCGGCGGTGCATCCCGCCACCACCTTCCTGCGCGCGGGCGATCTCTCCTACCCCGGCGGGCACAGCTACGCCCGGCCCTTCAACCCGACCTTCGACGGGGCGGAAACGCTGCTGGCGACTCTGGAGGGCGCAGCGCAGGCGCTGCTGTTCTCCTCCGGCATGTCGGCGGCCACGGCCGTGTTCCAGGCGCTGGAGCCGGGCGATCATGTGATCGCGCCGCAGGTGATGTACTGGGGCCTGCGCAACTGGCTGAAGGGCTTCGCCGCGCAGTGGGGCCTCGGGCTCGACCTCGTGGACATGCGCGATCCGGCCGCCGTGGCGGCGGCGGTGCGGCCGGGCCGGACGAAGCTGATCTGGGCCGAAACCCCGGCCAACCCGACCTGGGAGGTGACGGACCTCGCCGCCTGCGCCGAGATCGCCCGCCGGGCCGGCGCCTGGCTGGCCGTGGACAACACGGTGCCGACGCCCTTGCTGACCCGGCCGGTCGAACACGGCGCCGACATCGTCATGCACTCGGCCACCAAGTACCTGAACGGCCACAGCGACGTGCTGGGCGGTGCCCTGGCGACGGCGCACGCCGACGGCTTCTGGGAGCGCATCGCCGCCATCCGCGCCACCCAGGGCGCCGTCCCCGGCCCGTTCGAGGCGTGGCTGCTGCTGCGCGGGATGCGGACCCTGGGTCTGCGGGTGGAGCGCGCCTGCGCCACGGCGCAGCGGTTGGCGGAGCATTTCGACGGCCACCCGAGGCTGGAGGCCGTGCTCTATCCCGGCCTGCCGTCGCATCCCGGCCACGCGGTGGCCGCGCGGCAGATGAACGGCGGCTTCGGCGGCATGCTGTCGGTGCGGGTGAAGGGCGGGTCGGCGGGGGCGGTGGCCGCGTCGGCGGCGCTGCGGGTCTGGACCCGGGCCACCTCGCTGGGCGGGGTGGAGAGCCTGGTGGAGCACCGCGGCTCCATCGAGGGGCCGGACAGCCCCTGCCCGCAGGACCTGCTGCGCCTGTCCTGCGGCATCGAACATGCCGACGACCTGATCGCGGACCTGGAACAGGCGCTGGACACGCTCCGGGCATAGCCCGCAGGGGGCATGGCCCGCAGGAGAACGGTGCCTGGATCGGCAGAGCGGCCGGAGAAGACGGGCTGGGGGGCTGTCCCGCCAGCCCGCCGCCGGGCTGGGATATCAGCGCGCGATCAACGCGGGATCAGGGCATCCAGCCGGTCGCGGAACGGGGCGATGGCCTTGCGGTCCTCTTCCGTGTCGCGGGCGAAGGCCGCCAGATCGTTGCGCATCTCCCGCGCCACGCTGCGCAGGGCGACCTGATCCGCGGCGGTGGCCGAGGCCTGCATGAAGGTCCCGTCGGTCCGGGCATCGGGGCGCTTGCGCACCGGCGCTGCGGCCGCGACCGCCATCGGACGCAGGATCAGCTCCGCCCGGTGCGCGGCCAGAACGCGGTTGCCCACCGAGCGCCAGCGCCGTTCGCTGAAGCCGTGCCGGGCGATGACCGGCTGGATCACCGCGGTGTCCGTCAGAAGCTGGGCGATCGGATGCTGGTTTGTCCCGTCGGAACCGACGGGAACAGCGGCGGCGATCTGTTCCGCCGCGGCGATGAACCGCCCGACCTCCTCCGGCGCCAGCGTCTCATCCGCCAGCATGGGCGCCGAGAGAAACAGCGTGAAAGCCAGAACAGCGACCAGACGCATCCGCCCCCTCCGAATGCTATGCGAACATTGTACCCCGGAATAAAGATGCTTTCCAGCCGTAATTATTCCGGTTCGATGGAAATCAGGACGCGAATTGCGCGCAATTTTCATCAATTGCGCTCCGGCCGCCCCCTGCCCGCCGGTACGACTAACGCCGGCTCCGACCGGTCCGGCCGGCCACTTATGCGCCGGCTCCGGAGAAGGCAGGGAGGGCAGGATGGCAATGGAGCCCTGTCCGCAATCAGTATTGACGGCGGTCTGTTAAGACCCTGTGAAGGCAGGACCGCCATAGCGGCCGGATCCGGCGGAAGACAACGTTCGGTCCGCATCGGTAACGAATGGTCTTGCCGGGCAGACTCGGCCAGAACGCCGACAGTCGGGGAACGGGCGGGGCAAGGCGGCCGAGTCCGCCCCGGCGCGGCGGAAACCGTCAGGAAGCGGCGGGAAAGAAGGCCCGCAACGGGGGGCGACCTGTCTGCCCGGAGCGGGCAGAAGCGGAAATGCGGCGACGGTGTGGCGCCGGAACGACGGCGTCGTGGCATTCGCCGGCAGACCCCCGCCAGCATGCCGGTTCCGCGCGGAGGCCCCTTGCGTGCAGGTTGGGCCTGCCCTAGGGTCCCTCGCGCCAGTGTCGAGAAGGGTCCTTCTTCCGTGGTTCCTCATGTTTCGCTGAAGCTCGCGCGCCTGCTCCTGGCCGGCGCCGCGCTCACCGTGGCCGGCAGCGCCGCCGCCCAGTCCACCCCGCAGACCGAGCAGCCGGGCTCCGGCGGCGGGTTGATCCTGCCGGGCACGGTGCAGTCGACGCCCTCGGGCTCGACCGCCGCGGGGACGATCACGCAACGTCCGCAGCAGGCTCCCGCGGCCCAGCAGCCGCGTCCGGCCGCACAGCCGCAGCAGCCGCGCCCGGCGCCGCAGGCCCAGGCCCCGCAGGGTCAGGCTCCCCAGGCCCAGGCGCAGCGCGCCCCGTCCAAGCCGCCGGAGAAGACCGGCGTGCCGCAGGGCACCTGGGACATCGCGCCGGACGTCTATTCCGACGGCAGCTTCAAGCTGTGCGCCGCGGAGAACCGGTTCGACAACAATCTGATCCTGATCATGCTTCAGGGTCCGAACAAGAAGACCAACCTGATGATCGGCGCGCCCGGGGCCCAGATGCCTCCCGGCGCCCGCTTCAAGGCACAGATCAAGATCGACTCCAAGCTGGACAAGGAGATCAACGGCGCCGTCGTCGCGCCCGAGCTGGTCGCCCTGAACACCGGCCAGGAAGAAGAGATCGCGCGCGGGATCGGCACCGGCAACGTGCTGACCGTGATGCTGCCCGGCCAGGGCGTGGCGTTCCAGCTCAAGGGCACCTCGAAGGCGCTCAGCGACCTGTCCGCCTGCGTGGACCAGGCCGCCGCCGGCACGCTCAAGCTCCCGCCGCCGCCGCCGGCGATGCCGCCGCAGCTCGCCAAGCTGCTGCTGGATGCCGGCCTGAAGGACGCGCGCGCCCTGCCGGTCGACAAGATGCCGCCGGAACAGCGCCCGGGCGACTTCGCCTGGCAGATCGGTCAGAAGGTGCTGGGCTCCATCCGCAACTTCCCGATCCGGGAAGAGGCGGGCGACCTCGCCAAGATCAGCCAGACCTACGTGGACAGCGTCTCCAAGACCTGCCAGGGCACCTTCACGCCGACCCTGGGGGCGGTGGAGACGGTGAAGCAGGTCACCTTCCGCACCGGCTCGGCCCTGTGCGAGATGAAGGAGGGCAAGGTCTTCGTCTCCCTGGTCATGTACCTGTCGGCCCAGCGCACCCTGGGGGTCTTCTCACATGAGGCCATGGAGAGCGAGAAGGCCACGGCCGAAGCCGCCTCCGCCGGCATCCTGAAGGCGCTCAAGGAAGCCGCCGCGAAGGAGCCGCCGGCCCAGCAGGGTCAGGCCGCCCCGCAGCAGCCGGCCCCGCAGCAGAAGAAGTGATCCGGGGGGCCGCCGCCCCCCCCCCGACCGCGACCGTTGATCGGAAACCGCCGCCCGGACAGTCCCGTCCGGGCGGCGGTTTGCTGTCGGGGGTCCGGGACCGCCCCCGGCCGGCGGGCCGTCAGCCCTTTCCGCCCAGCGCCTCCTGGGCCAGCCTGGCGAAGCCGGGGTCCAGCGGCGGCGGGTCGATCGGAACCCCCTCGGCCAGCGCGTCCGCCACGGTGCGCAGGATATCGACGCGGGCGCACCATTTGGAGTTCGCCGGGATCAGGGTCCAGGGCGCTGCCGGGGTGGAGGTGCGGACGAACATCTCCTGCGCCGCCTCCACATATTCGTCCCAGCGGGCGCGGGCGCGCAGGTCGTCCGGCGTCAGCTTCCAGCGCTTCCAGGGCTTCTCCAGCCGCTCGCGCAGACGCTTGGCCTGCTCCTCCGGGCTGATGCTGAGGAACAGCTTGATCACGCGGATGCCGTCGTCCGTCAGCATCTTCTCGAAGGCGTTGATCTCGTCATAGGCGCGGGTCCAGTCGGGTCGCTTCGCCAGCCCCTCGACCCGCTCCACCAGCACCCGGCCGTACCAGGAGCGGTCGAAGATGGCGACGCTGCCCGGCGTGGGCAGGCGTTGCCAGAAGCGCCAGAGATAGTGCCGGCCCTGCTCGTCGGCCGTCGGGGCGGCGATGGGCCAGACATGGAACCCACGCGGGTCCAGTTCCGCCGTCATGCGGCGGATCGCACCCCCCTTGCCCGCCGCGTCCCAGCCCTCGAAGACGATGACGGCACGCAGTTCCTGCCAGAAATAGGAGAACTGAATCCGGGCCATGCGCTGTTGCAGGGCCCTCTGCTTGTCCTCATAATCGGCCTTGTCGGCAAAGCGGGGCTGCCGTTCGGGCAGCCGGTCGAGACGGAACCGGTCGGGTATCTCCAAAGCCATCCGCATCTCCTTCCTGTCGTTCCCGACATTCCTCCGCCCCCGGTCAGTCTGACGCCGCCGCCGCCGGCAATCCAGCGGTTCCGCCCGGACGGGTCCGCTCAGACGGGCCCACCCGGCCGGGCTCGCCATGCGGCCAGCGGCCGCGGGAACCGCCCCGCCTCCTGGCGGGTTCTCTCGGTGGGGCGGTCCCCGCGCGGACCGCGGCGCCTGCCCGGCGCCAGCCACCACCGCCGCCGACGTCTTGCCTGCGACGTCCCCCTACGCCCGCCAGCCGGAGCAGAGGTCGCCGCCATGTCCCTGACCGCCCAGACCCGCCGGGGAACCCCCGGCACCACCCACCCGACTCCGGCGACGGCGCGGCGCCCCGCCGGTGCCGGTCCCCGCATCTACAACCTGTTCCCGCTGCTGGCGGGCACGGTGGAGGACTGGAAGCGCCACCTTCCCCGCATCGCCGCCATGGGGTTCGACTGGGTCTTCCTGAACCCGGTCCACTATCCCGGCTTCTCCGGCAGCCTCTATGCCGTGAAGGACCCCTACCGGCTGAACGACCTGTTCCGCGGCGATGCGGACGCCGACACGGACACGCTGCTGCGGGACTTCTTCACCGAGGCCCGCCGGCACGGGCTGAGGGTCATGCTGGATCTGGTGGTGAACCACACGGCCAAGGACGCCCTGCTGGCGGAGCAGCACCCCGACTGGTACGTGCGCAACCGGGACGGTTCCCTGCGCAGCCCCCGCGCGGCCAACCCGCAGGACCCGACGGATGTCACGGTCTGGGGCGATCTGGCGGAACTGGACTACGGCCGACAGGAATCCCGTGAAGGGCTGATCCGCTACTGGGCCGACTGGGTGCGCCACCAGGTCGGGCTGGGCGCCGCCGGCTTCCGCTGCGACGCCGCCTACCAGGTGCCGGCGGGCGTCTGGCGCGCCCTGATCGAAGCGGCGCGCAGCGTCGATGCGGAGGTGCCGTTCTTCGCCGAAACGCTGGGCTGCACGCCGGAGCAGGTGGCCTCGCTGGCGGATGCCGGCTTCGATTACCTGTTCAACAGCGCCAAATGGTGGGACTTCCGCTCCGACTGGTTCCTGGAGCAGTACGAACTGTATCGCTCCATCGCCCCCACGATCGCCTTCCCCGAGAGCCACGACACCGAGCGGCTGGCGGCTGAGACCGGCACCGGGGATGCCCGCCACCTCGCGGCGCTGACGAAGATGCGCTACCTGTTCTCGGCCGCGGTGTCCTCGGGCGTGATGCTGCCGGCCGGCTTCGAGTACGGCTTCACCCGCCGGCTCAACGTGGTGGAGACGCGACCGCAGGACTGGCAGGCCGAGGCGGCGGAGCCGCGGCTGGACCTGTCCGGCTTCATCGCCGACGTGAACGCCATGAAGGCGTCTGTCCCTGCCCTGAACAGGGAGGGACCGCTGCGCCGGATCACCGGCGCGCACGATCCGGTGGTGGCGCTGCTGCGCAGCGACCCGGCCAGCGGGGAGAGCGCGCTGCTGCTGCTGAACCCGGACACGGACGGCCCCCGCTCCCTGGACCCGGCGATCCTGCTGGCGGCGGGAGACGGCGGCAGCTTCGAGGACGTCACGCCGTCGAAGGCCCCGGCCGTGCTGCGGCCGGGCGCTCCCCTGGCGCTGGAACCGCTGGAACTGCGCATCTTCCGCGGCCGCCCGGCGAAGCCCGCGGTCGCGCCCGACCCCGGCGCCACCCTCGCGCGGCTGGCCGCCCTGGCGGAGGACCGGGTGGCCGTGGAAGACATCTACCCCTGCGTGGACGGCGGCCGCTTCGCGGTCAAGCGGGTGGTCGGCGATGTCATGGAGGTGTGGGCCGACATCTTCGCCGACGGGCACGACAGGATCGCGGCCGTCGTGCAGTACCGCGTGACCGGGGAGGCGGCGTGGGCGGAGGCGCCCATGGTCTTCGTCGACAACGACCGCTGGGCGGGCCGCATCCCGCTGACCCGCAACGCCCGCTACGAGTACCGCATCGAGGCGTGGCGCGACCTGTTCACCACCTGGCGCGCCGACTTCGTGAAAAAGCGCGATGCCGGCCGCGACGTGTCGCTGGAACTGGTGGAGGGGCGCGGGATTCTGGAAAAAGCGGTGGAGGCTGCCGAGGGCCGCGGCAAGGCCACGCTGGCGGCGCACCTGGAGCATCTGCGCGGCGTGCCCGACCAGGACAGGCCGCGGCTGGCCGAGCTGCTGCTGGGCGACAGTCTGGCCGCGGACATGGCGCGGTTCGGCGCCCGCATCAACCGCTCCCACTCGCAGACGCTGGAGGTGGTGGCGGACCGGCTCGCGGCCCGCTTCTCCTCCTGGTACGAGCTGTTCCCCCGCTCCATGTCGGACGATCCGACGCGGCACGGCACCTTCGACGACGTGATCGCCAAGCTGCCCTATGTCCGGGACATGGGGTTCGACGTGCTGTACTTCCCGCCGATCCACCCGATCGGCCGGAGCAACCGCAAGGGCCGCAACAACTCTCTGACCGCCGGGCCGGACGATCCCGGCAGCCCCTACGCCATCGGCTCGGAGGCCGGCGGGCATGACGCCATCCATCCCGAGCTGGGCACGCTGGACGATTTCCGCCGGCTGGTGCGGGCGGCCAAGGAGCACGGGCTGGAGATCGCGCTGGACTTCGCCATCCAATGCAGCCCGGACCATCCCTGGATCAAGGAGCATCCGGACTGGTTCGACTGGCGCCCCGACGGCAGCATCCGATACGCGGAGAACCCGCCCAAGAAGTACGAGGACATCGTCAACGTCCACTTCTACCGGCAGGCCCTGCCGGACCTCTGGTTCGCCCTGCGCGACGTGGTGCTGTTCTGGGTGGAGCAGGGGGTGAAGATCTTCCGGGTGGACAATCCCCACACCAAGCCCCTGCCCTTCTGGGAATGGATGATCCGCGAGGTGCAGGACCGCCACCCGGACACGATATTCCTGGCCGAGGCCTTCACCCGGCCGAAGATGATGAAGCGGCTGGCGAAGCTGGGCTTCACCCAGAGCTACACCTACTTCACCTGGCGGCGGCACAAGCAGGAGCTGACCGACTATCTGGTGGAGCTGACCCAAGGGCCGGCGAAGGAGTACTACCGGCCGAACTTCTTCGTGAACACGCCGGACATCAATCCGCCCTACCTGCATTCCGGCAACCCGGCGATGTTCAGGATCAGGGCCGTGCTGGCCACCATGCTGTCCAGCGTCTGGGGCATGTACAGCGGCTTCGAGCTGTGCGAGGGCACGCCGCTGCCGGGCAAGGAGGAGTATCTCGACAGCGAGAAGTACGAGATCCGCGCCTGGAACTGGGACGATCCCCGCAACATCCGGGAGTACATCCGGCACCTGAACCAGCTCCGCCGCGACGAGCCGGCCTTGCAGCACCTGACGAACCTGCGCTTCTACACGGCGCACCACGACGGGGTGCTGTATTTCGGCAAGGCGGACCCACGCGACAGCAGCTCGATGATCCTCTGCGCCGTCAGCCTGGACCCCGACCAGGGCGCCTATCAGGTCCCGTTCGAGGTGCCGTTGTGGGAGCTGGGACTGCCCGACGACGCCGCGGTGCAGGTGGAGGACCTGTTCAGCGGCGGGCGCTGGTTCTGGTACGGCAAATGGCAGAACCTGACCCTGGAGCCCTGGACCAACCCGGCCGCCCTCTGGCGCATCACCCGGCCGTCCTGACCCGTCGCGCGCCCGCGGCCGGAGCGACCTGGAGGCCGGACAAAAAAACCCCCCGCGGGCGACAGCCGGCGGGGGTGCAGTCTGGCTACGTCGGACCTGGCGGCGCGCGCCCTGCCCGACAGGACCAGCGTACCACCGACGGCGGTCCGCGTCGCCCCCCGATAAGTCGGGTCGGTGCAGTCCTTCCGGGTGTCTTCCGTTCGGACGCGGGAAACCCTATATCGTCTGGTGAAGGAACCGTAGCCGTATGATCGGCCAGACCGACCATGGGAAACGGGTCCGGACGGGCGGGCGCCCCGTTTCTCCAGCGGGAAACTGCATCCCTGGACAGGAAGCGCCATTCGGAGTCCGCGTCATGCGTGCCTGGGTCATGCGTGCCTGGATCGTCGCCGGTTCCCTTCTCGCCCTCCTGGCCGCGCAGCCGGCCCGGGCAGAGGGCGCGTCGGCCGCGAAACCGCAGGATGACGGCTTCTACCTGAAATCGACGACCGGCTGGGACCGCGGCCTGGGCACCGCGTCCGGCCTGCCGGCCAGCAGCGACCTCAATCTGGGCAGCGCCCTGACCCTGGGCACACCCCTGTCCGGCGGGATCGCTGCCGGCTGGCGTCCGATGGAGATGCTGCGGCTTGAGGTCGAGTACATGCACGGCCGGACCGACCGCGGCGCGGTGTCCGACCTGCCGGCCGGTGCCGACCGGCTGGACCGGCAGAGCGTCATGGCGAACGCCCTCGTCGATATCGACTTCAGCGGCTGGGTCACGCCCTATGTCGGCGTCGGCCTGGGCGTGACACGGCTGGAACTGGACACCGGGCGACTGGGCGGGGCGACCCTGGTCGGGCGCGACGACATCCTCTCCTATCAGGGCATCGTCGGTTTCTCGATGCCGTTCAGCGAACAGCTCTCCTTCTTCGCGGACGGCCGCTACACCGGCTTCAACGACATCGCCCTGGACCCCGGCCGCACCGATGCCGGCAACGATCTTCAGAGCTGGTCCGCCCTGGCCGGCCTGCGCTACCGCTTCGGCGGCCCCTGAACCCCCGTCAGGCGATTGCGGCCCGTCTCAGACAGGTTCCGGTTCGGCCGGAGCGCGGGCGGCGACCGCTGCGGCGACGGTCCCGGACGCGATGACAGAAGCGACCTCGGCCTGCCGCCGTTCCCACTCCGGATAGCGCAGCGTCAGTTCATGCGGCCGGTCCTCCAGGTCGAGGACGGGCAGCGTGCAGGCGGGATCGCGGCGCATCCGGTCGAGCCCGGCCAGATGCACGATGCCCAGCGGCCGGTGCGGCAGGAAGAACTCCACCAGCCTGTCCGCCGCCGGATCGAAGCGCCACGGTCCCATGTAGTTGCACCAGTCCGGCAGCAGCTCCAGCGGCAGCCCGTCGACATAGACGGCCAGCGCCATGGCGAGCTGGTCGGAGGTGAAGATGTGGCCCTTGTGGATCACCCGCTCCTGCCATTTCCGGAACGCCGCCCAGTGCGGCGCATCCGCCCGCAGCGCATAGGCCCCGGCGTTCAAGGTGGCCCTGACCGCGAGCGGCCGCAGGATGTCGGCGGGCAGCCCGGCGCGGCGGCCGTTCTTGTAGAGGATGGAGCGCACCCGGGCGATGCCGCCCAGCAGCCACTTCACCGTCAGCTCGCCCTGCCGGTAGCGGCCCGTCTGGGCGACGATGCCGAAGCGCCCCCGCCGGGCGGCGCGGATGTAGAGGTCCACCGCCTCCCAGTCCTGGACCCAGGCATCGCCGTCGATCCAGACCAGCACCTCGTGGCCGGGGAAATAGTCGGGCAGGAACAGCTTGGCGATGTTGGCGCGCAGATAGCCGCGGTCCCGGATGCGGCCGGCCGGGAAATCATAGTGCCATTCCGCCGTGACGACGGTGCAGCCGATGGCTTCGAGATGGGCGCGCTGCGCCGTCGTCAGGCCGGCATCCACGATGCCGAAGGGACAGTCGCGCCCCTGCGGGAAGCGCCGGACCGAGGCGACCAGTTCCAGCAGCATCGGATAGTAGGTGGCGTCACCGCCGCTGATCAGGATATGGGACCTGGACGGGGACATCGCGCACCTGACGGGCTTGCGGATCGTTGGGGGTAACCAGGAAGCGTATAGGCCGGCGGCACGGCGCCCGCAAGCCGCGGCCCGTCTGGCCTGTTCTACGCCGACGGCGGCCCCGCTCCCATCCACGCCCGCCGCGGCGAAGCGCAGCGGCTGCCCGCGAAAGGGTTACGATCCGGCCCGTCCGCCCCCACATGCCGTTGGATATCCGACGAACCCCGCGCCGCGACGGGGGTGGCGGGCAACCTATCACCCGCCGCTTCTGTTCAGTGGCAGTGTCCCGCCCGCAGACCACGGCTCCCGGCATGATCGATCGCAGCGACCGCTTCTGGTACAAGGACGCGGTCATCTACCAGACCCACGTCAAGGCCTTCCACGACGCCAACAACGACGGCATCGGCGACTTCGCCGGGCTGGCGCAGAAGCTGGACTATATCCAGGAACTCGGCGTCAATGCCCTCTGGCTGCTGCCGTTCTATCCGTCGCCGCTGAAGGATGACGGCTACGACATCGCGGACTACCGCGACGTCAATCCGCGCTACGGCACGCTGCGGGACTTCCGCAACTTCGTGCGCGAGTGCCATGCCCGCGGCATCCGGGTCATCACCGAGCTGGTGGTCAATCACACCTCGGACCAGCATCCCTGGTTCCAGCGCGCCCGCCGGGCGCCCAAGGGGCACCCGCATCGGAACTTCTACGTCTGGTCCGACACCGATCAGAAGTACCAGGGCACCCGCATCATCTTCCTGGACACCGAGAAGTCGAACTGGACCTGGGACGAGCAGGCCAAGGCCTATTTCTGGCACCGCTTCTACAGCCACCAGCCGGACCTGAACTTCGACAACCCCCGCGTCCTGCGGGAGGTGACCAATGTCATGCGCTACTGGCTGGACATGGGGGTGGACGGGCTGCGCCTGGACGCCGTGCCCTACCTGATCGAGCGCGAGGGCACCAACTGCGAGAACCTGCCCGAGACTCACGAGATCCTGCGCCGCATCCGGGCCGAGGTGGACAGCCACTACGGCGACCGCATGCTGCTGGCCGAGGCGAACCAGTGGCCGGAGGACGTGCTGCCCTATTTCGGCAATCCCGAGGTGGGCGGCGACGAATGCCACATGGCCTTCCACTTCCCGCTGATGCCGCGCATCTACATGGCGCTGGCGATGGAGGACCGGCACCCGGTCACCGACATCATGCGCCAGACGCCGGAGATCCCGGCCAACGCCCAGTGGGCCGTGTTCCTGCGCAACCATGACGAGCTGACGCTCGAAATGGTGACCGACAAGGAACGCGACTACATGTGGAACTTCTACGCCACCGACCGGCGCGCCCGCATCAATCTGGGCATCCGGCGGCGACTGGCGCCGCTGATGGACAATGACCGGCGCAAGATCGAACTGCTGAACAGCCTGCTGTTCTCCATGCCCGGAACGCCGGTGATCTATTACGGCGACGAGATCGGGATGGGCGACAACGTCTATCTGGGCGACCGCGACGGCGTGCGCACGCCGATGCAATGGTCGCCCGACCGCAACGGCGGCTTCTCCCGCGCCGATCCGGCGGGGCTGTACCTGCCGGCGATCCAGGACCCGGTCTACGGCTTCCAGGCCGTGAACGTGGAGGCGCAGGCCCGCTCCTCCACCTCTCTGCTGAACTGGATGCGCCGGCTCGTGGCCGTGCGCCAGCAGTACCGGGCCTTCGGTCGCGGCACCCTGCGCTTCCTCTATCCCGGCAACCGCAAGGTCCTGGCCTATCTGCGCGAGTACGAGGGCGAGGTGGTGCTCTGCGTCGCCAACCTGTCGCGCGCACCGCAGGCGGTGGAGCTGGACCTGCGCCAGCACCGCACCTGTGTGCCGGTGGAGATGATCGGCCGCAGCGCCTTTCCGCCGATCGGGGACCTGCCCTATCTGCTGACCCTGCCCGGCTACGGCTTCTACTGGTTCGTCCTGTCCAGCCAGGCCGCTCTGCCGACCTGGCACGAGCCCGTGCCGGAGCCGCTGCCCGACTTCGTGACCCTGGTCCTGCGCGACGGCTGGCGCGAGGTCGTCACCGGCCGCGGCATCCGCGACCTGGAGACGGAGGCGCTGCCCGCCTTCGTGCCGAAACAGCGCTGGTTCGGCGCCAAGGATGCCCGGGTCACCGGGGTGCGCGTCACCGGCACGGCGGAGCTGCCCGACCCGACCGGCGGCGGCGAAAGCTATCTGCTGACCCGCATCGACGTCTCCCACACCGCCTCCTCGGAGCCCGTGCCCTATTTCCTGCCGCTCGCCATGTCGTGGGAGGAGCAGGCGGGCACGCCGGGCTGGCCGCTGTTCCCGTTCACCGTGGCGCGCACCCGCCGGGGTGCCCGCCTGGGGGCGGCCTTCGACGCCATGCAGTCGTCGCGCTTCGCGCTGGCCCTGGTGGAGGCGGTGCGGAAGGGGCTGGAACGGCCGGCCACCCGCGGCAGCCTGCTGTTCCTGCCGACCGACCGGCTGACCGAGGTGCGCTTCTCCGTGACGGAGCCGCCGGAAGTGCGGACCCTGGGGGTGGAACAGTCCAACACCTCGGTCCTGCTGGGCGACCAGATCGTGCTGAAGATCTACCGCAGGCTGGAGCCCGGCACCCATCCGGAGCTGGAGATGGCCCGCTTCCTGACCGAGCGGGTGCCCTATGCCAACACCCCGCCGCTGCTGGGCACCATCGAGCACAGGCTGGACGGCGACGGCACGGCGCTGGCCGTGCTGACCGGCTTCGTGCGCAACCAGGGCAACGGCTGGACCTTCACGCTGGACTATCTGACCCGCGAGATGGAGGACGCCCGCCTGCGGCTGACCTCCGGCAGCGAGTCCGGCGCCCTGCCGCCCGTCCTGGCCGAGGTGGAGGGAGAGGATTTCGGCATCTACCTGACCCTCGCCCGCACGCTGGGCGAGCGCACGGCGCAGCTTCACTGCGCGCTGGCGACGGCGACCGGCGACCCCGCCTTCGATCCCGAGCCGGCCGCGGCGGAGGACATGGAGGAGTGGCGCGAAGCCGCGACGCGCCAGGTCGAGGTGGGACTCTACGCCCTGCGCAGCGCCCGCGACGGTCTGCCGGAGGAGGCGCGGGCCGCGGCCGACCTGCTGCTGGGCCGGGAGGAGGAAGTCTTCGAGCGGGTCCGCGCCCTCGCCCGCCCCGTCGAGGGGCTGACCAAGACCCGCATCCACGGCGATTACCATCTGGGTCAGGTGCTGCGTTCGGCCACCGACTGGTTCATCATCGACTTCGAGGGCGAACCGACCAAGACCCTGGCCGAGCGGCGGCGCAAGCACTCCCCCTTACGCGACGTGGCGGGGATGCTGCGCTCCTTCGACTATGCGGCCTGGGGCGCCATGTTCCGGCTGGCGGAGGTGCATGCCGACGCCATCGACCGGCTGGGCCCCCTGGCGCGGGAATGGAACCAGGCCGCCCGCACCGCCTTTCTGGAGGGCTATGACGGCGCCATCGGCGCCTGCACCGCCTATCCGCAGGACGGCAGTGCCGACCGGCTGCGTGCCCTGTTCGAGCTTGAGAAGGCCTTCTACGAGATCGCCTACGAGGCGGGCAACCGCCCGACCTGGCTGCCCATCCCGATCCGCGGCGCCCTGGCCGTGCTCGACCGCCCACTGGAGATGCCGCAATGAGCCCGGACCGCCATGACCGCCCGTCCCGGGACACGGCCGATCTGGTCGATGCCCCGTTCGAAGCCGCCATCCACGCCCTGGTCCATGCCGACCATGGCGACCCCTTCAGCGTGCTGGGCCCGCATGACGGGCCGGACGGCACCTGGCAGGTGCGCGGGCTGTTCCCCGACGCCCGCACGGTCGAGGTGGTGGACGCCGGAACCGGCGAAACGCTGGCCGAGGCGCGGCGGGTCCACCCGCATGGCTTCTGGCTGGCCGCGATCGACGGGGAGCAGCGGCCCTACCGGCTGCGCATCGATTTCGGCACCGGGCCGATGGAGTTCGAGGACGCCTACCGCTTCGGCCCCTGGCTGGGCGACCTGGACCGCCACCTCTTCGCCGAGGGCACGCATCTGCGTCTGTGGGAGCGGCTGGGCGCGCACCCGACGGAGATCGACGGCGTGGCCGGCACGGCCTTCGCCGTCTGGGCGCCGAACGCCCGTCGCGTCTCCGTCGTGGGCGATTTCTGCAACTGGGACGGCCGCCGGCTGCCGATGCGGCTGCACCATGGCATCGGCATCTGGGAGATCTTCGTGCCCCGTGCCGGGCGCGGTGACCTCTACAAGTTCGAGATCAAGGGTCCGGACGGCACGATGCAGCCGCTGAAGGCCGACCCGATGGCCTTCAGCGCGGAGCCGCCGCCGCGCACCGCCTCGGTCGTCCATGGCACGCCGCCCTGGACCTGGGCGGACGGAGACTGGCTGGAACGGCGTCCCGGCACCTCCGACCTGCGCGCTCCGATGGCCATCTACGAGGTGCATCTGGGCTCCTGGAAGCGCGGACCGGACAACCGCTATCTGACCTACCGCGAGCTGGCGGACGAGCTGATCCCCTATGTGGCCGGGATGGGCTTCACCCATATCGAGATGCTGCCCGTCACCGAGTATCCCTTCGACGGGTCCTGGGGCTACCAGCCGGTCGGACTGTTCGCGCCCACCAGCCGCTTCGGCACGCCGGAGGATTTCCGGCATTTCGTCGAGGCGGCGCACCGGGCCGGCATCGGGGTCCTGCTGGACTGGGTGCCCGGACACTTCCCCGCCGACCCGCACGGGCTGGGGCTGTTCGACGGCACCCACCTCTACGAGCACGCCGACCCGCGCCAGGGCTTCCACCAGGACTGGAACACCCTGATCTACAATTACGGGCGGCGCGAGGTGCAGAACTTCCTGCTGGCCAACGCCCTGTTCTGGCTGGATCGCTACCATCTGGACGGGCTGCGGGTGGATGCCGTCGCCTCCATGCTGTACCTGGACTACAGCCGCAAGGCGGGAGAATGGGTGCCCAACCGCTTCGGCGGGCGGGAGAACCTGGACGCCATCGAACTGCTGCGCCGGACCAACGAGCTGGCCTATGGCGAGCATCCGGGGGCGATCACGGTGGCCGAGGAATCCACCGCCTGGCCGGCGGTATCGCGGCCGACCTACCTGGGCGGGCTGGGCTTCGGCTACAAGTGGAACATGGGCTGGATGCACGACACGCTCAATTACATGAGCAAGGACCCCGTCCACCGGCGCTGGCACCACCACAACCTGACCTTCGGGCTGATCTACGCCTTTTCGGAGAATTTCGTCCTGCCGCTGAGCCATGACGAGGTGGTCCATGGCAAGGGCAGCCTGCTGAACAAGATGCCGGGCGACCGCTGGCGGAAATTCGCCAACCTGCGCGCCTACTTCGCCTTCATGTGGACCCATCCGGGCAAGAAGCTGCTGTTCATGGGCGGCGAGTTCGCGCAGGAGCGGGAGTGGAGCCACGACCGCGGCCTGGACTGGTTCCTCTTGAGCCTGCCCGACCATGAGGGCGTGCAACGCCTGATCCGCGACCTGAACCACCTGTACCGCGAGCTGCCGGCCCTGCACCGGCTGGACTGCGATCCGGCCGGTTTCGAATGGCTGGAGGCGAACGACAGCGAGACCTCGGTGCTGGCCTTCCTGCGCAAGGACGACGAAGGCCGGATGACGGCGACCGTCTGCAACTTCACGCCGCTGCCGCGCCATGGCTACCGCCTGGGCGTTCCGGCCGAAGGCTGGTGGGCGGAGCGGCTGAACACCGACGCGGAGCGCTATGGCGGCTCCAACGTCGGCAACGGCGGCGGCGTGCGGACGGAAGAGGTGCCGGCGCACGGACGGCCCTACAGTCTGTCGCTCACGCTTCCCCCGTTGGGGACGGTGGTGCTGGAGTTCCAGGCGGGGACGGCGTGATCCGTGCAGAATGCAGTGCGCGCAGCAGGTCCGGCCGATGCGCAATGCAGTAACCTATGCAGATTGCAACGGCTCCGCCACAATCCTAACGGGGAATTAACCTTGGCGCCGGGAAGACGCCGCGCCGGCGGGGCGGCGGCTGGCATCCGTGTTGCAAGAGATGCGGCAAGACCGGCGGGACATCCGCCGGTGCGACCGACCGGGCAAACCGGCGGTCGCCTGCCGCGAACCTGCGGCACGAACCGAGGATTGTCACGATGTCACCGCTCCACGCCCACCCTCCGCCTGCCCGCGCCCGGGCCGTCTCCGGCCTCCTGTCCGGGGCGCTGCTCGGCCTTGTCCTGGGCGCCTCCCCGTCGGCCGCGGCCGTCTCCCAGCGGGGCACCGTGCCCCTGCACGGCACCGTGGCCACAAGCTGCTATCTGGTGGTCACCGACCATGGCAGCGCGATCGACATGGAGAATGGCGCCTTCTTCCAGGCGGTGGGGTCCGTCGGCGAGTCCTGCAACAACGGCCAGGGCTATACCGTCACCATCGCGTCCGAGAACAACGGCCGCATGGTGAACGAGACGGGACAGGGCGTCGGCTATGCCATTTCCTACGGCGACCTGCTGCTGGACACGCTGCGGGCGCCGGTCGAGCTGACCCGCCGCTACGCCCAGCCGGAACTACGGACCCGGCAGTTCCGGGTGCTGGTGCCGATAGCCTTCCGCTCGCTGACCGCCGGCACCTACAGCGACACCATCACCCTGACCATCGCCGCCCGCTGAACCCGGCGGGGCGCGGGTCCCGCTTCAGGCGAACAGCGCCACCCCGGCGATGATCCCCACCAGCAGGCCCAGCACGGCCGCAAGGCCGCGACGGTCTTCGTTGATCGTTCCGTGGCTGCGCATGACGTCCTCCCTTCCCCTCGGGAACAGGCTGGCAGGGACTTCGTCCGGTTCCGCCCCTGGAAAAGACGGGCAGAAGAAAAGGCCGCGGCGGTAAGGCCGCCGCGGCCGAGTGGATTTCACGGGCAGGGAAACGACACGCGGCCGGGCGGAAACCGCCCGGCCGCGTGTCAGAACGGCGGGGCAGCAGGGCTGCCCGCCGGTGCGGCGGAGGGCGTCGCGCTCGGGGCGGACTCCTCCGCAACCTCGGTGCTCTTCAGGCTCTCGCCCAGGCGGCGCAGATGCTGGCGCAGCTCCGCCTTCATCTGGGCGGCGATTTCCGCGCGCGCCTCGTGCAGGCTGACCGTCACGGCCGGCCGCGTCGCAGGCACGGCGGCAGGTGCCGGGCCCGGCGGCAGCATGGCGGTCTGGGTCTCCATCGCCAGCGACGGGCCGGCGAGAACGGCGGCGCAGAGAGCCGCGGCAGCAGCGCAGATCAACGTGCGCATGGCGCACCTCCTCTTGCGATGACGGGCCGATCCTCTTTCCAGCCCGCCGACGACAAGGCGAAAGATAGTTACCAATCCTTTCCAATCAATTACTTGCGCAATGCTACCGGCGCAGTCGAGCCATGCCGGCACCCGCGCGGACGCAAAATTATCCCCGGCCCGTCCTTTATCGTTCCGGAAATTTCCCGGAACGACACCGTGACGTCAAAGAATTCGCAAGGGATGCCCATGACCAGAAAAAATGCCCGACAGGATGATTACACGGGCGCAATTGACGCACTTGAAGCAGCGCCGGCCACCGGCGGAGCCTCAGGCGATCTCCGCCATCAGTTTGGAGAGGAAGGCGGCGGCGAAGTCGTCCGCGCCGCCGGCCGTGCGGACGAAGGCCCCCTCCCCCGCGATGACATTCTCGGCGTAGTAGGCTTCCAGCCAGTCGAACTCGTCCAGGATCGCCAGCGCGTTCACCGTGATCCCGGCCGCCGCGGCATGGGCACGGGCGCTCAGCGGGTCGATCCCGGCATTGTTGAAACCGTTGGAAACCAGGTCGATCTTGCGCCGCGCGGCCGTCCAGGGCGCGCGCTCGATCAGGGCGACGGCGGCGACGATGGCGCTGCCCAGCGCGGTGCTGCCACCCATGGCGATGCCGGGGACCGCGTCGATCGCGTCGGCCATGGCGGCGCAGTCGGCCGCACCGGCCACCAGCCGCCAGGGGACCAGGGCCGTCAGGGTATCGGGGCCGGCGAACTGCACCAGGGTCACGGCGATGCGCCCATGGCCGCCGCGGGCGACGGCGGCGGCGACCCTGGGGTCGCGGAAGGCGGCGGCATGGCCGCGCAACTGGAAGTCCAGGGCATCGCGGCTGATGCTGGCGGAGGCGTCCACCGCCAGCACCAGCGCCAGATCCACCGGTGGACGCGCGGAACCCTCTGAGGCGTTCTCTGGAGCGCTCTCTGGGGCGCTCTCTGCCACCCCGGCCGCCGCCGCTGCCAGCGGGGACAGCAGCGGCAGCCCGGCCAGCCCCGCCAGCAGCGCCCTGCGCCCGACCCGGTCGCTTCCGTTCACCCGTCTGCTCCTTCGTCTCCGTCAGGTCCGGCCGCGGCCCCCGCCAGTGCGTGGCGCAGCACCTTGCGCATCACCGTCGGCAGCGCCTCCGCCTCCAGCCCGGCACGCGGCACCCAGACCGCACCCGGAACGGGCGGGGCCGGCTGTGGCACCCGGCCCGCCAGCACCTCCAGTTCCAGGTGGAAGTGGGTGAAAGTATGACGGACCGTTCCCGGCACCGGGCGCCAGTCGATCCCCGGCAGCGGTGCCACCGCCCGCACGGCGGCCGGACCCGGAACCGTTCCGGTCCAGTCGGTGGACGGCACCTCCATCATGCCGCCGAGCAGGCCCGTCTCCGGCCGCCGGCGCAGCAGCACCGCCCCGTCGCGGTCGCACAGCAGGAAGGCGGTGCCCCGCCGCGTCGGCTTCTCCGCCTTGGCCACCTTGCGCGGCAGGTCCTCCTGCACGCCGGCGGCGAAGGCGGCGCAGTCCGGCTGCCAGGGACAGAGGATGCAGCGCGGCCGGCGTGGGGTGCAGATCGTGGCGCCCAGATCGAACAGGGCCTGGGTGTGGTCGCCCGCCCGCGTCTCCGGCACCAGCGCCGCGGCCAGGGCGCGCAGCCGTGGCTTGGCCGCGGGCAGCGGTTCCTCCACCCGGAAGACGCGGGCCAGCACGCGCTCGACATTGCCGTCCACGGCCGCCGCCGGGCGGTCGAAGGCGATGGCGGCGACGGCCGCGGCCGTGTAGTCCCCGATGCCCGGAAGGTGCCGCAATTCCGCTTCACTGTCCGGAAAGCGCCCGCCATGGTCCCGCGCCACGGCGACGGCGCAGCGGTGCAGGTTGCGGGCACGGGCGTAATAGCCGAGGCCGGCCCAGGCCCGCAGCACATCGTCGAGGTCCGCCGCGGCAAGCGCCAGAACGGTCGGCCAGCGACGCAGGAACTCCTGGAAATAGGGGCCCACGGTGGCGACGGTCGTCTGTTGCAGCATGATCTCCGACAGCCAGACCCGGTACGGATCGGCCCGCTCCCCCGGGGCGGCGCGCCAGGGCAGGACCCGGCGGTGTCGGTCGTACCAGGAGAGCAGCCGCGCGCTGCGGTCGCGGCGACTTCCGGCATCGGGAAGCCCGCCTGGGCGCTGGTCAGGCCCGGCGGCTTCTGCTTTCTTACCGGCGCGGGACGAGGTGGAGGCAGGTGGCATGAGCGGACCCCAGAGGATCGGACGACAGGTCGCCACCATCGCAGGCAAGGCCCTGGGAAAGAACGGGCTGGCGTTCGGCGGCCTGCTGACCGAATGGGCCACCATCGTGGGTCCCAGACTGGCCGACCAGACCACGCCGCTCAAGCTGACCTTTCCCAAGGGACGCCGCGACGAGGCGGTGCTGCACCTCCGGGTCTCCAGCCCGGTGGCGCTGCTGCTCCAGCATGAGGAACCCCAGGTGCTGGAGCGGATCAACGCCTTCTTCGGCTGGCGCGCGGTGGTGCGCCTGAAACTGGTGCATGGCGGGCCGGCCCTCAAGCCGGCCGCGCCTGCGCGCCCGCTGCGCCGACTGTCGGCGGAGGAGGAGAAGGACATCGCCGGCCGCACGGCGGAGGTGCCCGACCCCGACCTGCGCGACGCCCTGGAACGGCTGGGCCGGGCCGTCCACGGCTCCGCCCCGCGCTGACCCTGCCGCTTGCGGCTCCGGAGAACCGGAGTCTATATTCCAACATCTTGTGTTCAGGAGGCGATAGTGCGCCAAAATCTTCGAAGCACTTGGACCCGCCGCGGGGTCCTCGGGGCGCTCGCCCTGGCCGCGGGCATCGTGGCCCTGCCGCTGCTGGCGGGTCCGTCGGCCCTGGCCCAGCAGGCGGCCCCCCTGCCCGGCTTCGATCTCGCCCGGGCGACCGAGGACAAGGTGATCGGCGATCCGAAGGCACCCATCACGATCATCGAGTACGCCTCGCTGACCTGCTCGCACTGCGCGCACATGCACACCGACATCCTGCCGCGCATCAAGGCGGAGTTCATCGACACCGGGCAGGCGAAGCTGATCTTCCGCGACTTCCCCATGGACCAGGTGGCGCTGACGGCTTCGATGTTCTCCCGCTGCGTCGCACCGGAGCGCTACTTCTCCATGCTGTCGGCCCTGTTCAAGTCGCAGAAGGCCTGGTTCGCGGCAAAGGACCCGCTGGCGGAGGTCGGCAAGACCGCGCGGATGGCCGGCCTGACCCCCGAGCAGCAGGAAGCCTGCCTGAGCAACAAGCAGCTTGAGACCCACATCCTCCAGACCCGGCTGGACGGCATCAAGAAGTACAACATCAGCGGCACCCCGACCCTGATCCTGAACGACGGCGCCGTCGTGATCGACGGCGCGCGGGAGGAGGAGCTGATCAACGCGCTGGTCAAGCTGGGCGCCAAGCGCAAGGCGGAGTGAGCGGACGGCGGGCGGCGGTGCCCTGCACCGCCCGCCCTGCCGGGCAAGGACGCGCGGCGTGCGGGTCGCAATGCGCGCCGCGTTAACCGGGCCGCGCTAGAAGGAACCGGACCCCGCGCGGGACCAGAGAGGCAGGGCAGAGACCACGGTGCAGTTCACCCGACTCCGCATCTCCGGCTTCAAGTCCTTCGTGGACGCGACCGAGCTTCAGATCGAGCCCGGCATGACGGGCATCGTCGGTCCGAACGGGTGCGGCAAGTCCAATCTGGTGGAGGCGCTGCGCTGGGTCATGGGCGAGACCTCGGCCAAGAAGATGCGCGGCGCCGACATGGACGACGTCATCTTCGGCGGCACGGCGACCCGGCCCGCGCGCAACATCTGCGAGGTCACCCTCTCGCTCGACAATGCCGGCCGCACCGCCCCGGCCCAGTTCAACGACTGGCCGGAGCTGGAGGTGACGCGCAAGCTGGAGCGTGCCTCGGGCTCCGACTACCGGATCAACGGCAAGGGCGTGCGCGCCCGCGACGTCCACATCCTGTTCGCGGACAACGCCTCCGGCGCCAACAGCCCGGCCCTGGTCAGCCAGGGCCGCGTCGGCGCCCTGATCAACGCCCGGCCCACCGACCGGCGCCAGTTGCTGGAGGATGCGGCCGGCATCTCCGGCCTGCACGCCCGCAAGCACGAGGCGGAGCTGCGCCTGCGCGCGGCGGAGACGAACCTGACCCGGCTGGACGACGTCCTGACCACCATGGACGGCCAGCTCCAGGGCCTGCGCCGGCAGGCCCGGCAGGCGGCCCGCTACCGCAATCTCCAGGACCATATCCGCCGGGCCGAAGCGGTGCTGCTGCACCTCAGATGGACCCGGGCGCAGGGCCAGCTCGACCGCGCGCTGGCCGGCTTCACCGAAGCGGAGAACGCCGTCCGCGCGCTGATGCTGGCAGCGACCCAGGCCACCACGCGCCGCACCGAGATGACCGCCGGGCTGCAACCGAAGCGGCAGGCCGAGGCCGCCGCGGCCGCGGCGTTGCAACGCCTGCTGCTGGCCCGGGAGCAGTTGGATGCGGAGGAGCGCCGGGCGCAGGAGGCGTTCGCCGCCCTGCAACGCCGGCTGGCCCAGATCGACGGCGACCTGACCCGCGAGCGGGCGCTCGCCGCCGACGCCCGGCAGGCCATCGACCGGCTGGCGGAGGAGCGCCACGCCCTGGCCGAGGCGCAGGCCGAGGAGGCCCTGCTGAACGAGGAGGCGCAGGCGGCGCTGATCGAGGCGAAGGACGGGGTCGAGGGGCTGGACCGGGACCTGTCGCGCGCCATGGAGGGGCTGGCGGCGGAGGAGGCGAAGCGGGCCGCCCTGGACCGGCAGGTGCGGGAGCTGGACGGCCGCGCCGAGACCCTGCGCCGCCGGCTGGAGGAACAGCAGGCCACCCGCGAGGCGCTGGCCCGCGACGATACCGCGGGCGGCGATGCGGCGGAGGCCGAGGCGGAGGTCGCCGAGGCCGAGACGCGGCTGGAGCTGGTGCGGGAGGAGGCGGAAACGGCGGAAGCGGCCAAGGCCGCGGCCGAGGCCCGCGCCGAGGCGCTGCGGACCGAGGCGCAGGCGGTGCAGTCCCGCGCGCGTGAGGCGGTGCAGCAGGCCGAATCCGTCCGCGCCAAGCTGAAGGCGGAGGCCGACGGGCTGGCCGCACTGCTGAAGGTCCGGTCGGGCGACCTGTTCCCGCCCGTGATCGACACGGTGACCGTCGCCCCCGGCTACGAGCAGGCGCTGGCCGCCGCACTGGGGGAGGATCTGACGGCGCCGCTGGACGAGGCCGCCCCGGTCCACTGGCGCACCCTGCCCGCCCTGCCCGACGCCGCCCCCCTGCCGCCCGGCGCCGAGCCGCTGGCCCGCCATGTCAAGGCGCCGCCCGCGCTCGCCCGCTGCCTCGCTCATGTCGGTGTCGTGGCCGATGCCGCCACCGGAGCCGCGGCGGCGGCCCGGCTGCGGCCCGGCCAGGTGCTGGTGACGCGGCAGGGCCATGCTTGGCGCTGGGACGGGCTGACCGTCACCGCCGGGGCGGAGACGGCGGCGGCACAGCGGCTGCGCCAGCGCAACCGGCTGGCCGAGCTGGAACTGGAACTGGAGAGCGCCGACGAGCGGCTGGAGGCCGCCCGGGAGGCGATGGCCGAGGCGGCGGAGACGGCCGAGCGCGCCCTGGCCGACGGACGCGCCGCGGTGGAGGCCGCCGCCGGCCGCGACCGGCAGGCGCGCGACGCGGTGCGCGCGGCCTTCGCCGCCCTGGGGCAGGCCCAGGCCCGCCACGCGAAGCTGGCGCAGGCCGCCGCCGCCCTGGCCTCCCGGCTACAGGCCCTGGCCGAGGCGGTCGAGCGGCTGGAGGCCGACCGGGCCGAGGTCGAGGAGGCCCGCGCGGAGGCCCGCGCCGCCCTGGCGGAACTGCCCGACCCGGCGGAGGCGCGCCACCGGCTGGCCGAACTGCGCGCCCGGCTGGCCGAGCGCCGGGCCATCCAGGCCGAGCGCCAGAACGCCCTGGACCGGCTGCTGCGCGAGGCGGAGGCGCGGCAGCGCCGCCTTGCCGCCATCGCCCAGGAGGAACGGTCCTGGCGGACCCGGCTGGACGGCACCGGTGGCCGGCTGGAGGAGCTTCAGGAGCGGGCCGAAGAGACCCGGGCCGAGCTGGAACGGCTGGCCGAGCGGCCGGCAACCATCGAGACGGAGCGCGGCGACCTGCTGGACCGCATCGCCGAGGCGGAACGGCTGCGCCGCCGCGCCGCCGACGAGTTGGTCGCGCTGGAGGTTCAGGTCGCCGACGTGGAGCGCGAGCTGAAGGCGGCGGAGACGCAGCTTGCCGACGCGCGCGAGGCCCGCGCCCATGCCGAAGCCGCCGTGGCCGCCGCGCGGCAGGCGATGCAGACCCTGCGCGAGCGGGTGCAGGAGCGGTTGGACTGCGAACCGGAGAAGGTGCTGGACGTCGCCGGCATCGACCCCGCGCAGGAGCAGCCCGACGCCGCCGCGGTCGAGGCGCGGCTGGACCGGCTGGTCGCCGAGCGGGAGAACATGGGCCCCGTCAATCTGCGCGCCGAGCAGGAGGTGGCGGAGCTGGAGGGCCAGATCGACGTGATGAAGGGCGAGCGGGAGGACCTGATCGCCGCCATCGCCCGGCTGCGCCAGGGCATCTCCAGCCTGAACCGGGAGGCGCGCGAGCGCCTGCTGGCCGCCTTCGAGCTGGTGGACGGCCACTTCCAGGACCTGTTCACCCGCCTGTTCGGCGGCGGCAAGGCGCACCTGAAGCTGACCGAGGCGGAGGACCCGCTGGATGCGGGGCTGGAGATCTACGCCAGCCCGCCGGGCAAGAAGCTTCAGGTGCTGTCGCTGCTGTCCGGCGGCGAGCAGGCGCTGACGGCGCTGGCCCTGCTGTTCGCCGTGTTCCTCTGCAACCCGGCGCCGATCTGCGTGCTGGACGAGGTGGACGCGCCCCTGGACGAAGCCAATGTCGGCCGCTTCTGCGACATGGTGGAGGAGATGGCGCGCGGCGGGCACACCCGCTTCCTCATCATCACCCACCACCGCCTCACCATGGCCCGCATGGACCGGCTGTTCGGCGTCACCATGGCCGAGCGCGGGGTCAGCCAGCTCGTCTCCGTCGATCTCAGCAGCGCCGAGGAGTTGACGGAAGCCGCCTGATCCCCCGGACGGGAAGGGGCGCCGCCGCGGGCTCGCGGCCTGCCCCGCTCTTCCGGATGATCTGGATCATGGCCCTTGTCATGCCGATATTCCATGAAACGTGTTGTGTGGTAGGGGGGCTCGGGCCTGGACCGGAACGGTGCCGGGCAGCGGTTCACAGGAGCGGTCACCATGCAGTCTGGTCATGCACACCCGATGAAGCCCGTGCGGCGCGCCCTGGCGACGGTGGCGCTGTGCGGGCTGGCCGCGGTCGGTCTCGCGGGCTGCGCCAACCCCCAGGCGGATCAGGCTCTCTATGCCCAGCAGGCCTTCGTCGGCATGCCGGTGCAGACCCTTCTCGCCTGCGCCGGCGTGCCGGAGGGCAGGGCCACGGTCGACAATGTCGACTACTTCACCTATTCCAGCGAGCGCATCACCACCCGGCCGGGGACGATGCACGGCTACAGCGCCTGGAATCCCTGGTACGGCTGGGGGCCCTACTGGGGCTATGGACCGGGCTGGGGCTGGAACGACTATCCCGAGATCGAGAGCCGGAGCTGCAAGGCCACCTTCACCCTGAAGAACGGCGTCGTGACCCAGGTGGTCTATGGCGGCGCCTCCTCCGGGTCGATGCGGCTGGGCCAGTGCTACCAGATCGTCGAGAACTGCCTGTCGCTGATCCCGCGCCAGACCGCACAGCAGAGCCTGCGCTGATCCGTTCCCCTTCCTGTGCAGGGCGCGCCCCGGTGGCGCGCCCTTTTTCTTCGTGCCGAGGGCGTTCACGGCACGACAGGGTTCCTGGAATTCCAGAGAAAAAGCTACGGGGATACGGTTCCACCGGGACCGCTGGCCTGTAACAGGTAAGTCCGCATCCCGCCCGCCCCAGGAAAAATCCCGTCCCCACCCCCTACCACCATCGCTTCCTTTCCGGCAGGACTGACGCGGCAGCGTCACAAAGCGCTTGCGCGTGCGCCGCAGCATAGCGTTCCCTGATTGCAACAGAGCACACCCGCCGCCGGAACAGGCCGGGAAACCCCCAGACCAGGGGACGACCAACGCGGTCCCAGGAGGCCGCGACCCAGAAGCGGGGCGAGACGCCCCCGGAAAAGGACGACGATCCGGAAGACAGGGACCGTCCCGAACGGCGGCGGTCCGGAACAGGGAAGGAAGGGGACGGCCCATGCATGTGTCCGCGATCCTGAGGACCAAGGGTTCCGCCATCATCACGACGCGCCCGACCGAAACGGTCGGCAGCGTCGTCCGCCTGCTGACGGTCAACCGCATCGGCGCCGTGCTGGCCATCGACGATGACGGGGCCATCGCCGGCATCATCTCCGAACGCGACATCGTGCGCGGCCTGGGCGAGCACGGGACTGCCGTCCTGGACCGGAAGGTATCGGACCTGATGACCCGGAAGGTCGTCGGCTGCGCCCCGTCCGACACGGTCGCCAGCGTCATGACCAAGATGACCGCCGGCCGCTTCCGCCATCTGCCGGTGATGGAAGGCGGCCGCCTGGTCGGCTTCATCAGCATCGGCGACGTGGTCAAGCACCGGCTGGAGGAGACCACCCAGGAGGTCGAGAGCCTGCGCCAGTACGTGGCCGGCAACATCTGACCCAGGGAGGACGCATGCTGATGATGCGCCCCGCGCCCGGCGCGCCGCAGGGACCGCCGCCGGCGTTTCCGCCCCTCTCCGCGGAGCTGGCCGGCAGGCTGCCGGCAACGCTGCCCGCGCCCCTGACCAGCGCCCTGCCGGCGGAAGCCGCCGGCGTGTCGGAGCGCTTCAAGTTCATGGTCTGCGTGGACGACAGCCCGCAGTCCCGCGCCGCCTTGCGCTTCGCCGCCCTGCGCGCCGCCAATGTCGGCGGGCTGCTGGCCCTGCTGCACGTCACGGAACCGGCGGAATTCCGCGAGTGGATGAGCATCGCCCAGGCGATGGAACAGGAGCGCCGGGACGAAGCCGAACGGCTGCTGCACCGGATGGCGGCGGAGGTGCATGGTCTGACGGGGCTGCTGCCGGAAGTGCAGATCCGCAGCGGTACCCTGGGGGCCGAGATCCTGGCCGCGATCCGGGAGGACGGCGATATCCATGCCCTGGTCGTCGGGGCCGCTCCGCCGTCCGTGCGCAAGGGGCAACTGATCTCCTGGCTGGCCGGGCAGTTGGCGGGAACGCTGGAGATTCCGCTGGTGGTCGTGCCGGGCAACCTGACGGACACGCAGATCGACCGGCTGGCCTGATCCCGCCGGCGCGGATGCCGGTCCGGGGGCCGGCAGCAGGGAATGGGAGCAGGGGACGGGAGCGGGAATGGGGCCGGAGCAAGGCGGACGATCCGTCCCGTCCCCTCTGAAATCTCACGCCTCCCTGGCGCAGGCGTCGCTTGCCGGGTCGGTCGCGTCTCCTATAGTGCGGGCATCGCTCCGTCGTCCGCGGACCCGCCCCCGCCATGGGTACTCTCGTCCCGATCCTGCTCGCCGTTTCCGGCCTGCTGGCCCTGGTCAGCCTGTTGCCGCCGCTCGCGCGGCGGCTGCGCCTGCCTTACACGGTGCTGCTGGCGGCGGTCGGCGTGGCGCTGGGGCTGAGCCGGCTGTGGATCACCGGCAGCACGGCCGACGAGCTGGGGCCGGCGGGAGACTTCCTGACCGCGCTGTCGGACCTGGAGCTCTCCTCCTCGGCCTTCCTCTACATCTTCCTGCCGGTGCTGCTGTTCGAGACGGCGCTGTCGGTGGATGTGCGGCGCCTGCTGGACGATCTCTGGCCGGTGATGATCCTGGCCGTGGTGGCGGTGGTGCTCTGCACCGTCATCGCCGGGCTGGGCATGGCCGGAGCCTGGTGGGTCTGGAAAGGCACCCTGGGCACCCATGCCATCATCGTCTGCCTGACCCTGGCCGCCATCGTCGCCACGACGGACCCGGCGGCGGTGGTCGGGATCTTCCGCGACCTGGGCGCGCCGCGGCGGCTGTCGATCCTGGTCGAGGGCGAGAGCCTGTTCAACGACGCCGCGGCGATCGCCCTGTTCACCCTGCTGCTGGGAATGCTGACGGCGCGCGGACCGGCCGGCAGCATGGCCGAAGCCGACTGGGCGGGAGCCGCGCTCAGCTTTCTCGTGAAGTTCTTCGGCGGCATCGCCGTCGGTGTGCTGATGGGCTGGCTGGTCGGGATCATCGTGACGCCGCTGCGCAACCTGCCGCAGAGCGAGATCAGCCTGACCGTCAGCCTTGCCTATCTGGCCTTCATCGTCGCGGAACGCTACCTGGAGGTTTCCGGCGTCGTGGCCGTGGTGACGGCCGGACTGGTCATCGCCTCGGAGGGGCGCACCCGGATCAGCCCGGAGAGCTGGGAGGGGCTGCGCAATGTCTGGGGCCAGTTGGGATTCTGGGCCAACTCCCTGATCTTCCTGCTGGCCTCCATGCTGATCCCGCCGACGCTGATGGAGGCGCAGTGGGGTCACATGCTGCTGCTGGCGGCCCTGGTCGTCTGCGCGCTGCTGGCCCGCGCCCTGGTGATCTACGGCATGCTGCCGGGCCTGACCGCCATCGGCGCCGCCGACCGGATCAGCGGCCCCTACAAGGCGGTGATGCTGTGGGGCGGGCTGCGCGGGGCCGTGTCGCTGGCCCTGGCGCTGGCGGTGACGGAGAACCGCCGGGTGCCCGAGCCGACGCAGGAGATGGTGGCCGTCGTCGCCACCGGCTTCGTGCTGTTCACCCTGTTCGTGCAGGGCACCACCCTGCGCCCGCTGATCCGGCTGGTCGGGCTGAACCGGCTGTCGCCGGTGGAGGAGGCCCTGCGCAACCGCGCGCTGGGCCTGTCGCTGGGCCGGGTCCGCCAGGACGTGGAGACGATCGCCCGCGACTTCCACATGAACCCGGCCCCGGCCGTGGCCCCGCTGCTGGAGCGCGGGGCGGAGCTGGCGCAGGAGCAGATCGACCTGGACGAGCGGCACGGCGGCCTGTCGCTGGACGACCGAGTCTATATCGGTCTCAGCACGCTGGCCCGGCGCGAGGAGGAGCTGTACCTGACCCTGTTCCGTGACGGCGTGATCTCACGCCGGACGGTGCAGTCGCTGGTCGCCAACGCCGGCCGGCTCCAGGACGGGGTCAAGGCCGCCCGGCGCGAGGGGTACGAGGGGGCGGCCCGCAAGGAGGTGAAGCTCTCCCGCGGGCTGCGCCGGGCGCTCTGGGTGCAGCGGCGGCTGGGGGCCGACCGCTATCTGGCGCTGAAGCTGTCGGAACGCTTCGCGCAGCTCGTCGTCGTCCGCATCGTGGTGGAGGGGCTCAAGCGCTTCACCGACGAGTTGCTGGCCCCCATGCTGGGCCGCGATGCCGCCACGACCCTGACGGAGGTGCTGAAGACCCGGCAGGCCGCCATACAGGAGGCGCTGGACGCCCTGCGCCTGCAATACCCGGCCTATGTCGAGGAGGTCCAGGTCCGCTACCTGACCCGCGCCGCCCTGCGCGTGGAGGAACGGACCATGCGCCGGCTGTTCGACGAGGCGATCATCAGCCGGGAGATCCTGGCCGACCTGGAGCGCGACCTGCGCCGACGGCGGGCCCAGGTGGAGGAACCGCCGCGGCTGGACCTGGGCCTGTCCACGACCGAGCTGATCGGCCGCGTCCCGCTGTTCGCCGGGCTGGCGCCCGACCGGCTGGGCCGGATCGAGCGGCTGCTGCGACCCAGCCTCGCCATGCCCGGCGAGGTGCTGGTGCGCCGCGGGGAGCGCGGCGACAGCATGTACTTCATCTCCTCCGGCGCCGTGGCGGTGACGCTGCCGGGGCTGGCCCAGCCGGTGCGGCTGGGGTCGGGCGACTTCTTCGGCGAACTGGCGCTGCTGGACGACCGGCCGCGCAACGCCGACGTGGTGGCGCTGGCCTACTGCCGGCTGCTGGTGCTGGACCGGCGCGACTTCCACAGCCTGCTGGACGAGGACGCCGACCTGCGCGGCCATGTCGAGGAGATCGCTGCCGCCCGCCGGATGCCGGCGGCGGGTTGAGCCTCAGGCGGCGGGCAGCCGGATGCGGATGCCGAAGCCGCCCTCCGGCCGGTTCTCCGCGTCCACCCGGCCGCCCACCGCCTCCACGTTGCGGCGGACGATCCAGAGGCCGATGCCGTAGTGGGGCATGCCGTCCGGCCGTGCGCCGGCCGGCTCCGCCAGAGCCGTGCCGGAAGCGCCGGGGCGCTGGCTGAAGTAGCGCTCGAAGATCCTCTCCATGTTGGCCGGATCGACGCCCGGCCCCTCATCGTCCACGGACAGCAGGATGCGCGCCCCCTCCCGCTTGCAGACGACGCGGATGCTCCCGCCGGCGGGCGAGAAGCTGAGGGCGTTGTCCACCACGTTCTCGATCACCGTCTCCAGCAGCTCCTCCCCCGCCCGCACGACGAGGCCGCCCTCGATCCGCGGCAGCAGCGTCACGCCCCGTTCCTCCAGCAGGTTGCGGTAGCCGAGCAGGACCCGCTCCAGCAGCGCGGACAGGTCCACGCGCTGACGCGGCGGTTCCAGCAGGTCGGCCGCCGTCTCGTCCATACGGCGGGCGAAGGAGACCAGCCCGTCCAGCCGCTCGACCGATCCCTCGATCATGTCGATGGCCCGGCGGCCGCGGACATCCTCGGGCGGGATGAGGCGCTTGAGCGGCTCCACGGCCTGACGGATCACGGCGATCGGCGTCTTGAAGGCATGGGCGTTGTCCTCCGCCGCGCGGCGCAGATTGACCGCGGAGCTGTGCAGGGTCGCCACCAGCCGGTCGAAATCCTCGGCCACCGGCTCCAGTTCGGGCACGGTGTTCTGGTCGGAGAAGCTGCTGGCCGGCCCGCGGTGCATGACGATGTCGCGCGCCAGCTCGCCGAAGCGGCGCAGGTTGCGCCAGACCTCCAGCAGCAGCACCAGCACCAGCGCCGCCATGGCGATGTAGACCAGGGCCGCGGCCTGTACCTCCGGCGTCCGCCAGTAGGGCTGGCCCATGCCGAGCCCGAGATAGGCGGCGGCGGCGTGGGAGGTGACCACGGCCCAGCAACCCATCTCCGTCTTGATCGGGGTGATGGAGGTCAGCAGTTCCACCCCGCCCTTCTCCGTCGGCACCGGGATGGCGAGCGCCTGGTCGCCGGCACAGGAGGCGGCCAGCCGGACCAGCACGCCCTGCTCGATCAGCCGCTCGCGCTCCAGGTCCAGCATGGCCGTCGGCACCGCCGGGGCCGAGGCGACATAGTAGAACCCGCGGCCGGTGCCGCCGCCCGGCGCATTGGGCCGCAGCAGCACGCGCACGCGGGTGTTCTCGTCGGCGAAGCGGGTCAGGGTCTGGCCCAGCCCGGCCAGCGACGGACCGTCCAGCCCGGCCAGCAGCGGTTCGACCGCGCGGGCGATGAGCTGGCCCTGCTGCTGTGCGCTGCGCAGCAGCAGGAGCTGTTTCTCCGCATCGGCGTTGCGGAACTGCTCGTAGATCAGCAGCGGCACCGCCAGGAAGACGACCGAAACCAGCACCAGCCGGCCGGCGAGCGAGCGCAGCAGCCAGCGGCCGACGCCGCGCCAGCCCCTGCCGGATCGGCTCATGCGCGGTCCCGGCCACCGGTGCCGCCGACATACTCGGCCGGGTGCCGGTCGGACCAGCGGTAACCGAAGCCGGGATAGTTCTCGATCTCGTCGAACCCGGCATCGACGGCGCGGAACTTGTGCCGGATACGCTTGATGAAGGCGCGGACATTGGCCCGGTAGCCGGCCGGGCCGTAGCCGGCGACGAAGTCCTTGCCATGCACCAGGTCGTAGAGGTCGCGGTAGGACACGTCCTCGCCGGCGCGGGTGGACATCAGCTTGACGATGTTGAACTCGGTCAGCGTCAGATCGATGCGGCTGCCCGCCCAGAAGGCGCGGGCCACCTCCAGCTTCAGCTCCAGCGGCCCGCGCCGGAACATCTGGCCGGCGGCGCTGGCGTCCGCGGCGGCGGACAGGGCCCCCGGCCCCTCCTCCCCCATCGGCTTGCGGCCCTGGATGATGAGCTGCATCCGCTTCAGCAGGATCGGCAGCGAGCGCGACTTCTCCACGAAGTCCACCGCACCGCCGGTCAGCGCCGTCTCCTCATAGATCTGATCGGACAGCACCGTGAGGAAGATCACCGGGATGTCGATGCTGCGGGCGCGGAGCTGGCGCAGGGTCTCGATCCCGTCCATCCGGGGCATGCGCCAGTCCAGCAGGATCAGGTCGGCGGTGCCGCCCCCCGCGAAATAGTCGAGCGCGGTGTGGCCGCGGTCGAACGGCACGACCTCGAACCCCTCGTCCGTGAGGTTCATGCCCAGGGATTCCCGGAACAGGTCGTCGTCGTCCACCAGGGCGACGCGGGCGATGGGGGCCGGCATGCGGTCAGGGGTGCCAGGCCTGGGCGACGAGTTCGGCAAAGCATTGCTGAGCGACATTGGGCTGGTCGTCCGTACTGGTCAGTTCATAGGAAAGGGTTCGGAAGTCGCGCGTCGTCATCTCCATGAAGAAGAACACGCGCAGGACGCACCGGTCGTTGGCGTAACGCCAGGTCTTGGCCGGCGGGATCTCCTCGGTCCAGGAGGGCTGCCCCAGAAGGCGCATCGTCTCCTGTTCGGTCAGGCCCACCAGGGTCTTCGGATCGAAGGACGCCTCCTGGAGGTGCGGCGGGGCTGCCGGCGGGCCCGGCAGGGCCGTCACGCCGGCAAGCTGCGCCACCGGCACCGGCGGTTTCGGCCGGGGCACGGGCGAGGTTGGAACCCGGGCGGGCGGTGCCGGGGGCGGCTCCGGAACCGTCAGCGCCACCGGGGGCGGCGCCGGGGGGCGGGCGCCGGGGTCGGCACAGCTCACCAGCAGCACCGCCGCTGCGAGCAGGCAGACGGCCCCGGTCAGCAGCCCGTCCGCGCCCCGGCCCGGAGCCAGGCGGGACGGACCGGGGCCGGCGGCAACGCCGGAACCGGCCCCGAGGACCCGCCCGATCGCCACCGTTCCGCTGAGGCCAGCCGCATGCGTCACTGGAGGGACTCCCCCGCTGAAGGATACCGGTCCGCCGTCCCGTCCTGACACCGGAGACCCGGCACAGGCCGGTCACCCGCCTGACCGACGGGGATCATACCCCATCAGGTAAGAGGAGCGTGACAGGAAGGCGCCCGCTTTGCAGTCTTTCTAGGGCCAAAATTGGCCTGGATGATGAACCGAGGATTAAGAAAACCGGCCACTACCCCTTCTTAGCCCCCGAACAGTTGGGTTGCCGCGCAACCGGAGTATGAAATCCGGTCACCGCCCCTGTATTTCGGAGTATGGGCAGAGCCGCATAGATAGAAAGATTTTGTATCTTCTTTGCGGGTTGTTTGCCGGGCGTCATTTGCCGGGCGTCAGGGGATGGCCGTATCCAGCGCGGGTTGCGGGATCTGCCGGCATGCCGGTGAAACGGCGAGGGCGGGAAGTGGAGCCACTTCCCGCCCTCACGCCGTTCAGGCTTCAGCCGGATGGGCTGGGATCGCTTTCAACCGCACATGGGCGGGGACCCTGCCGCTCTAAATCCAGCCGCGTTTCCGACGGTCTTGCGACCCGCCGGGTGGTGGCCTCAGGAAACCTCCGCTCCCCTCGGCACAGGCACAGCGTGCGCCCCGGAACCCCGGGGGTCAACCCGCACCGGCGCCGTGATGCACCGCAGCGGTCATCCGCCCGGGGCATGCCTCCCGAGCCGGGTCCCCGGCTCCGGAACGAAACCCCGGACATCCTGTTGTCGGGGCGATCCGTCGGCCGTCGGGGACCGTGCGGCGCCATCCGGCGCCTGTCCGGCGCGAGCCCGGCGGCCGACCACCGGAACGAGGAGGCCTGAAGATGGCGATGGGCGAAAGGACCGGCTCGACGCCCCAGGGCGGGTCGCAGGAGACGACCGACCGGACCCGCAGCGGGCAGACGGCCGCGGGCAAGGGGTCCGCTGGCAACGGGTCCGACATGAAGGGCGGAGCGACGGCGGGGGGCATGGCCCACGAGCTGTCGGAACGGGCCCGGGAGACGGGCGAACGGCTGACAGAGACAGCCCGAGCCAAGGTGCGCGGCCAGTACGAACGGCAGCAGACCTTCGCCGCCGATCAGATCAAGGGTATTGCCTCCGCCCTGCGGCAGACGGAGCAGCAGCTCCACGAGCAGGATCAGGGGTTCCCGGCCCGTTATGTCGGCATGGCCGCCGAGCGGATCGAGGATCTGGCCGAGCAGGTGAACCGGTACGGCTTCGAGGATCTGCTGTCGCGGACGGAGACCTTCGCCCGCCGCCAGCCGGAGATGTTCATCGGCGGTGCCATGCTGGCCGGGGTGGCGCTGGGCCGGTTCCTGCGCGCCTCGGGCGAGCGGCGCCGGGCGCGGATGTCCGGCCAGGGCTCGTCCCATGCCGGGGTGTCCTACGGCGCCGGCTCGGGTGGCTCGGGTGGATGGTCCGGTTCCAGCGGCCAGGGCGGCCTGCGGGGCCGCGCCTACAATCCCACCGCCGGCGATGACGTGGGCAACTACGGCGCCGGCGGCGGCATGGACGAGAGGACGCGCACCCTGCGCACCCGGTCGTCGCGCGCCGACGAGTATGCACACTATCCGGCCGCCGACGGCCTGCGCGGACGTAATGTCGAAAGCCCGGTCGGAGCGACCGCGCCCATGGACGCGGGCGCCGGCGGCCAGGGCACGGCTCCGGGCGGCACGGGTGCGGGCGGGCTGGGCGATACCGGCAGCAGCCGCGTCGGCACCGGCGCGTCGGAGACGACCGGCGGCACCGCGACGGCCAGTTCCGGCCGGGCGACGCCCTCCGGCGCGGGGACCGGCAGTTCCGCCAACCCGACCGGCACCGGTGGAAAGCGGGAAGCTGCCCAGAACGGACAGTCCTCGCAGAAGCCGACCACCTCGCAGGGGAGCAGCAAGCCATGAGCACGGAAAGCGCACACGGCGAGTCCGGAGCGCACGGGTTCGATCCTGCCGGCCGACCCGACGCGGGGCGCGATGAGCGTCCCCTGACCGCCCTGCTGACCGATCTGGCGCAGGAGACGGGCGATCTGGTCCGCAAGGAAGTGGAACTGGCCCGCGCCGAACTGGCTGAGAAGGCGACCCAGGCCACCCGCGGCGCCGTCAGTCTGGCGGTGGGCGGGGCGGTCTGCTTCCTCGGCCTGATCTTCCTGCTGCTGTCGGCGACACTGGCACTCGCCAACGTCGTACCGCCCTGGGCCGCGGCCCTGATCGTCGGCGGCGCCGTGCTGCTGATCGGTGGGATCATGGTGCTGTCCGGCCGCAGCAGGCTGTCGGCCGACAACCTGCAACCGCGGCGGACGGTGGAGACGCTGAAGGAGGACGGGCGCTGGGCCAAGGCCCAGATCGGCCGCTGACGGCCGCACCGGCCAAGGGAGGAGCGAGATGAGCTATGATTACCAGGGCGGTTACGCCCGGAGCTTCGGCGACAATGACCACAGACTGTACGGCCGCGACGACCACGGCTACGAGGCGCAGGCCCAGGGCGGGCTGCTCCAGGACAACACCGTGCCCCTTGCCCTGATCGGCATCGGGGTGGGCTGGATGCTGCTGTCCGGTGGCCTGCGGGCGACGGAGACGGGCCCTTACGGCCAGGGCGGGTCCGCCTTCGGTGGCGCCGGCCGCTGGGCCGGCGACCGCTCCCGCGGCATGCACGATCAGGACGGGGGCCGGATCGGCCAGGCCATGAGCAGCCTGCGCGAAGGCGCGGAGCATCTGCGCGAACGGGCCGGCGAGCGCTTCGAGCAGGCGCGGCACCGGGCCGAGGACGCGATGGGTCAGGCCCGCGACCGCTTCTCCGGCCGCTCAGGCCGGAACATCGACACGGGCACCGGCTACGACAGCATCGCCGACTATGATTCGCGCGACGAGGATCTGTACGGGGACGACCGCTACGGCCCCGGATCGAGTTATGCGAGCTACGGCGCCGGCCAGGGCGGCGACTTCCAGGGCGGCGACTCCTGGAGCCACCGCGCGAGCGGCCGCGCCCGCGGACTGATGCACGATGCCGGCCAGCGCGCCGGCTATGCCACCGAGTCCTTCTGGGACATGGTGGAGGAGCATCCGCTGGCCGCGGGACTGCTCAGCCTCGCCCTGGGGGCCGCGGTCGGGGCCACTCTGCCCTCCACCCGGACCGAGGATGAATGGCTGGGCCGCTACCGCGACAGCCTTGCCGACGATCTCTGGCAGCGCGGCGAGGGAACGGCCCGGGATGCGACGGACGTGGCCAGGCACGCGCTCCAGGCCGGTGTCGAGGCCGCCCGGGAGACCGCGGAGCGCGAAGCGGACGAGCGCGGCCTGACCGGCAGCCGGGCCGACGATACGACCCGGAGCAAAGATACGAGCCGGAGCAAAGAGGACGCCGGCAGCCGCTGACGGCCCCCTCCCCCGCATCGCTCCCGACCCATCGGGGCCCCGCCGGCAACGTCGGACGGGGCCCTTTCCTTGTCGGGGGATCGCGCTATCTTCGCGTCCGTCCGGGCGGGCGTCCCGCCCCCTCCGGGTGCAGGGCTCCCGCCGCGGGGATGCATGGGGGACCGGGCCCGGGACCTTGACTTCCGGTCCATATGGTCGCACTTAATGTGTACCAGTTTGGTCCGATTTCCGGAGCGCCCTTCCCGGGGCCTGCGGGAGCGGACCCGCCGGAACGGGAGGGCGGATGCTCAGGCTCAGCAAGCTGACGGATTACGCCGTGGTGGTTCTGACCGCCATGGCGCGCAGCGACGCGCCGGTGCATACCGCCGCCTCGGTGGCCGAGCGCACGGGCCTGCCGGTGCCGACGGTGCAGAAGCTGCTCAAGCAGCTTGCCCGCGGCGGCATCCTGGCCTCCCAGCGCGGGGCCGCGGGCGGCTACGCCCTGCTGCGCGATTCCGGGGAGGTCAACGTGGCGGAGATCATCGAGGCCATCGACGGCCCGATCGCGCTGACCGACTGCGTGGACGGGGCGGAGGGCGCCTGCGGGGTGCAGTCGCTCTGCCCCCGCCGAGGAAGCTGGGACAAGGTGAACGAAGCCGTGCGCCGCGCGCTCGAAGGGGTGACGCTGGCCGACATGGCACTACCGTCCATACCGGACTTCGGCATCGCCCCCACCCTGTCCAAGGATCCCCGGTCCGAGGACAAGGTGCGGCGCGCGGCACTGGCCGGCTGACGGAAACGAAGGGGTTCGGAGGAGAGACATGGCGGCCACGGATCAGACCCTGGACCAGGTGCGTAACCTGACCGAGACGAAGTACAAGTACGGCTTCTTCACCGACATCGAATCGGAGATGGCGCCGAAGGGGCTGAACGAGGACATCATCCGGTTCATCTCCGCCAAGAAGCAGGAGCCCGAGTGGCTGCTGGAATGGCGGCTGAAGGCGTACCGGCACTGGCTGACCATGACGGAGCCGGACTGGGCGATGCTGAAGTATCCGCCCATCGACTTCCAGGACTCCTACTACTACGCCGCGCCGAAGGTGACGGAGAAGCCGAAGTCCCTGGACGAGGTCGATCCCGAGCTGCTGCGCACCTACGAGAAGCTGGGCATCCCCCTGCGCGAGCAGGAGATCCTGGCCGGCGTGGAGGGCGCGGGCGACATCCCGGCCGTGGCCGTGGATGCCGTGTTCGACAGCGTCTCCGTCGCCACGACCTTCAAGAAGAAGCTGGAGGAGAAGGGCATCATCTTCTGCTCCATCTCCGAGGCGGTCCGGACCCACCCCGAACTGGTGCGCCAGTATCTGGGCTCGGTCGTGCCTTATTCGGACAATTTCTACGCCACGCTGAACAGCGCCGTCTTCACCGACGGCAGCTTCGTCTACATCCCGAAGGGCGTGCGCTGCCCGATGGAGCTGTCCACCTACTTCCGCATCAATGCGAAGAACACCGGCCAGTTCGAGCGCACCCTGATCATCGCGGACGCTGGCAGCTATGTCAGCTACCTGGAGGGCTGCACGGCGCCGCAGCGCGACGAGAACCAGCTCCACGCCGCGGTGGTCGAGCTGATCGCGCTGGACGACGCCCAGATCAAGTACAGCACCGTGCAGAACTGGTATCCGGGCGACGAGAACGGCAAGGGCGGCATCTACAACTTCGTCACCAAGCGCGGCGCCTGCCGCGGCCGCAACTCGAAAATCTCCTGGACGCAGGTGGAGACCGGATCGGCCATCACCTGGAAGTATCCGAGCTGCATCCTCCAGGGCGACAATTCGGTGGGCGAGTTCTATTCGGTCGCCATCACCAACAACATGCAGCAGGCCGACACCGGCACGAAGATGATCCACATCGGGAAGAACACCCGCTCGACGATCGTCTCCAAGGGCATCTCCGCCGGCCGCGCGCAGAACACCTACCGCGGTCTGGTGAAGATCCTGCCGAAGGCGGACGGGGCGCGGAACTACACCCAGTGCGACAGCCTGCTGATCGGCGACCGCTGCGGCGCCCATACGGTGCCCTACATCGAGAACCGCAACCGCAGCGCCCGCGTCGAGCATGAGGCGACCACCGCCAAGATCAGCGAGGACCAGCTTTTCTACTGCCGCTCCCGCGGGCTGGCGGAGGAGGACGCGGTCGGCCTGATCGTCAACGGCTTCTGCAAGGAGGTCCTGAAGGAGCTGCCGATGGAGTTCGCGGTGGAGGCCCAGAAGCTCGTCGCCATCAGCCTGGAAGGGAGCGTGGGCTGACCCGCCCGCCCCTTCCAACAAACCCATGAGGCCCGGCGTCGGTCCGGGCAACCGTCGAAGAAACGCTGCGGCCACCGGGCCGCGATCGGGGACCAGAGAAATGCCGCTGCTCGAAATCAAGAACCTGCACGCCACCGTGGACGGCAAGCCGATCCTCAAGGGCATCGACCTGACGATCGAGCCGGGCACCGTGCATGCCATCATGGGTCCCAACGGGTCGGGCAAGAGCACGCTCTCCTACGTGCTGGCTGGCCGCGAGGGCTATGAGGTGACCGAGGGCAGCGTGCTGCTGGATGGCGAGGACCTGCTGGCGAAGGAGGCGGAGGAACGCGCCGCCGCCGGCGTCTTCCTGGCCTTCCAGTACCCGGTGGAGATCCCCGGCGTCAGCAACACCACCTTCCTGAAGGAGGCGCTGAACGCCCTGCGCAAGTCGAAGGGCGAGAAGGAACTGGACGCCATGCAGTTCCTGAAGCTGATCCGGCAGAAGGCCGGCGCGCTGAACATGACGGACGAGATGATCCGGCGCGCCGTCAATGTCGGCTTCTCCGGCGGCGAGAAGAAGCGCAACGAGGTGCTTCAGATGGCGGTGCTGGAGCCGAAGCTGGCCATCCTGGACGAGACCGACAGCGGCCTGGACATCGACGCGCTGAAGATCGTCGCCGATGGCGTGAACAGCCTGCGCCGGCCCGACCGCTCCATGCTGGTCATCACCCACTACCAGCGCCTGTTGGACTACATCGTGCCGGACGTCGTGCATGTGCTGGCCCATGGCCGCATCCAGAAGACCGGCGGCAAGGAGCTGGCGCTGGAGCTGGAGCAGAAGGGCTATGCCGAGTTCGGCGTGAACGAGGCGGCCTGAGGACGCACCCGCCATGGCATCCGAAACCCCCGCCATCCAGAGCTACGTTGACCAGTTCAAGGCGCACGCGGCGACGCTTCCCGGTGCCGGCCTGCCCTGGCTGGACGAGCTGCGCGCCGCCGGCCTGGACCGCTTCGTCAAGACCGGCTTCCCCACCCCGCGGCAGGAATCCTGGAAGTTCACCAGCCTGCGCCCGCTGGAGCGGCAGAGCTTCGGCCTTGCCCCGGCGCTGACCGCCCCCGTCCCGGCCGCGTCCATCCCGACCGTGGCGCCGGGCGGCGGCAGCCACCGCATGGTCTTCCTGGGCGGCCGCTACCGGCCCGACCTGTCCGACACCGGCGGCCTGCCCCCCGGCGCCACGCTGGAGAGCCTGGGCGAGGCGCTGGTCCGCTCGCCCGACGGCGTGGCGGAGCATCTGGGCCGCACCGCGACCCTGGACGCGCACCCGCTGCTGGCGCTCAACCTCGCCTTCCTGACGGACGGCGTCGTGCTGCGGCTGGCCCGCGGCACGGTGGTGCCGCGTCCGGTGGAGCTGGTCTTCCTGAGCAATGACGACGGCCTGCCCGCCGCCTGGCACCCGCGCATCCTGGTCCTGGCCGAGGAGAACGCCGAGGCGACCCTCATCGAGCACCATGTCGGGCTGGGCAGCGCCGCCTGTTTCAGCAATGTCGTGGCGGAGATCGTGCTGGGCGCCGGCGCCCGGCTGCACCATTACAAGATCCAGCGGGAGAGCCTGTCCGCCATCCATCTGGCGACGACCACGGCCCATGTCGGCCGCGACGCCACCTACGACACCTTCATCCTGAACCTGGGGGCGGCGCTCTCCCGGCACGAGGGGCGCAGCGTGCTGGAGGGCACCGGCACCACCTGCCGCATCAGCGGCGCCTATGCCGTGCGCGGCACGCAGCACACCGACATCACCACCCTGATCGACCATGCCAAGCCGCGCGGCACCAGCCGCGAGGTGGTCAAGGGCGTGATCGACGGACAGGCCCGCGCCGTCTTCCAGGGCAAGATCATCGTCCGGCCGGACGCGCAGAAGACCGACGGCTACCAGTTGAACCGGGCCCTGCTGCTGTCCGACCAGGCGGAGATCGACAGCAAGCCGGAGCTGGAGATCTACGCCGACGACGTGAAGTGCAGCCACGGCGCCACCGCCGGCGAGCTGGACGACGCGCAGCTCTTCTACCTGCGCTCCCGCGGCCTGCCGCTGGAGCGCGCCCGCGCCCTGCTGATCGCCGCCTTCCTGGACGAGGCGCTGGAGGAGATCCCGGTGGAGGCGGTACGCGAGCACTTCAAGGCCGCCATCCACGGCTGGCTGGGGGAACGCTGACACCATGACGAGTGCCGCCGCCCATCATCGCACCACGGCCCCGCCCGCCCACGACCACAACGCGCCCTACGATGTGGCGCGGGTGCGGCAGGATTTCCCGATCCTGACCCGCCGCATCCACGAGAAGCCGGGCCGGCCGGGCAAGCCGCTGGTCTATCTGGACAACGCCGCCTCGGCCCAGAAGCCGCGCGCCGTGATCGAGGCGATGACCCGCTTCCTGGAGGAGGACTATGCCAACGTCCACCGCGGCGTCCATTTCCTCTCACAGCGGGCGACGGACCTCTACGAGGCGACGCGGGACCGGCTGGCCCGCTTCCTGAACGCGCCCTCGCGGGAGACCATCGTCTTCACCCGCAACGCCACGGAAGCCTTCAATCTGGTGGCCCAGAGCTGGGGCCGCGCCCACCTGAAGGCGGGCGACGTGGTGGTCCTGTCGGAGATGGAGCACCACGCCAACATCGTGCCCTGGCAGTTGCTCCAGGTGCAGACCGGCATCGCGCTGAAGGTCGTGCCCGTGCTGGACGACGGCAGCCTGGACCTGGACGCGCTGGAGGGCCTCCTGCGCGATCCGGCGGTCCGGCTGCTCGCCGTCACCCATGCCAGCAACGTGCTGGGCACCGTCAACCCGGCCCGCCAGATCGCCCGCATGGCGCATGAGCGGGGCGTGCCGGTGCTGTTCGACGGCAGCCAGGCGGCCGTCCACATGCCGGTGGACGTGCAGGCCATCGACGCCGACTTCTACGTCATGACCGGCCACAAGCTGTATGGCCCGACCGGCATCGGCGCCCTCTACGCCAAGCCGGAGCTGCTGGCGGCCATGCCGCCCTGGCAGGGCGGCGGCGACATGATCAGCGCCGTCAGCTTCGCCGGCACCAGCTTCCGCGAGCCGCCCTACCGTTTCGAGGCCGGCACCCCGCCGATCATCGAGGGGGTGGGACTGGGCGCCGCCATCGACTATGTGACGGCGCTGGGCATGGACGCCATCCTGGCGCACGAGCAGCGCCTGCTGGCCCACGCCATGGACCGGCTGTCGGGGATCGAGGGGTTGCGCGTCGTCGGCACCGCCCCCGGCAAGGCGGCCATCATCAGCTTCACCATCGACGGCATCCATCCGCACGATATCGGCACGCTGCTGGACCGGGCCGGCGTGGCGGTGCGGGTCGGCCAGCACTGCGCCGAGCCGCTGATGGACCGGTTCGGGGTGGGCGCCACGGCCCGCGCCTCCTTCGGGCTCTACAACACCGAGGCCGAGGCGGAGGCGCTGGCCGACGCGGTGCGGGCCTGCAAGGAGTTCTTCGGCTGATGTTCGACGATCTGCGCGATCTGTACCAGGAAGTGATCCTCGACCACGGCCGGCATCCCCGCAACTTCGGCCGGCCGGCCGCCTTCAACCGCACCGCGCGGGGCGACAACCCGATGTGCGGCGACAAGATCACCGTCTATCTGACGGTCAGCGACGACGGCGTCATCACGGACGCGGGCTTCGACGGGCGCGGCTGCGCCATCAGCCAGGCCAGCGCCAGCCTGATGACGGAGATCCTGAAGGGCAAACCGGTGGCGGAGGCCGAGGCGCTGTTCGGCCGCTTCCATGACATGTGCACCAAGGACGAGGACCAGTGGGGCACGCACGGCCCCGTGGACGAAGAGGCCCTGGACAAGTTGCAGGTGCTGTCGGGGGTGCGCGAATTCCCCATGCGGGTGAAGTGCGCGACCCTGGCCTGGCACACGATGCACGCGGCCCTTCAGGGCGACGGCAAGGCATCCAGCGAGAGCGCGGGTTTCTGAGAAGAAGGAAGGGATGGGACGATGATGAATTCCATGCGGCCGATCGCGCCCGGCCTGTCCATGGGCGACCCGGTGGAGATCCCGCCGGAGGAGCGGCTGCCGCCCGACGCGCCGCTGTACGACCGCGTCGTGGAGGCGCTGCGCACCGTCTACGACCCGGAAATCCCGGTTAACATCTACGAGATGGGCCTCGTCTACAAATGCGAGGTGGACGCCGACGGCGACGTCCGCATCGAGATGACCCTCACCGCCCCCGGCTGCCCCGTGGCGGAGGAGATGCCGGGCACGGTGGAGCGCGCCGTGGAGGCGGTGGCGGGCGTGCGCTCCGTGAGCGTGGACATCGTCTGGGAGCCGTCCTGGCACCCCGGGATGATGAGCGACGAGGCCCGGGTGGCCCTGGACATGTTCTGATCGTCAGGCGGACAGGAGGACGCAGGCCATGAGCACGACCCTGAAGGAACGCCCCAAGGCGCTGACGCTGACGGACGCGGCCGCCGAGCGCGTGCGGCTGCTGATGGCGCGCAGCAGCGAGCCGATCCTGGGCCTGCGCGTCGGCGTGAAGGCGCGCGGCTGCTCCGGCATGAGCTATTTCGTCGAATACGCCAAGGACCGGAAGAAGTTCGAGGAGGTGGTGGAGGACAAGGGCGTCACCATCCTGATCGACCCCGCCGCCACCATGTTCCTGCTCGGCTCCGAGATGGACTATGTGGAGGACCGCTTCCAGTCGGGCTTCACCTTCCGCAACCCCAACGAAAAGGCCCGCTGCGGCTGCGGGGAGAGCTTCACGGTGTGAGGCCCGCCGGACGATCCCCACGCCACCGGCCTCGTTGCGATGACGCCGATACTGCCGTACCGTAGAAGGCCAGACGGCGGTCCGGCCGATCGCTTGGGAGCGCTCCCCCCTTTCCGCTGGAGGCTCAGCGGTGCGCCTTCACGGCCGAGATAGAATGCATCGTTGGGCTGACCAGATGGCAAAGCGAGAGGGCAACAATACCAAGCGTCGGATTGCGGCACGGGGAACTGTGCCACCGACGGAGCTTGCCCGTGTTCTGGGGCAGGTTCGGTATGGTGGCAGTGCGCTGCATAAGAAACGCCCTGGCGATTACGGGTTCATTCCGCCCGTCAACCCACGACCCAGCAAAAGCATGTGCGATGATATCCGGCACGTGCTGAAGTCGGAGGCTCAAAGCCTTCTGACTAAAGGCATCGAGCACGGCATGGTCAGTAATTTTCCAGCGGGTGGTCTGCCAAAATATGTCTGGGCTGTGGATAGCGACCAGGAGCCGTATGAGGCGAAACTGGGCGAGGATGGGCAAACATATCACGGTTACCGCCTGAACAAGGCCAATGAGTCGATCATGCGCGACTATGTCCTGGCTGAATGGCGGCAACGCACATGACCCAGATTAGAATCCATCTGGCACCTGAGCACCTGACAGAAGGCACGCCGGAAGAGAAGGCAGCCTTTGGTCTGGTCACTTTCCTCGCCGATGGCCGTTCCCTGACGCAGGGCTATGATACTTTTATAGACGGACCGCGTGAGGGGCCGCTTGTCTCCGGCTATCATCTGGCGGAATGGCTGGCGTGGAACTGGTGGCGGTTGAAGTGCGAGCCGCGTCCCCCATCGCCGCCCGGCCATTCCTGGCAGTTTGCACACGCCCTCAACACGATCGGCGAAGGTTATGTCTGGCCCAATCTGACGATCCATTCCGACGGGTTCCGCGCCGTTCTGGAATCCCGGCGGTCGGTGAACGACCACACTGTTTTCCGCTATTTCGGGGCAATGCCGGTTCTGGCTCAATGGTCCGATGTTGAAGCCGCGATTGACCATTTTGTCGGTGTGGTCCTCTCGCGCCTGGACGGTGCCACGGTCAGAGCCAGCAATCTGCACACGGTCTGGGAGGAACTACGCGTTGAACGGGCGAACCCCGAACTGGCGCGGTATCGGGCGTTGGAGGCCAAGCTGGGTTATGATCCCGGCGAGGCGGACGAAGCGATCCTGAATGCCCGCCTTGCCGAAGCCCGTACCTTGGGGGATGAGGCGATGGGCGAGTTGGCCAGTCTGGCCGCCATGGGAGCACCCGATGCGGCACAATTGATGACGGCCGATGAACTGCGGGCGTTAGCGCGGCAGAAGGGGCAGTCCATGAATGCAAGGGACGGCGTGTCATTGGCACCCGCCGGTAGCCTGCCCTGGGGTACTTGCCCGGCCCATGAGATCGGTGTCGAACTGGCCCATTGGGTGCGGGCACAGACCGATGCCGGTGATGGACAGATCGGGGATCGGGAGCTGGTGGCGCTGGCTGGCGCGCAGCTATCCATCTTGACACCGGAACGGACACGGGGGCCGCTTTCCTTTGGCCTTCTGGATGAAGGCGGCATGGCCACCGCAATCCTCAGCGGTACCCGCACGGAAAACCGGCGGTTTGAGCTGGCGCGCCTGATCGGCGACCGCATCATGCGGCATGAAGGCAGCCTGTTTCCGGTCACGGACGCGCGTACCTACCGGCAAAAGGCGCAACGCGCCTTTGCGGCGGAACTGCTGGCCCCCATCGCCGCGGTCAAGGGCATGGCCGGCGGTGATTTCTCCGAGGATCGGCAGGAAGAAATCGCCGAGCATTTCCGCGTGTCCCCCATGGTCATTAACCGGTTGCTGAAGAATAACCGCGTGATCGACCGTGATCCCTTTGATTATCTTGACGTTGCCTGATGACCATCCCCCGCAAGAAGCTGATTGAAGTGTCCATCCCGCTGGAGGCGATTAACGCCGCGCCGGCGCGGGAGAAGTCGATACGGCATGTGACGTGCTCCCCAGCGTGTGTCCGGTCAGAACTGGAATCCTCTGTTTTCATGCTCCGTGGTTGATGGGATCGCAACTGGGCCGCTCCCCCCTCATCCCCAACAAAAAACCCGCGGGAGGGCTTCTCCCGCGGGTTCTCGTCGTCCGGCAGGGGCGCCGGCGTCAGCCGGCGGCCTTGCCCTGGGCTTCCAGTTCGTCCAGCAGCGCCTTGCGGGAGAGCTTGCCGATCATGGTCTTGGGCAGTTCCTCGCGGAATTCCACCTGCTTCGGCATCTCGATGGGGCTGAGCTTGTCCTTGAGGAACGCCTTCAGCTCCTCCGGCGTCATCTTCTGCCCCTCGCCCAGGCGGATATAGGCCTTCACGGTCTGGCCGCGGTAGGGGTCGGGCACGCCCAGGACGATGCACTCGTGCACCGCCGGGTGCAGATAGATCGCCTCCTCCACGTTGCGCGGATAGACGTTGTAGCCGCCGGCCAGGATCATGTCCTTGATGCGGTCCACGATGTAGGTGTAGCCGCGCTCGTCCATGTAGCCGACATCGCCGGTGTGCAGGCGGCCGTCGACGATGGTGTTCGCCGTCTCATCCGGGCGCTTCCAGTAGCCCTTCATCACCTGCGGGCCGCGGATGCAGACCTCGCCCCGCTCGCCAAGGGCCACGGGCCGGGAGCGGTCCTCCAGGCTCATGATCTCGATGATGGTGCCGGGCAGCGGCATGCCGATGGAGCCGGGGACGCTGGCGTCGGGCGGGTTGATGGTGGCGACGGGCGAGCTTTCGGAGAGGCCGTAGCCCTCCACCAGCTTGCAGCCCGCGATCTCCTCGAACTTCGCCTTCACCTCCACGGGCAGCGGCGCGCCGCCGGAGTTGCACAGCTTGATCGAGGAGAGGTCGTACTTCTCGCGGTGCTTGTGGTTGTTGATCGCCGTGTAGATCGTCGGCACCGCGGGGAACAGGGTGGGCTTCTTCCTGTCGATCGTCTCCAGCACCTGGTCCAGATCGAAGCGCGGCAGCAGGATGATCTCCCCCCCCTTGTAGATGGTGAGGTTCATCACGCAGGTCATGGCGAAGACATGGAACAGCGGCAGCACGCCCAGCATGCGCTCCGCCCCGTCCACGGCCTCCGGGAACCACAGCGCCGCCTGCACCGTGTTGGCGTAGATGTTGGCGTGCGTCAGCATCGCCCCCTTCGGCACGCCGGTGGTGCCGCCGGTGTACTGGAGGACGGCCACGTCCTCCACCGGGTCGATGGCGACGGGGGTGAAGCGCCCGTCGTTGGCCGTCAGCGCGCGGAAGCGGACATGGTGCGCATCGTGCGGGATCAGGGCCAGATCCTGGCGGCGGACGACGGGGAACAGCCAGTTCTTCGGGAACGGCAGGACATCCGCCATGGGGCAGACGACGATCGTCTCCAGCCGCGTCTCCACCAGCATGCGCGCCAGCTTGGTGTAGGTCGCCTTGACGTCCAGCGTCACCATGATGGTGGTTTCGCTGTCGTCGATCTGCTTGGCGATCTCGCGCTCGGCATAGAGCGGGTTGAAGTTGACGACCGTGCCCCCGGCCTTCAGCACGCCGAAATAGGCGATCACGAAATAGGGGGTGTTGGGCAGGAACAGGCCGACGCTGCGGCCCTTGCGCACGCCCAGGCCCTGGAGCCCCTTGGCGAAGCGGTCGACCAGCGCGGAAACCTGACGGTAGGTGTAGCGCTTGCCCAGGAATTCGAGGAAGGGCTTGTCGCCGAAGCGGGCGACGGCGGTGTCGAACAGCTCGATCAGCGACCGCTTGGGGATGTCGGCATGCCAGTCGACCCCCTGGGGATAGTGGCGTTCCCACACATGTTCGGTCTGCTGCACGCTGGCGGCCGCGTCGGCCATCTTGGTCACTCCCGCTCCCGGAACTGCCGCTTCCTTCAGGACGGCGGCTTGGTTCCTATATCTGCAAGTCCGCTAACCATCTCAAGAAAATACTGCCCCCCCTCACCGGATGGACAGTTCCGTCCGCAGGATGGTGCAGCGCACAATCCGACCCCCGCAGGGGGTAGAGAAGGCCAAGGGATGCGCAGTCCAGCCCGGAACGGGCCAAGGTGCCGCGCGGGGTAGCCCCCCGCGCCCTGCTGCAAAAACGTAGTGGCGGCGGAAGCTCCTCTGTGCAACTATTTGGTCCAGGCAACCGGAACCGCACCCTGCGGGGCGGCGGTCCGCAGGACTGGCAAGGGTCGACTCGCTTGTCGCACTACGACTATCCCTCCCCCTCCGGACTGGACGGTCCGCCCGTCCGGGCCACCGTCAAATGGTTCAACGGCGTCAAGGGCTTCGGGTTCGTCGCCCCGTCCGATGGAACGCCGGACGCCTTCCTGCACGCCTCGGTGCTGAGCCGCGTCGGCCTGTCCGATCTGGCCGAGGGGGCGGAGGTGATGGTCGTCATCGGCCCCGGCCCGAAGGGACCCCAGGTCATCCGGCTGGTGGACGTGATCGGCGGCGCCCCCCGGCGGGAGCGCCCGGCCCCGTCCCGCGCCGCCCCCGGCGGCCCCGAGGTCGAGCTGGAGGGATCGGTCAAATGGTTCAAGGACGACAAGGGCTTCGGCTTCGTCACCACCGATGACGGCGGCAAGGACGTGTTCGTCCACAAGAGCATCCTGCGCCGCGCCGGGCTGGAAAGCCTGCAATCCGGTGAGCGCGTGCTGATGCGCGTGACCGAGGCACCGAAGGGCCGCGAAGCCACCTGGATCCAGCTTCTGGACTGACAGAGTCCTCTGACGGGCCCGCCCGGCACGGCTGCCGGGGCCTGCCGGCATGTCTCTGCCTGCGGCGGGCCCGCTTCAGCCTGCGGCCCGCGTCAGCCTGCGGAGTTCCCGAGCGGGCTCTCCGGCAGGCCGCCCGGCCGTGCGGTGTCGGACCGGGCAAGCTCCGTCCCGGTGGGGGCCTGCGCTGCGGCGGGGGCCTGTGCCGCCCCGTCCGGCACGGCCGTGGCCCCGGGCGGGGTGCCCGCCTTGGGCGGGATCAGGCGCCCGCGCATCTCGTCCAGCACCGTGCCCTCCCAGAGCGTGATGCCGTAGACATAGGCGGCACGGCCGATCATGTGCGACGCCACGGGCGCTGTCACCACCAGGAAGGCGATGGCGGCCACGGCCCGGGCGGCGACGGAGACCTCCGCGAAGTAGAGGGCGACCGCCAGCAGGATCATCCCCGCCCCCAGCGTCCCCGCCTTGGAGGAGGCGTGCATCCGGATCAGCACGTCCTGCAACCGCACGATCCCCAGGGCCGCTACGAAGCAGAAGAAGGCGCCACCCAGCACCAGAAGGCCGGCGACGGCCTGCACGATCTCATGCGCGGTCATGCGACGCCCCCTTCCCCTCCGGCTGCGGATCGGCCGCGGCGGGACCGCCGCTGCCCGGGCGCAGACGGCCGCCGAGCTGCTCGACGAAGCGGGCATAGGCGACGGTGCCGAAGAAGGCCACCAGCGCCAGGGCGATGGCGGCGTCCACGAACACGGCCTTGCCGTCCCAGAGCGCATAGAGCGCGATGAAGGCCACCGCCAGCAGCCCGAACAGGTCCAGCGCCACGATGCGGTCGGGCAGCGTCGGGCCGCGCAGCAGCCGCACGACGCAGAGCACGAAGGAGACCAGCATCACCAGCATGCCCAGATCCACGCAGAGGGCGAGGAACGGCGTCATGGTGCCGATGCCGGGGGGCATGAGGTCCAGGTTCATCGCATGAACTCCAGGATGCGGCGCTCCATCGTGTCCTTGGTCTCCTGCTTCAGGCGCTCGGGATCGTCCACGAACATGGCGTGGATGTAGAGCGTGCGCCGGTCGGGGGAGACGTCCAGGCTGAGCGTGCCGGGCGTCAGCGTGATGCAGCAGGCCACCAGCGTGATCTCGGCGTCGGTGCGGGCGTCCAGCGGCATGGCGATGACGCCGGGCCGCGCCCCGATGCCGGGCGACAGCACCGCCTTCGCCACGCGGATGCTGGACAGCCACAGCTCCTTGAGGAACCAGAAGAAGAAGCCCACCCCGCCCCACAGGCGGCGGAAGAAACCGTCGTTCGGGAACATCGGCCGGGCGATGTACAGCACCAGATGGCCCAGCGTCAGCCCGACCAGCAGCCCCGTCAGGCTGAAATCGCCGTTCACCGCCATCCACGCGATGGCGAGCAGGATGTTCAGCAGCAGCAGCGTCATGGCAGCGCCTCCGCCGTCGCGGGCAGCCCCCGCCCCAGGACGGCGCGGATGTAGGGCTCGGGATGCATCAGTTCCGCGGCGGCATCGCGGGCCAGGGCCATCACCGGCTCGGCGAACAGGCCGATGGCGACGGTCAGGCCGGACAGCAGCACCAGCGGCGCCACCAGCGCGAAACGGCCGCCGGGCGACAGCGACGCGGTGCCGGCGGCCGCTCCCGCCGGGTGCGGCTTCCAGAACAGCTCGGCCCAGATGCGGCCGACCAGCCACATGGTCAGCAGGCTGACCACCAGGGAAACCGCGACGATGACATAGGCCTCACGCTCCAGGCCGGCCTCCAGCAGGACCAGCTTGGACCAGAAGCCGGACAGCGGCGGAAAGCCCGCGAGCGAGGCCAGCGGCACGAACATCACCACCGCCAGCAGCGGCGCCGCCTTGAACAACCCGCCCATGGCCGGCAGTTCGTGGCTGCCGGTCAGCCGCCGAGCCAGCCCGGCCCCCAGGAACAGGTTGGTCTTCACCACGATGTCGTGGACCAGATAGAAGACGGCGCCGGCGATAGCCAGGGGCGTATAGAGCGCCAGCCCCATCACCATGTAGCCGATATGCGCCACCACCTGCCAGGAGAAGGCCCGGCGCAGGTCCGACACCGCCAGCGACCCCAGCACCCCCGCCACCATGGTCAGGCCGGCGATCCACAGCATCAGCCCGTGGGTGTAGCCGACATCGCCGACGAAGATCAGGGTGAAGGTGCGCAGCAGGGCGTAGACGCCGACCTTGGTCAGCAGCCCGGCGAAGATCGCCTGCACCGCCACGGCCGGGGTGTGGTAGCTGGCCGGCAGCCAGAAGAACAGCGGGAACACCGCCGCCTTCATGCCGAAGGCGATGATGAACAGCACCGCCACCGTGGTGACCGTTCCCGGCGCCTCCACCGTGCGCAGGCGCAGGGCGAGGTCCGCCATGTTCAGGGTGCCGGTCATGCCGTAGAGCAGCGCCACCGCCATCAGGAAGGCGGCCGTGGCGATCAGGTTCAGCAGGGCGTACTTGACGGCGCCGTCGATCTGGTCGCGGCGCCCGCCCAGGGCCAGCAGCATGAAGCTGCTGATGAGCATCACCTCGAACCAGACATAGAGATTGAACAGGTCGCCCGTGACGAAGGAGCCGCAGACGCCAACCATCAGAACCTGGAAGACCGGATGAAAGCCGTTGCGCTCCCGCACCGGGTCGATGTCCCCCAGGGCATAGACGGCGGCGGCCACGGCCATGACCGAGGCCACCAGCACCATCACCGCGGCCAGCCGGTCGGCCACCAGGGTGATGCCGAAGGGGGCCGGCCAGTTGCTCATCTGCGCGACGGTGATGCCGTGCTCCGCCACCTGCCCCAGCAGAAGGGCGGCGCAGATCGCCAGCAGCACGGACCCGGTGAGGGAGACGGCGCGCTGCGCCTTCACCCGGCCCCAGAGCAGGCCGCACAGGGCCGCCGTCGTCAGCGGCACCAGGATGGGGGAAACGACAAGCCAGGCGACCATCACGCCGCCTCCCGCCTGCGGGCGTCGGCCATCTCACCGGCATCGGCGGCGGGTCCCGCTTCCGGGGGTTCGGCCACACGCATGCCGTCGCTGTCCAGCGTCCCCAGTTCCTGATAGGCGCGGTAGACCAGCGCCAACGCGAAGGACAGCAGGCCGAAGCCGATCACGATGGCCGTCAGGATCAGGGCCTGCGGCAGCGGATTGGAATAGGGCTCGGCCAGGACCTTGGCCTCCGGCCCGATCAGGGGCGGCAGGCCCAGCGACAGCCCGCCGACCGTGAGGATCACGAGGTTCACCGCGTTCGACAGCAGGATCACGCCGAACACGGCGCGCAGGACGTTGCGGGACAGCAGCAGATAGACGCTGCCGGCGACCAGGATGCCGATGACGAAGGCCATCACCACTTCCATGGCTTACTGCTCCTCCATCAGGGCCTGGACCATGGCGACGATGGCGCCGACCACGACCAGGAAGACGCCGACGTCGAACAGCACCGGGGTGCCGATGGCGAACGCCTTCTCCCCCGTCTCCGTGTAGGTCACGTACCAGGCCCCGGTCATGAAAGGCAGCGGCCCACCCGCCTTGAACAGCGCGAACAGGCCCGATCCGACGGCGAGCGCCAGCCCCGCCGCCAGCACCTTGCGCGGGTCCGCGACCAGGATGCGGCGCATCTCCTTGGCGCCGAAGGCCAGCCCGTGCAGCGCCACGGCCACCGCCGCGATCAGCCCGCCGATGAAGCCGCCGCCGGGTTCGTTGTGGCCGCGCCACAGGATGAACAGGGCGAAGACCAGCATCAGGGCGATCAGCATGCGGGTCGCCGTCTGGAGGATGAGGGAGTGGATCATCGCGGCTCTCCGGCGCTGTCCAGGGCGGGGCGGGGTCCGGCCAGGGACCGGTCGGGCGGGCCGTCAGGGGGGGCGTCCGGCAGCGTGGCGTCCCCGGCGTCCGGGTCCGGCCGGCCGATGCGGGCCTTCAGCAGCGCATAGACGCCCAGCCCCGCCACCGCCACCACGCTGATCTCGCCCAGCGTGTCGAAGGCACGGAAGTCCACCAGGATGACGTTCACGACGTTGCGGCCGAAGCCCTCAAGATAGCTCTTCTCCGCGAAGAAGCGGGTGAGGTCCAGCTCATAGGGCACCGACACCACCGCCAGCACGATGGCCGTCGTGACGGCGCCGACGGCCACGGCGACCACGGCGTTGCGGGCGCGCTCACCGGCTGTCCCGTCCTCGGCCCGCCGGAAGGAGGGCAGCTTCGCCAGCACCAGCACGATGATGATGACGGTCAGCGTCTCCACCATGAGCTGGGTGATGCCCACGTCGGGGGCGCCGTAGACCAGGAAGAACATGGCGATGGAGAGCCCCACCACCGACAGGGAGACGATCGCCCCCAGGCGCGAGCGGGCCAGGATCGTGCCGACCGTGCCGACCACCATCAGCCCGGCCATGAAGAGGCCGAGATAGGCGATCTCCGGCGGCAGGGCCGGGAACCGCAGCCCGTCGCGCAGCAGCAGCGTGGCGCCGGGCAGGATGGCGAGCGTCAGGAAGGATGCCAGCATGTAGTCGCGCAGCCGGCCGGTCTGGAGCCGCCGGGTCGTCGCCTCCGCCAGCGCCTGGAGGCCGGCCAGGATGTGGTCCCAGGCGGCGTCCACATTGATCCGGCTGACCCGGGCCAGGGCCGCCAGCGCGCGCTTGACCGGCGCCAGCCCGAGGAACAGCCCGAAGCCCAGGGCGATGGTCAGGGCCGAGAGGCCGAGCGCGGGGCTGAATCCGTGCCAGAGATAGAGGTCGAACGGCACCGGCCGGCCGGCCACGGCGACAGCCACGGCGCCGAGCAGCCCCTCGCCCAGCCCCGTCTGCGGGATGGCGCCGAGACCGAACACGAGCCCCAGGACCGCCAGCACCACCGGGCCGAGCCAGAGCGCCGGCCCGCCCTCATGCGCCCCGGCCGCCAGAGCGGAGGGCGCGCCGGTGAAGGGCTTCCAGAAGACAAGCCCGGCCGCGCCCAGCATGGTGGCGTTGGCGAGCACCATGCCGGCGATCACCAGCAGGCCCAGCCCGCCCGCCTCCAGCATGCCCGAATACATGAATTCCTTGCCGATGAAGCCGAAGAAAGGCGGCAGCCCGGCCATGGAAAGGGCGGCAAGGGCGATGGCGACGCCGGTCACCTTCATGCTGGACCACAGCCCCGACAGCTCGCTCAGGTCGCGCCCGCCGGCCCCATGATCGACGGAGCCCGCGCCCATGAAGAGGGAGCCCTTGTAGAGGCTGTGCGCCAGCAGGAAGGCGGCATAGGCCTTGATCGCGTATTCCGTCCCCAGCCCGACCAGCATGGTCAGGGTGCCCAGCGCCATCAGTGTCGTGTAGGCCAGCACCCGCTTGAGGTCGGTGGAGCGCAAGGCCATCAGCCCGCCCCAGAGCGCGGTCACGGTGCCGAACCCGGCCAGGGTCAGCATCCAGACCTCGGTCCCGCCCAGGGTCGGGTTCAGCCGCGCCAGCAGATAGACGCCGGCCTTCACCATGGTGGCGGAGTGCAGGTAGGCGCTGACCGGGGTCGGCGCGTCCATGGCGTTGGGCAGCCAGAAATGAAACGGCACCTGCGCCGACTTGGTGAAGGCGCCGACCAGGACCAGCACCAGGATCGGCAGATAGAGCGCATGCGCCCGCAGGTCCACCCCGGACGCCTCGATCCCCGACAGGGTCCAGGTGCCGCCGGCCATGCCCAGCAGCACCAGCCCGGCCAGCAGCGCCAGCCCGCCGGTGGCGGTGACCAGCAGCGCCTGCACCGCCGAGCGGCGCGAGCGCGCATCTTCGTGGTTGAAGCCGATCAGCAGGAAGGAGGTGATGCTGGTCATCTCCCAGAAGACGAACAGCGTCACCACGTCGTCGGCCAGGACCAGCCCCAGCATCGACGCCATGAAGGCGATGATGAACAGGTAGAAGCGGCCGAGCTGCGGGTGGCCCTCCAGATAGCCGCCGGCATAGATCACGACCAGCGTGCCGATCCCCAGGATCAGCAGGGCGAACAGCAGCGACAGCCCGTCCAGGCGGAAGGCCAGCTCGACCCCCAGGGAGGGCACCCAGGGCACGGCCTGGAGCACCACCTCCCCCGCGCCCACGGCGGGAAGGAAACTGGCGAACCAGAGGGTGACAGCGGCGGGAACGGCGGCCAGCAGCCAGTGGGAGATCCCGGGAAGGACGCGATGCACCGTGGGCGCGATCGCCGCCAGCAGGAAGATCACCAGCACCGCTGTCAGCATCAGCCCTTGTCCCCTGTCCCGTCACGCCCGCCCGTGCCCCGGCCGGGTCCCCTGTCATGGTCCACCGTTGCGGCCGGCCAATGGAAAGCCGGACCGGCACCCGGAGGGCGACCGGCGGCGTCCTTTCACCTTGATCCGGCTGCCGCGGGGCACAACCCGCGGCCGGTGGGTCCGGCGCGCGGCAATACGGACCTGTCCCGCACCGCCCCGTGCCTGGTTGTCGCCTATATGGGGGTGGCGCGCTCCGGATCAACCCAAATCCAGAGCCGAAGAACGTCACTAATGACGGAATAATCCCTGTTGCCTCCCTGTCGGGATCGACAGGGCATCTGAACCTGCCCTTCCCGAAGACACGCGGGTCGCCGGCCTCACCTCGGCGGCGGGTCCCCTCATCCGGCAGCGGGGGCGGCCAGACCGATGGCACCGCGCAGGAACGGACTGGTCTGGACCCCGAGATAGGCGGCATAGAGGGCCAGCATGACCAGCCCCTCCCAGCGCTTGATCCGCGACGAGGTCACGGCGAACAGGATCAGCAGCAGCGTCACCGCCACCATCACCCAGGTGTCGAAGGCCGCGATCTGCGGCGGGGCCGGGATCGGCTTCACCAGCGCGGTCACACCCAGGATGCCGAAGACGTTGTAGATGTTGGAGCCGATGATGTTGCCGAAGGCCAGTTCGGGCTGCCGGCGCAGCGCCGCCATCACCGAGGTCACCAGTTCCGGCAGCGAGGTGCCGACGGCCACCAGGGTCAGCCCGATCACCTCGTCGGAGACACCGACCCTCTCGGCCAGCACGATGGCGCCGCCGACCAGCAGATCGGCACCGAACACGATCGCCGCCAGCCCGCCCAGCGCCATCGCCACCGCCGGCAGCAGGCCCGTGGCCGGGATGGTCGCGGCGCCGTCGGCGTGCTGGGCGTGGCCGGTCGCCGCGATCTCCACCTGCTCGGTGCGGTAGGCCCAGTAGAGGTAGCCGGCCAGCAGCAGCACGAAGACGCCGCCGACGATGCGGTCGAACGATCCGATCAGGCAGAAGGCGGTGGCGAGCAGGGCCGCAGCGACCGCCACGAAGCCATCCCGGCGCAGGGCACCCCGGTCCACCGGCAGCGGGATGATGACCGCCGACAGGCCCAGGATCAGCAGGATGTTGGCGATGTTGGAGCCGACCACGTTGCCGACGGCGATGCCGCTGGACCCCTGAAGCGCGGCCTGCACGCTGGCCATCAGCTCCGGGGTCGAGGTGCCGAATCCGACCAGGGTCAGACCGATGAGAAGGGGGGAGACCCCCAGCCGCTTCGCCACGGCCACGGCGCCGCGCACAAGGAATTCGCCACCGGCCAGGAGCAGGGCCAGGCCGGCCAGAATGGAGAGATAGATCATGTCCGCGGTCTTCCGTCCGGTAATTGCCGGCCACGGAAGACCGCGGCCGACGCATAGATTGGGCGGGCGTGCGGAATTCCAAGACCGCACGATTCCCGCCCTGCCGCGGGATTACCCCCGGCAGGGCAGGAACCGTCGTTTCCGGGCAGGGATCAGCCGCGGCCCGCCTGGATGGTGACGGTTCCCGGCGCGGTGCGCGCGAAGCGGTCCGGATCGGCCTGGTCCTCGACCCGGGCCGGCGGCAGGGCATAGCGGCCCGGCACCGAGGCGCGGACGAGATAGACCAGCCTGAAGCTGCCGTCGGCGGGCAGCGGGTCCAGGGCGGCGGTGAAGCGCCCCTCCTGGAACTCGGCCTGCGCCGTCTCCGACAGGGTGCCGATCCAGGACAGATCGCCCAACTGGCTGCTGCCGGCCAGACGCAGCGTCTCCCCCGCGAAGCCGGCCGGCAGCGTGTCCACCACCTGCACCGGACCTGTCACCGGCTGGGTCGCGCGGCCTTCCAGCACGACGGCCAGCAGATCTCCCGGGCGCAGCTTGGCCAGATCGACCGGCCGGCCGCGCCGGTCCAGGATGGTGCGGGTCAGCGTGAACCCGTTCGCCGCCGCCTCGGGCTCCCCGGCGGGAAGTCCCACGGCCGTCAGCGAGCGGTGCAGCGGTCGCTCGCCCGTGTTCTGCACGGTGAGGCTCCCGCTGCCGGGGGGCAGCCGGCGCAGCAGGGGCCGTTCGCGCTGTTCGGCCGTGCCGTCCACGCTGACGCTGAAGCCGCCGGAGCGGGCCGCCAGCTCCCGGGCCGCCAGGATCAGCCATGCCCGCTCCTGCGCGCTGGTCCGGCCGGGATCGCGCAGCAGGCCGCGCACGGACGCCACCTCCGCCGCCAGCCGCTCGGGATCGGCGCCGCCGGCCGCCAGCAGCGCCAGCGCCCCGGCACGGTCGCGCAGGTCGCTGCCATAGTCGCGCAGGGGCACCGGCGTGGCGCGGGCCCCCTCCAGGTCGAGCTGGGCGAAGGCCGCCGCCGCCCGCTCGCCGTCCCCCAGCAGGGCGAAGGCGCCGGCCACCTGGGCCCGGGCCAGCCGGGTCGGCAGCTTGGCGAAGTGCGTCTCATAGAAGTAGCGCACGGGCGCCGCATCGATGACCTTCGCCCGCGCCGCGGCATAGAGGGCGTAGGCGCGGCCGGGCAGGTCCGCCTCGTCCACCCAGGCATTGCCGATGGTGCGGACCAGCCAGTCCAGACCGCGGCGGTAGCCCGCCTCCGGCACGGCGTAACCGGCCTCCCGCGCGCGGGTCAGCACATCCAGGATGAAGGCCGTCAGCCAGGGATCGGCCGGTCCGTCCTGGGTCCACTGGGCATAGGCGCCGTCGCCGCGCTGGCGCATCACCAGCCGGTCGATCAGGCCGCCGACCCGATCCTTCAGGGCTTCATCCGACAGCAGGCCAAGCTCCCGCACCTCGGCATCGCCGACGAGCAGAGGCAGCAGCCGCGCGGCCATCTGCTCGGCCGAGCCGTTGCCGCGGGGATCGACGGTCAGCAGCAGCGCCGCCAGATCGAGATCGTCCCACGGCCCGACGCCCAGCACGACGGTGGCCCCGTCGGGCAGCAGCCCCTCGGCGACCTGCGGCGTGGCCGTGACGCTGCCACCGGGCGGAAGCTCGCCGGACAGGGTGCGCGCCACCGGCCCGCGGACCGGACGCACGACGACCGGAACCGTCCGCGAAAGCGCGAACCCCTCCGGGCCGGTGACGGTCAGGGTCAGCGCCCCCTCCCCCGCCGCTGTCGCGGTCAGGGTGCGGTTGGCGGCGACGCGGCGACCGCGCTGCACCGACTTGAACTCGATGGTGCCGTTGTCGATGGCGATCGGCCCCTCGGCCGCGAGGTTCGCCGTGTAGGCGCCGCGCGGACCGGCCACGTTCTCCAGGCTGAGACGCAGGGACACGGCGTCGCCGACGGCGAGCACGCCGGGCAGCTCGAAATCGGTGACCACGGGATCGCGCACCTCCAGCCCCGCCTCGCCGCGGCCGAGCTTGTCGGCGCTCCAGGCGATGGCGGTCAGGCGCAGCGACGCCTCCGCCTCCGGCAGCCGCACCGGCACCTCGGCCCGGCCGTCGGCCCCGACCGTGACGATCCCGGAATAGAGGGTCACGGGAGCATCGGAGGCCGGGGTGGCCTGCGGCGCCGGCCGGGCCACCGGACGCCCCTCGTCCGCAAGGGCAGGATCGGTGCCGGCCGCCATCTCCAGCAGGCGGCCGTAGACGTCGCGGATCTGCACGGTCAGCCGCCGCTTGCCCAGGAACCAAGCGGCCGGGTCGGGGCTCGCGGCCGTGCCGGCGGCGACCAGCGAGCGGTCGGCGCCGAACAGAACCAGTTGCGCCGGCTGGCCGGGGGCGAGCCCCGTCACGCTGACCGGCACCGTGAGCGGAGCGCCGGGACGGGCCTGCTCCGGCGGCGCGATCTCCACCCCCAGGGTCCGCGGGGCCGGGTCCAGCCCGACCCAGGCGACCCCGACCGCGCGGCGCGGCAGGGTCCGGCGGCCGGGATCGGCCGGCGCGAACGCGGTGGCGAGGATATAGGCGCCCGACGTCAGATCGGGGGCGAGCGGCAGGTCGAGGAAGGCGCCCTCGGCGCCGACGGCCCGGGTCACGGTATGGCGGACATTGCGGTCCGCGACCGTCACCAGCACGGTCGAGTCGTAAGGCGGGCGCACGAAGACGCGGGCGGTGCCGCCGGGCTGGTGCAGCGGCTCCATCACCGCGAGATCGACCGCGTCGGGCATGTCGCCCAGCTTGGCGCTGACCCACCAGCCGGCGGAGAAGCGGACGGAGGACGCCGTGCCGCTGACCGGGTCGAACACCTCAAGCCGGTAGCGGCCGGCCTTCACCTGCTCCTCGATCACGCCCGGCCGGTCGGCCTCCACGTCCAGGGTGCCGCCGGTCAGCCGGCGGTCCTTCACCGTGGCGCGGTAGTCCCAGCGGCCGTCGGCCTCGTACCACTGGTAATCGTAGTCCTCCTCGTACAGCTCCCAGGACAGGTCCTCGCGGGCGAGGCGCTGGCCGTCGGGGGCCAGGGCCACGATGTCGAAGGACACGGTCGCCCCCTCCGGCACGGCATCGCCGGCGAAGCTGGGACGGATACCCAGGGCGAAGGCGCGGTTGTCTACCGGCAGCACCAGCTCGCGCACGGCCGGACGGCCGCCGGTGTCGTAGACCGTGGCGCGCAGCACCGCCTCCAGCGGCCGGCTGGTCTCCGGCAGCGGGGTGAGGTCCAGGGCGGCGCTGGCGCCGCCGTCGCCGCGGGTGACGAAGCCCGGCAGGGCGCGGCGCTGCGGCTCCAGATCCTCCTGCGCCAGCCCGAACCGGAACTCCTCATAGCCCGGATAGGGCTTGGCGGCGGGGCGGAGGGTCAGCGCCAGCTCGCCCGGCAGGCCGGAAGCCGCACCGGAACCGGGCAGCCGCGCCCGCATGTAGAGGGTCGCCTTGCCGTCCGCGGCGATGCGGCGGCGGTCGGCGTTGAGGGAAAGGTCGAGCCGGGCCGGCGCCACCTCGCCGACCTGGAACTCGGCGCGGCCGATGGCGGGGCCGTCGGGCCGCTCGTGCGCGGTCAGGCTCCAGCGGCCGGCGGGGGCGGTGGCCGGCAGGTCGAGGTCGGCGGAATAGCCGCCCTCGCCGCCGTCGTTCAGGGCCAGCCGGGCGGTTTCCAGCCCGTCCGGGCGGGACAGGCGCAGGGTCAGCGACCGGCCGGTCACGGCGCGGGCGTCGGGATCGCGCAGCAGGGCCGTCAGATGCACGGTGGCTCCCGGCCGGTAGGCCGTCCGGTCGGTCGCCAGCCAGACGTCCAGCGGTCCGGGTTCGGCCCGGCCGCCGGCGCCACGGGTGCCCAGCTCCACAGCCGGGGTGCCGAAGTCCAGCAGGGAGAAGTCGCCGCCCTGGGCGGTGGCGAACAGGGCCTGCGGCGCCTTCTCCCCGTCGGTCAGCAGCGCGGGGTCGAAGCGCGCCAGACCGTCGGGGCCGGTGACGGCCCGGCCCAGCTCCTGGTTGCCGCGGGCGACCAGACGCAGTTCCACCCCCGGCAGCGGATCGGCCGTGCCGAGGCTGCGGGCGAAGACGAACAGGCCGTTGCCGGCACGGAAGCTGGTCAGCCCGATGTCGGAGACGACGAACCACTGGGTCGCGCGCAGGTCCCAGGCGCTGACCGGCAGGGCCGCGTTCTCCGCCACCGCGACATAGACGCCCGGCGGCAGCGCGCCGAGCACCTGGTCGATGGGGAACGGGGTGACGACCGTGCGGTTCGGCGTGTTGCCGACCGTCATCTCCCCCTTCCAGACCACCTCCGCCTTCTCGTCCAGCAGGATGCCGACGTCGAAGTCGGTCAGGCTCTGGTTCATGCGCCCCCAGTAGATGCGCTCCACCAGGGCGCGGTCGTTGATCCGCATGACCTGCAACCGGGCGCGTTCCACGTTCACCGTGCGCAGCGGCAGCCCGTCCCCGCCGACGCGCGGCAGGATGTAGCCCTGGCCGCGGAAGGTCAGCGTCGGCTTGCGGTCGGCGACCGAGACCTCGCGCGTCACCGGCTCCGCCAGGGCTTCCGTGCCGTCGGCGGTCGGCAGCCCGGCCCCCAGGGTGACGGTGAAGCGCTGGCCGTGGCCCAGCCCCTCCAGGCAGAGGTCGCGGTCGCGCGCCACCACCGTGTAGTCGGCGGCCGGGGCGACATTGACGAACCTGCCCAGGTCGGGGGCGCTGCGCCGCGGCCGGGGCAGATCCCGGTTGAAGCGGAAGCAGACCTGCGGCCGGTCGCGCTCGGCCGCCACCTCCACGCCGGTGATGCCGAAGGCCGCCGGGACGGCCGGCTTCGATTCGACCTTCGGCCCGGCGACCGGGGCCGGGGTCGGGGCCGGGCGTCCGGCGGGGCCCGGGCCGGAAATCTGGGCCGCCGCCCCGCCCGCTGTCAGGCAGGCGGCAATCAGGAGGGCGGCGAGGGAGAGACGCGGCGAAGGGCGCTTCATGGGCGTGGCGGACAGGATGGGGTCTCGTCGGGGCGGGGAACCGGGGGATGGGACAGGCACATGGCGGACAACGCACGGTCGGACGGTCAGGACCGACCGTGCGGGGCGGACGGGACGCACCGGCCTGAACGGAACTGTAGGCTGGGGCGACACTTCCTTATAGGGCATACTGATGAACGATCCTGGCTTGGCTATTTGCGCCTCCGCAACGCAGCATGCAAGCGCTGCCCCGGCTTTGCCCAGAGATCGCCATGACCAGTCCGGAGGCTGAGGGGATGAGCGACCGTCCCGATCCCACCCCCGCCCCCGGCCCGCAAGGGCACAGGCCGGCGGAGCTGCCGCTGCCCCTGCGCCTCGGTCTGCTGGCGCTGGCGCTGGGGGCGTTGCTGCATCCCGCCCTCTGGAACGGCTTCCCGGTCGTCTTCTTCGATACCGGCGGTTACCTGATGCGGGCCCTGGAACTGGAGCTGGAGCCGGGCCGCTCCCTCTTCTACGGGCTGTTCCTCCAGGCCGCCTCGCTGCGCTGGCTCAGCCTCTGGGGGCCGGTGCTGGTCCATGGGCTGCTGGTATTGTGGCTGCTGCGGCTGACCCTGCGGACCCTGCACCTGCCCTTCGGCGCCGCCACGCTGGCGGGAACGGCCGCACTGCTGGCGGGGCTGACGGCCCTGCCCTGGTTCACGGCCCAGCTCATGCCCGACGTGCTGGTGCCGGTGGCGGTGCTCTGCCTCTGGCTGCTGGGATTCCGCTGGAACCGGCTGGGACCGTGGGAGCGGGCCGGGATCGCCGGAATCGGGCTGCTCGCCCTGCTCTCCCACATGTCCACCATGGCGCTCGGGCTGGGGCTGGCGGTCGGCATGGCGCTCCTGGCGCCGCTGGCCCGCGGGGGCGACCCCCTGGACCGGCCGCGGCCGGGGCCGCCGGCGCTGCTGGTGGCGGCCAGCCTGCTGCTGATGCCGCTGCTGCATCTGGGACTGGTGGGTCAGGCCACCTATACGCCGGGCGGCCCCGTCTTCGTCTTCGGCCGGCTGGTGCAGGACGGGATCGTGCAGCGGCTGCTGGACGACCGCTGCCCGCAGGACCCGGACGCCTACGCCCTGTGCCCCTGGCAGGCGGATCTGCCGACGACGGCGAACGACTTCATCTGGCACCGCGACTCGCCCTTCCGCCGGATCGGCTGGTGGGGCGGCGCCGATGCCGAGCTGGCGCGCATGGTGCGCGACGCGGTCGCCGCCTATCCCGGGGAGGTGGCGCTGACGGCGCTGCGTGCGACGGCGGCCCAGCTCGGCAAGGTCGCCACCGGCGACGGGCTGGACGAGTGGCAGGATTTCACCCGCTGGACCTTCCGCCGGCACCTGCCGGAGCATCTCCCCGGCTTCGCCGCGGCCCGGCAGCAGCGGCAGGAACCGATCGGCGAGCTGTTCGTGGGGCTGAACCTGGTCCACCGGCCGGTGGCCTGGCTGTCGCTGGCGGGCACGGCCGGCGTGCTGGCCTGGGCGCTGGCGACGCGGCGGCGGCATCTGGCCGGCTTCGCCGCCCTGGTGCTGCTGGCCCTGCTGGGCAACGCCTTCATCAGCGGCGCCCTGTCCAACCCGCACGACCGCTATCAGAGCCGCATGGTCTGGCTGAGCGTGCTGGCGGTGCTGGCGGGTGTGCTGGAGTGGTGGCACGCCCGCGACGGGATCAGGTCCGCCCCAGCCAGCCCCTGAGCCGGGCCACCGCCTCGTCCAGCACCGCATCCTGCTTGCAGAAGCAGAAGCGGATCAGGTGGCGCGGCGGCTCCTGCTCGAAGAAGGCGCTGACCGGGATGGCGGCGACACCGGCCTCCACCGTCATGCGGCGGCAGAAGGCGGCATCGTCCTCCCCCCCGGCGAGCGGCCGGATGTCGGCCGTGACGAAATAGGTGCCCTGGGCCGGCAGCACCCCGAAGCCGCAGGATGCGAGCCCGGCGGAGAGGCGGTCGCGCTTGCGCTGCATCTCCGCCGCCAGCCCGTCGAAATAGGAGTCCGGCCCGCCGAGACCGCAGGCCACCGCGTGCTGGAGGTTGGGCGGGGTGGTGAAGGTCAGGAACTGGTGCGCCTTTGCCACCGGCCGCAGCAATGCCGGCGCTGCCGTGACATAGCCGACCTTCCAGCCGGTCAGGGAGAAGGTCTTGCCGGCGGAGCCGATGCGCAGGGTGCGCTCGCGCATGCCCGGCAGCGCCATCAGCGGCAGGTGGCGGCGCCCGTCGAACACCAGATGCTCATAGACCTCGTCGCAGACGGCGATGGCGTCGTGCGCCACCAGCCTCTCCGCCAGCACGGCCAGTTCCTCCGCCGACCAGACCTTGGCCGCCGGGTTCAGCGGGTTGTTGAGCAGGACCAGCTTGGTGCGCGGCCCGAAGGCGGCGGCCAGATCCTCCCGCGTGAACGTCCAGTCCGGCGCGCGCAACGGCACGAAGCGCGGCACCGCCCCGGCCCGCCGGATGATCGGAACGTAGCTGTCGTACAAGGGTTCGAACAGCACCGCCTCGTCGCCCGGCTCCAGCAGGCCGAACAGGCAGGCGGCCAGCGCCTCCGTGGCGCCGGAGGTGACCATCACCTCCTGGCGCCAGTCCACCTCCAGCCCGTAGAAGCGGGCGGCGTGCGCGGCCACGGCCTGACGCAGGGCCGGCAGACCCATCATCGGCGGGTACTGGTTCCAGCCCTCGGCAAGGTAGCGCTGCGCCTCCGCCACCACCTCCGGCGGGCCGCCGCCATCGGGAAAGCCCTGGCCGAGATTGACGGCGCGGTGCTCCTCCGCCAGCCGGGACATCACCTCGAAGATCGTGGTGCCGTAGGAGGACAGCACCGCATTCCCCGCCTTCATCCACCCGTTTCCTTATCCAAGCGCTACCGGCCTCAAGGCTGCCCCCGCCCCACCCTGCCGTCAACGCCCGCGGGCAGGGTGCGCGACGCGGACCGGTCATCCGGCCCTTGCCCGCCACGGCCATCGGTTTCCGGAACACTACCGGCGGCAGACCGCCTTTTCCCGGTGCCGGAGGGGCGGCATTCCCCCGTTCGTCCACAAGCGACTGTCAGACGGACACCCTTGAAATATGTATTCGGTCTGAATATATAAAGGTCATGACTCACGACCCCCTGCCCAACCGCCTCGCCGCCCTGGCGCTGGCTCTTGCCGATGCCCAGATCGCCGCTGCACGGGCGGCGACGGGATTGAGTGCCAGTGCCTGTGCCGCGCTGACCACCATAGACCAGTATCCAGGGGAGAGTATCGGCGCCCTGGCCCGGATACTGGACCTGACCCATTCCGTGACTGTCCGGCTGGTGGATCAGTTGGCAGCGGACGGGTTACTGACCAAGGCGGCGGGCGCGGTGGATCGCCGGGCCGTCAGCCTCGCCCTGACCACGGCCGGGCGGGCGACGGCGAACCGCATCCGCGATGCCCGGGCCACCACCGTCGCCCGGGCACTGACCCCTCTGGACACGGCGGCACGCCGGGACCTGACACGCTTGGCGGACCTGCTGCTGGCGGCCATCACCACCGGTCGGGACCAGGCCGACCACCTGTGCCGCCTTTGCGATGAAGGAGCCTGCGGCGGAAGTGCCTGCCCGGTGGAATGCCGGGCGGTCGCCCTGGAACAGGGGAGTGCGCCATGACATCCGGGGGCCCGACGCTGCCGGGCGCCATCCCGGAAGCGATGGCGCCCCCCTTGCCGGTGGAAGGCCCCCGGCCGGTGCCCCTGCCGCTGGCGGTGGGGGCAATGGTGCTGTCCGCCGCCTGCTGGGGACTGGCGACGGTACTGGCCAAGGATGTGCTGGCGGTGATGCCGCCCTTCCCGCTGCTGGCCATCCAGTTGACGGCCAGCGTCCTCTTCCTGTGGCTGGCGGTGGCCGTCACCCGGGCGCAGGTGCCGCCCCAGCCGGTCGCGGGCCGGGCAGCGGCGACAGGGCTGCTGGAGCCCGGGCTCGCCTATGGGCTGGGCGTGCCGGGCCTGGCCCTGACCAGTGCCACCAATGCCAGCATCATCGGCGCGGTGGAGCCGGTGCTGATCGTGCTGGTGGCCTGGGTTCTGCTGGGAAGCCGACCGGACGGACGGCTGGTGGTCGCCGTGCTGGTGGCCACGCTGGGAGTGGCGCTGGTCTCCCTCACCGGGCTGGGGAAGTCGGGTGGCGGGCATGTGGGCGGGGATGCGCTGGTGCTGCTGGGCACCCTGTTCGCGGCTCTCTATGCCGTGCTGTCCAGCCGCACGGTCCTGCATGTGGCCCCGCTTTCCCTGGCCGCCTTGCAGCAGAGCGCCGGACTGGCCGCGGCCCTGGTCCTGCTGGCCGCCTCGGCGGGATTACAGGGGCTCGCCCCCGGCCCGGACGCCTGGTGGTCCGGCATCGCCGATCCCCGGATCGTGGCCGATCCGCGGGTCCTGGCGGTGGCCGCCCTGTCCGGGGTGGTGCAATACGCCCTTCCCTTCTGGTTCTATCTGATCGGAATCCGGGGCCTGCCCGTTGCGGTGGCGGGGCTGTTCCTGACCCTGATTCCGGTCTTCGGCGTCGGCGGCGCGGTGCTGTTCCTGGGGGAAGGTTTCGCTCTCTTGCAGGCTCTGGGGGCGGTGCTGACCATCGGGGCTCTGGTCACGGTGGCGCGGCGGACCGGGTGAGCCACCGGGTGAGCCCCGGCCGTCCGATCCGCCGCCTGTTCCGCACCCTCCAGACGCCGGGCCGGGGCGGACAGGCCGCGCGCCGCGGCCCTCCGCTTGCACCGGATCGACCATCGCGCCCTCCCGCCGGTGAGTGCGGGCGGCAGAAGCCGGGCGGCCTCCGGCAGCGGACCGGAGGCCGCCGCGGGCCTACTCCGCCGCGGCCTGGGCCACCGGGGCCGGCCGGGTCCAGCGCAGCACCGGCTTCCGCGCGGCCGCCGTCTCGTCCAGACGACGGCGCGGGGTCAGCCGCGGGGCGCCGTGGAAATACTCCTCGTCGCCCGTCTTCGCCCGCTCGGCCAGCGCCCGCAGGGTGCCGATGAACTGGTCCAGCGTCTGCTTCGACTCCGTCTCCGTCGGCTCGATCAGCAGCGCCCCCTGGACGACCAGCGGGAAGTACATGGTCATCGGGTGGAAGCCCTCGTCGATCAGCGCCTTGGCGAAGTCGAGCGGGGTGATGCCCGTGCCCTTCAGGAAGCGGTCGTCGAACAGGGCCTCGTGCATGCACGGCCCCTCGAAGGAGGCGCTCATCACGTCCTTCAGGCTGGCCAGCACGTAGTTGGCGTTCAGCACCGCGTCGGACGCCGCCTGCCGCAGCCCGTCGGCCCCGTGCGAGAGCATGTAGGCCAGGGCCCGCACGAACATGCCCATCTGGCCGTGGAAGCCCTTCATGCGGCCGAAGGGGCTGCCCTCCGCCTCGCCGGCATGCTCGACCAGCCGGAAGCCGTCCGCGCCGTGGACGACATAGGGCAGCGGCGCGAAGGGCGCCAGCGCCGCCGACAGCACCACCGGCCCAGACCCCGGCCCGCCGCCGCCGTGCGGCGTGCTGAAGGTCTTGTGCAGGTTGATGTGCATGGCGTCCACGCCCAGGTCGGCGGGGCGCACCCGGCCGACGATGGCGTTGTAGTTGGCGCCGTCGCAGTAGAAGTAGCCGCCGGCCGCATGCACGGCGTCGGCGATCTCCCGGATCTGCGGCTCGAACAGGCCGCAGGTGTTCGGGTTGGTCAGCATGATGGCGGCGACGTCGGGCCCGAGCTTGGCCTTCACCGCCTCGACGCTGACCCGGCCGTCATCCTCCGCCGGGATGGAGTCCACGGCGAAGCCGCAGAAGGCCGCCGTCGCCGGGTTGGTGCCGTGCGCCGATTCCGGCACCAGCACGCGCCGGCGGTGCGCCTCGCCGCGCGCCGCCAGCGCCGCACGGATCGCCATCAGGCCGCACAGCTCGCCATGCGCGCCGGCGGCGGGGCTCATCGCCACGGCCGGCATGCCGGTCAGGGTCTTCAGCCAGTGCGCCAGCAGGTCGATCAGCTCCAGCGCCCCTTGCACGGTGGAGACCGGCTGGAGCGGATGGATGTCGGAGAAGCCCGGCAGGCGGGCCATCTTCTCGTTCAGCCGCGGGTTGTGCTTCATGGTGCACGACCCCAGCGGATACATGGTGGTGTCGATGCCGAAGTTCTTCTGGCTCAGCCGGGTGTAGTGGCGCACCACCTCCGGCTCCGACACGGACGGCAGGGCGAGGTTCCCGCGCGGGCGGACCTTGCCCAGGCGCAGCGCCGCCGTCGGCGGCTCGGGCAGGTCCACGCCGCAGACGCCGGGATTGTCCAGCTCGAACAGGAGCGGCTCCTCCTGCATCAGCGCCCGGTTGCCGGTGTGGGTCTGCGCCACCTCCGACGCCGAGGGAACGTGCGGGGTGGTCGGACGGCCCTGGCTGTTCATGCTCATCGCAGCACCTCCTGAAGCCCGTGGACCAGCGCGTCCATGTCGGCCTCGGTGTTGGTCTCGGTCGCCGCCACCAGCAGCAGGGTCTCCAGCCCGGCTTCACCGGGATAGAGACGGGAGACGGGAACGCCCGCCAGAATGCGGCGCTGCGCCAGCGCTTCCACCACCGGGGCGGCCGGCCGCGGCAGGCGCAGGGTGAACTCGTTGAAGAAGGCGCCGTTCAGCACCTCCACTCCCGGCACCGCCGCCAGCCTGTCGGACAGCGCCACCGCCTTGGCGTGGTTCAGCCGGGCCAGCCGGGCGAAGCCCTCGCCGCCCAGCAGCGCCATGTGGATGGTGAAGGCCAGCGCGCAGAGCCCGCTGTTGGTGCAGATGTTGGAGGTCGCCTTCTCGCGCCGGATGTGCTGCTCGCGGGTGGACAGCGTCAGCACGAAGCCGCGCTTGCCCTCCGCGTCCACCGTCTGGCCGCAGAGGCGGCCGGGCATCTGGCGGACGAACTTCTCCCGCGTGGCGAACAGGCCGACATAGGGGCCGCCGAAGTTCAGCGGGTTGCCGATCGACTGGCCCTCGCAGACCACGATGTCGGCGCCCATCTCGCCCGGCGGGGTCAGCAGGCCCAGGCTCACCACCTCGGTGACGACGGCGATCAGCAGCGCCCCCTTGGCGTGGCAGGCGGCCGCCAGCTCCGACAGGTCGCGCGGATGGCCGAACAGCGACGGCGTCTGCACGACGACGCAGGCCGTGGCATCATCCACCAGCGGCAGCAGGTCCTCCACGTCCGTCGGGTCGGGCGCCTGAGCCGCGATCTCCATGCCCAGCACGCCGCAGGTGGTCGCCACCACCTCACGGTAGTGCGGATGCAGGCCGCCGGAGAGCACCGCCTTGCTGCGGCGGGTCAGGCGGGTGGCCATCAGCACCGCCTCCGCCGTGCCGGTGGCGCCGTCGTACATGGAGGCGTTCGCCACCTCCATGCCGGTGATCTCCGCGACCTGGGTCTGGAACTCGTACAGGTACTGCAACGTCCCCTGCGCGACCTCCGGCTGGTACGGCGTGTAGGAAGTCAGGAACTCCCCGCGCAGCAGCATCTGGTCCACGGAGGCCGGGACATGGTGGCGGTAGGCCCCCGCCCCCAGGAAGCTGGGGACGGAGCCCGCCGTCAGGTTCTTCGCCGCCATGCCGGAGAGCAGGCGGTCCACCTCAAGCTCGCCCATGTGCAGGGGCAGGCCGTCGATGGGCGCCCGCAGCCGCGCCGCCGCGGGCACGTCGCGGAACAGCGCGTCCACGTCCGGCACGCCGATGCGCGCCAGCATGGCCTGGCGGTCGGCCTCCGTCAGGGGCAGGTAACGCATCAGAGCGCCTCGACGTAGGCGGAGTAGGCGGCCTCGTCCAGCAGCCCGTCGAGCTGGGCCGGATCGGTCAGCTTCATCCGGAAGAACCAGCCATCGCCCATCGGGTCGGTGTTGACCAGGGCCGGGTTGTCGGTCAGGCGGGTGTTGCCCTCGGTCACGGTGCCGTCGGCCGGAGCATAGACCTCGGAGGCGGCCTTCACCGACTCGACGACGGCGGCATCCTTGCCCTGCTCCAGCGCGCGGCCGGCCTCGGGCACCTCGACGAAGACAACGTCGCCCAGCGCCTGCTGCGCATAGTCGGTGATGCCGACCGTGGCGATCCCGTCCTGCACGCGCACCCACTCGTGATCCTTGGTGAACCTGATCATTGCCTGTCCCCTGATTGTGCCGCGCCCGCCAACCGCGGCGGCGCGGCGCCGTCCTCGTCAATACCGGGAAACCGGGATCGCGTGAGGGGCATCGCGCCCGCCCGCGGCCCCGGTCCCGTCAACCCCTGTAGTAGCGGTGCGGAACGAACGGCAGTGCCGCCACCTTCGCCGGCAGCGCCTTGCCGCGGACCATCAGGCTCACCGGCGTGCCGACCGCGGCGTGCGCCGCGGCCACGTAGCCCATGGCGACCGGGCCGTTCACGCTGGGGCCGAAGCCGCCGCTGGTGATGCTGCCGATGACGGCGCCGTCGGCGCCCTGGATCTCGGTATGCTCGCGCGCCGGGGCGCGACCCTCGGGCAGGATGCCGACCCGCTTGCGGACCGCACCTTCGCGGAACTGGCGCTGCAACAGGGCGGCGCCGGGGAAGCCCCCCTCCTCGCGCCGGCGCTTGGCGACGGCCCAGGTCAGCGCCGCCTCGACGGGCGTCGTGGTCGTGTCGATGTCGTGGCCGTAGAGGCAGAGCCCCGCCTCCAGCCGCAGCGAGTCGCGCGCGCCCAGGCCGATCGGGGCGACCTCCGGCTCGGCCAGCAGCAGCCGGGCCAGCGCCTCGGCATCGGCGCCGGCGACGCCGATCTCGTAGCCGTCCTCGCCGGTGTAGCCGGAGCGGGAAATGCGGACCGGGATGCCCCGGATGTCCGCCGTGATCGCCGACATGAAGGCCATGGTCGCGGCGGCCGGCACATGGCGCGCCAGCACCGCGGCCGCGGCCGGCCCCTGGAGCGCCAGCAGGCCGGCATCGTCGCCCAGATACTCGACCGCGATGCCCGGCAGCCCGGCGCGCAGATGCGCGAGGTCGGCCTGCTTGCAGGCGGCGTTGACGACGAGGAACAGCTCATCCGGGCCGACCCGGGTGACCATCAGGTCGTCCAGGATCCCGCCCTGGTCGTTGGTGAACAGGGTGTAGCGGATGTGCCCCTCGGCCAGGCCCAGGATGTCGCCCGGCACCAGCGACTCCAGCGCCTTGGCGGGATCGTCGCCGCGCAGCCGCACCTGGCCCATGTGGGAGACGTCGAACAGGCCCGCGCCGGCGCGGGTGTGCAGATGCTCCTTCAGCACCCCGGCGGGGTACTGCACCGGCATGTCGTAGCCTGCGAAGGGCACCATGCGGGCGCCCAGCTCCACATGCAGGGCATGCAGGGGCGTGCGCAGCAACGGCTCGGTCTGATCGCTCAAAGCAGGGTCTCCCGGCAGAGTCGCGACCGCGCGGGCCATCCCGCACAGCCAGCCCCCCTCTGTCACGGCCCCTGAGAGATTCACCGGAAGGGCGTCCGCGCCCGGGCCGGAGCCACGGACCGCGTCGTTCCCAGGGCCGGTTCGCACCGGCTGCCGGTTTACTCCGTCGGTGGGCGGATCCTGTCGGCCCCGCCACTTTCCAGATGCGCTTTTCCCCCGCGGTCCTTCTGCCTGAGAGTTTCCGGGGGCGGTTGCTCCTTCGGCGTCGCCCGCCGGGACATCCTGTCCCAGGGACGATCTCTCCCGCGAGGGGTCGTCAGCGTGTGGGGCTAAACTAGCGGCCGGCTGCCGAAAGTCAATTGCAGGAAAGGCGTGCCGCCCCCGGCGTGAACCGCCGGAAAAGGGGGGCCGCGGAAGGGAACGGGGGCGGCGGAACCGCCCCCTCTCCAGGCCGCACAGGCCCAGACCCGCAGGCCGGGCCGCGCAGGACCGGCCCCCGCTCAGCGGCCCTGGTTGACCTGCCGGTTCGTCTCCACCTGCTCCGGCGGGAGCTGGAAGCCGACCAGCACCTCGTAATAGCGGGCGTCCACCGTCTTCGGGGCGGGGATGAACTGCTCCGTCTCCTCCCCCACGGCGCCGGAACCGCCGGCCATCAGGATGGTCGTGGAGAAGACCTGCTTGGCGATCACGTTGCGCTGCGGGTCGGTGACGGCGACGAAGTACTCCACCGGCACCGTGCCGCCGAACCCGTCCGCCGCCCTGGCGCTGATGGTGAAGCTGGTGCCGATGGTGACGCCGTCGTCGCTGTACTCGCAGATCGCGTCGGGCGGGTTGATGACGGCGGTGGCAAGGGCCGCCCCGTCCGCGCCCGGGACCCGGTAGGTGCCGGCGTCGCGCAGCACGCCGACGTTCGGACAGCCCGGACGGAAGCCCTTGGCGCTCTCGCAGCCGGCCAGACCGGCCAGCGCCACGGCGGCCAGGAGCCCGCGCGCGATCACGGCGCGCCCGTGCGGCCGGGCGGCGGCTTTCCTGGGCGGATTTCCTGTATTATGGTCGTCGCGCGTGGTCATCGGACGGGGGCTCACCGGAGAAACAGGGTGTGGTACCGCGGTCGGCCCGCGGCTCCGCGACAATAGTGAACCCGCCGGACCGGCACAAGCCCACGACCCGTCCGGGTCCCGACCCGGACCCGAGACCCGAGATCCAAGACCCGAGATCACTGCCCGCAGCTTCTGGAAACAGCCCCCGTGACTGCCGTGACGCACAGCTCCGACAAGCCCGCCCTGCACATCCTGCTGGCCGCCCCGCGCGGCTTCTGCGCCGGCGTCGACCGGGCCATCCAGATCGTGGAGGTGGCGTTGCAGAAATTCGGCGCCCCCGTCTATGTCCGGCACGAGATCGTCCACAACCGTTTCGTGGTGGAGGGGCTGGAGCGCAAGGGCGCCATCTTCGTCAAGGAACTGGACGAGGTGCCCGACGACCGCCCGGTGGTGTTCTCCGCCCACGGCGTGCCGAAGGCGATCCCGGCCGAGGCGCAGCGGCGCGACATGATCTATGTGGACGCCACCTGCCCGCTCGTCTCCAAGGTCCACCGCGAGGCCGAGCGGCACCACGAATCCGGCCTCCAGATCGTCCTGATCGGGCACGCCGGCCATCCGGAGGTGATCGGCACCATGGGCCAGCTCCCGACCGGCTCGGTCGTGCTGGTGGAGACGGCGGAGGATGCCGAGCGGCTGCAACCGGCGGACCCGGACAATCTGGCCTTCGTCACCCAGACGACGCTCTCGGTGGACGATACGGCCGGCATCGTCGAGGTGCTGCGCCGCCGCTTCCCCAACATCGCCGGGCCGAAGAAGGAGGATATCTGCTACGCCACCACCAACCGGCAGGGCGCCGTCAAGGCCATCGCCGGCCGGGCCGACGCGATCCTGGTGGTGGGGGCGCCGAACTCCTCCAACTCGGTGCGGCTGGTGGAGGTGGCGAAGGTGCAGGGCTGCACCCGCGCCATGCTGGTGCAGCGGGCGGAGCAGATCGACTGGTCGCTGCTGGAGGGGGTCGCCACCCTGGGCATCACGGCGGGCGCCTCCGCCCCCGAGGTGCTGGTCGAGGAGATGATCGAGGCCCTGCGCGGGCGCTACCATGTCACCATCGAGGAGGTGGTGACGGCGACCGAGGGCGTGACCTTCAAGCTGCCGAAGGTGCTGGCGGCGGAGTAGGCGGAAACCCCGCCCGGACGCGGGGTCCGGGCAGGGTCCGGGCTGCGGCGGCCCGCCCGCCGCCGCGGGCGGTCCCGGAGGGCGTGGAGGCCGCCCGGGACCGGTCGGGGTCAGCGCCAGCCGCGATGGCCGGAACGGTCCTCGGCGGGCCCGCCAAGGTCATCGCCGTAGCGGCGCACGAAGTCCTCGTAACGGTCGTAGGGACGGTTGCCCAGCAGCAGGGCAGCCAGCAGGTAGGCGACCAGGGCCGGGCCGGTCCAGAGCAGCAGCAGCAGGATGGCCGCGGCCCGCACGGCCCAGGCCTTGATGCCGAGCCACCAGGCGATGCCGGCGCAGACGCCGAAGATCAGGCCGTTGGCGGGGTCCTTGCAGATGCGGCGGCTGCGGGCACTGCGGGCGATGTGGTCGAAGGTGGTCACGTCTCTCTCCAATCGGTTCGCGGGCGGGGAACGGTCGGGGTCAGCGGGCGGCGACACGGGCGCGGAGCGACTCCAGTTCGCGGTTCACCCGCTCCGCGGCCTCCAGTTCGTCGATCTCGGCGGCGAGGCCGCGGGGCTTGCGGCCGTAGCCGGCCACCTCGCCGCGGGCCTCCAGCTCGTCCAGGTGACGATCGAGCTGGTCCGCGGCGGCCATCGCCTCCTCGATCCGGCCGTCATAGAGCCGGGTCCGGACCCGCAGCCGGTCCACCGCGCTGCGGTGGCGGGCGGCCAGGGAGCGGCGCTTGCCGTGCGCCTCGGCCAGCTTCGCCTCCAGCCTGGCGGCATCCTCCGACAGCTTGGCGATGGCGGTCTCGATGGCGTCCAGCTCGGCCTTGGCCGGTGCCGCGGCGCGGGACACCCGGTCCTTGGCCAGCAGGGCGGCCCGGGCCAGATCCTCGCGGCGGTGGCTCAGGGCCAGCTCGGCCCGGCGGTCCCACTCCAGGACCTCGAACTCGGCCTCGCGCCACTTCGCGGCGGCCTCGGCGCGCTCGGCGATCAGCCGGACCGTGCCGGCGCGCACATCGGTGAGGGTGTCCTCCATCTCCCGGATCGCCTGGGCGAGGGTCAGTTCCGGGTCCTCCGCCCGGTCCAGGATGGACGTCAGATTGGATTCGACGACATTGCCGAGGCGGGTGAAGAGGCCCATGGTTCTTTCCGTCGGTTCGGGGTTTCAGGGGGTCGGCGGCGCGGCGCGCGTCAGAAGAGCTGCGTCAGGCACAGGATCATGACGGCGGCCGAGGCCAGCGCGGGGATCACATCGACGCCGGGGACGAATTCCCGCAGCGTGTCGGCCCAGGAGGCGGTCGCCGTGCCGGCGGTGTCGCGGCTGCGGCGCGCCTTGGCGAGGTACGTGACGTCGGTCATGGCGGTCTCCATCGGGATCGGTTGCGTTCGGGTCTGTCTCATCGGCCTTCGCGGCCACGTCGCCAGTATCGCAACCCGCGTGCCAACTTTTGCCCTCTCCACAAGCCTTTGATTTCATTGAAAACTTACGGACGGCGCGGCAGCAACGCCCGCAGATCGCCGGATTTCCGCCACTCGATGGCGGCGAACGCCATTTTCTGGTGGAACCGGCGAAGCATTCTCCACCACCGCCCTTGAGCCCCCTGCGCCATCGGCAGGATGCGGCCGGAACGGGCCGCCGGTGCCGTTGACCGGGGGGAGGAAACCGGCTACCCGATGGCCATGGCCGTCTATACCGAAGTCTCCGACGAGGACCTGCGCAGCTTCATCGCCCAGTACGATCTGGGCGCGGTGGTGTCGTGCAAGGGCATCGCGGAGGGGGTGGAGAACAGCAATTACCTGCTGGTGACGGAGACCGGCCCCTTCATCCTGACCCTCTACGAGAAGCGGGTGGACCCGGCCGACCTGCCCTTCTTCCTGGGGCTGATGGAGCATCTGTCGGCCCGCGGTGTGACCTGCCCCCTGCCCGTGCGCGGGCGCGACGGGGAGGCGCTGCGCAGCCTGTGCGGCCGGCCGGCGGTGATCGTCACCTTCCTGGCCGGCATGTGGCCGCGGCGCATCCTGCCCGAGCACTGCGCCGCCCTGGGCGAGGGGCTGGCGCGGCTTCACCTGGCCGGGGCGGATTTTCCGCTGCGCCGGGCCAACGCCCTGTCGCTGGACGGCTGGCGCACGCTGCACGCGGCGACGCACGGGCGGGCGGACGCGGTGAAGCCCGGCCTTGCCGCGGCGCTGGCGGCGGAACTGGCGGAGCTGGAGCGGTGCTGGCCGGCGGACCTGCCCTGCGGCGTTATCCATGCCGACCTGTTCCCGGACAATGTCTTCTTCCGCGACGGCGCGCTGTCCGGCCTGATCGACTTCTATTTCGCCTGCAACGACATCCTGGCCTACGACGTGGCGGTCTGCCTGAACGCCTGGTGCTTCGAGGCGGACGGCTCGTTCAACGTGACGAAGGCGCGGCTGATGCTGGCCAGCTACATGAAGGTGCGTCCGCTGTCGGCGGCGGAGCTGGAGGCGCTGCCGCTGCTGGCGCGGGGCAGTGCCCTGCGCTTCCTGCTGACCCGGCTCTATGACTGGCTGAACACGCCGGCGGGGGCGCTGGTGAAGCGCAAGGACCCGCTGGAATACCTGCACAAGCTGCGCTTCCACCAGCAGGTCCGCGGCATCGGCGAATACGGGCTCACGCTCCCGGCGGGGGCGGCATGAGCGCCGACACGCTGGTGGTGGACATCTACACCGACGGGGCGTGCAGCGGCAATCCGGGCCCGGGCGGCTGGGGCGCCATCCTGCGCTGGAAGGGCACCGAGAAGGAACTGAAGGGCGGCGAGCGCCTGACCACCAACAACCGGATGGAGCTGATGGCCGCCATCCAGGCGCTGGATGCGCTGAAGCGGCCGGTGACCGTGCGGCTGCACACCGACAGCCAGTACGTCAAGAACGGCATCACCACCTGGATTCACGGCTGGAAGAAGAACGGCTGGAAGACCGCCGGCCGCGACCCGGTGAAGAACGCCGACCTCTGGCAGCGGCTGGACGAGCTGGTCGGCCGCCACACGGTAGAGTTCCACTGGGTCAAGGGCCATGCCGGCCACCCGGAGAACGAACGCGCCGACCAGCTCGCCCGCGAGGGCATGCGCGACACCCTCGCCGCCCCCGCAGCCTGAGGCTCCCGCCGCCGAGAAGACCCGGCCGGCGCCCGGGCGGCGCCGGCGGCCTGCCTCTCCGGCTCAGAGCAGCTTCAGCACCGCCTCGGCGGAGGAGACCTCGAAGGCGCCGGGCTTCTCCACGTTCAGGGCCGTGACCACCCCGTCCTCCGCGACCAGGGCGAAGCGCTGGCAGCGCAGGCCGAGATTGTAGGCCGTGCCGTCCATCTCCAGCCCCAGCGCACGGGTCAGGGTGCCGTTGCCGTCCGGCAGCATCAGGATGCGGCCGTTGACATTGTTCGCCTTGGCCCAGGCATGCATGACGAAGGGATCGTTGACCGCCATGCAGACGATCTGGTCCACGCCCTTGGCCCGGATCGCATCGGCCTGTTCGACGAAGCCGGGCAGGTGCTTGGCCGAGCAGGTGGGGGTGAAGGCGCCCGGCACGGCGAACAGCACCACCTTCCTGCCGGCGAAGATCTCGTCGGTGCCGATCTCCTGCATGCCGGACTCGGTCAGGTGCTTCAGCGTCACCGACGGAATCCGGTCGCCGACCTTGATGCTCATCCTCATTCTCCCGGGTGGCTGGACAAGGGACGCTCCCCCCGTGGTTCTAGGGCGGGCGGGCCGGTCCGGCAAGGGCGGGCGACGGCGGGAGGCCGGGCAACCTTTCCCGTCGGCACGGGTTTTCCCAAGGGACCCGCCGCTACCACGGACGGCCACCGCGGAAGGGGGACGGACCCGCCGTCCTGTGGTACTGTGCTCCGGTCCGGTCCCCGGGAGCCGCCGGGGACCAGCGTAGGCAGGCTGCCGGCGCAAGCGGGCAGCCTGAGCAAGGAGCTGTCCGTTCCACGACCGCCTCCCGCGATCCGACGAGCGTGCGACCATGAAGCATTCGGAGATTCCCCGTTTCCTGACGGGACAACTGCTGATCGCCATGCCGCAGATGCCGGACCCGCGTTTCGCCCGCACGGTCATCTATGTCTGCGCCCACACGGCGGACGGGGCGATGGGGCTGGTGATCAACCGCCTGTTCGGCGGCATCGGCTTCGCCGACCTGCTGGAGCAGCTCGACATCGAGGCCGAGTGCTCGCTCGACCATTTGAGCGTGCATTACGGCGGTCCGGTGGAGGGCGGGCGCGGTTTCGTCCTGCACAGCACGGACTATGCGCGCGAAGCCACCATGATGGTGGACGACGACGTGGCCCTGACCGCCACGGTGGACATCCTGCGCGCCATCGCCGAGGGCCGGGGTCCGAAGCATGCCCTGCTGGCGCTGGGCTATGCCGGCTGGGGGGCCGGGCAGCTCGACGCAGAGATGCAGAACAACGGCTGGCTGCACGCCCCGGCGGACCCGGATCTGCTGTTCGACGGCGACCTGGAGACGAAGTGGGAACGCGCGATCGCCAAGCTGGGCGTCTCGCTCTCCATGCTTTCCGCCGACGCCGGCCACGCCTGAGCGGGCGCCGGCGGCCCGGCTAGCCGCGCCAGTCGTCGCGCAGGATGCCGAACAGGACGTGGTCGGCCCATCTGCCGTCGATGCGGAGATAGCCGCGGGCATAACCCTCGCGGGAGAAGCCCACCTTCTCCAGCACCCCCTGGCTGGGGATGTTGCTGGGCAGGCAGGCGGCCTCCACCCGGTGCAGGCCGAGCTGGCCGAAGGCGAAACCCAGCACCAGCCGCGCCGCCTCACTGGTGTAGCCGCGCCGGGCATAGGGGCGGCCGACCCAGTAGCCCATGGTGCCCATCTGGGCCACGCCGCGGCGGACATTGGACAGGCCGATGCCGCCGACCAGGGCCTCCGTGCCGCGCTCGAAGACAAGGAAGCTGTAGCCCTCGTCCTCCCGCCATTCCACCGCCTGCCGCCGCACCCGGCGCAGGAAGGCCGGGCGGGTCAGGGCGTCGGGCGGCCAGGTCGGCTCCCACGGTGTCAGGAACTCGCGGCTGGCCTCCCGCAGTTCCGCCCAGTCGCGCCAGTCACGGGCCTGCGGCGGGCGAATGAACACCGCCTCCCCGTCCAGCCGGATCGCGGGGGGGCTGAGGAAGCCCGCCTGGAACAGGCGCAGCGGCACGGGCGGCAGCCGTGATGTCACGCGAGCCGCGCCGCGAGCCGCTCATACGGCTCCAGCCTCCCGATCGGCCCCAGCGCGGCCAGGACGGGCTGGCTGCCGAAGATGCGCGCCGCCACCCGGCGCAGCGCGTCGGCATCCACCGCGTCCACCCTGGCGATGATCTCCTCCGGCGGCACCGGCCGGTCGAAGACGAGCAGCGCGTGGGCAAGCTGTTCCGCCCGGTTCGTCGTGCTCTCCAGCGACATGAGCTGGCTCGCCTTGAGCTGCGCCCGGGCGCGGGTGACCTCCTCCGGCGACAGCCCGTCGGCGATGGAGCGCACCTGGTCGCAGACCACCGGCACCAGCTCCTCCGTCCGCTCCGGGCCGGTGCCGGCATAGATGCCGAAGACGCCGGCGTCGGTCATCGGCCAGGCGAAACTGTGGACGCTGTAGACCAGCCCGCGCTTCTCCCGCACCTCCTGGAACAGGCGGGAGGACATGCCCCCGCCCAGCAGGGTGGAGAGCACCTGGCTGGCGTAGTAGTCCGGGTCCGGCAGCGGCACCCCGGCGAAGCCCAGCAGGATGTGGAGCTGCTCCAGGTCGCGGTCCTCGCGGAAGTCGCCGCCGTTCCAGTCCACCCGGACCGCGCTCTGCGCCGTCCCGGCCGGCAAGTTACCGAACAGGCGGGCGACAAGCTCGACGACGCGGTCGTGCTCCACGTTGCCGGCGGCGGCCACCACCATGTTGGCGGCCGTGTAGTTCGCCGCGACATAGCCGGTCAGCGCCTCGCGCGGGAGCGCCGCCACCACCTCGGCCGTGCCCAGGATGGGCCGGCCCAGCGCCTGCCCGCGGAAGGCGGTGGCAAGCCAGTGGTCGTAGATGATGTCGTCGGGCGTGTCCTCGGCCTGACCGATCTCCTGGATGACGACCTGACGCTCCTTGTCCAGATCGGCGGGATCGAAGCGCGAATGCTGGATCATGTCGGCCAGCAGGTCGAGCGCCAGCGCCACGTCCTCCTTCAGCACCTTGGCGTAGTAGGTGGTGTGTTCGCGCCCGGTATAGGCATTGAGATGGCCGCCGACATCCTCGATCTCGGCACTGATGCGGAAGGCATCGCGCCGGTCGGTGCCCTTGAACAGCATATGCTCGACCAGATGGGCGACGCCGTTCGCCGCCTCCGGCTCGTGCCGGCTGCCGACGCCGATCCAGACGCCGACACTGGCCGTCTGCACGCCCGGCATCGGGTCGGTGGCGACCCGCAGCCCGTTCGGCAGCGTCGTGACCCTGACCCCGCTCATGGTGACCTTCGTCCTTCCGGCGCCGTCGCGGCCGGGTTTCCGTGCTGCCGGGTCCGGCCCGGTCCGTCTGCGCTGTGTGCTCACGCCGCCCCCGCCGTGACGCGGGAGCGCGCCCGCACGAAGTCCTGGAGCGTGCCGAGATCGTTCGGCAGGACGGTGACCCGTTCCTCCCGCTCGAACAGGTCCGCCAGATGCCGCGGCAGGCCGGGGCGCACGCCCGTGGCCTTCTCCACCGCGTCGGGAAACTTGGCCGGGTGGGCGCAGGCCAGCGACACGACCGGAACCGAGGGGTCGAGGTCGGCGGCCTGAGCCGCGGCGACGCCCACGGCCGTGTGCGGGTCGATCAGCAGGCCGCTGTCGCGGTGGACCCGCGCCATCGTCTCCAGCGTCGCCTCCTCGCCGCAGCGGTGGCCCTCGAACAGCTCCAGCGCGCGGGCGAGCTGGCCCTGCGAGACGTCGAAGCGGCCGCTGCGGCGGAACTCCGCCATGCTGGCGGCCACGGCGGCGCCGTCGCGGTCCATCAGATCGAACAGCAGCCGCTCGAAGTTGCTGGAGATCTGGATGTCCATGCTGGGGCTGATGGTCGGCACCACGGCGCGCGTCTGCATCGTGCCGCTGGCGAAGAAGCGGGCCAGGATGTCGTTGGCATTGCTGCCGACGATCAGCTTCGCCACCGGCACGCCCATGGCGCGGGCGGCATAGGCGGCATAGACATTGCCGAAATTGCCCGTGGGCACGGCGAAGGCGACCGGCCGGTCGGGCGCCCCCAGCGCCACCGCCGCCGCCACGTAATAGACGATCTGGGCCATGATCCGGGCCCAGTTGATGGAATTGACCGCCGAGAGGTGCAGCCCGTCGCGGAAGGCCGCATCGTTGAACATCGCCTTCACGGCGTCCTGGCAGTCGTCGAAGGTCCCTTGCAGGGCGACGTTGTGGACATTGGGCGAGAGCACCGTCGTCATCTGGCGGCGCTGCACGGCCGAGGTGCGGCCATGCGGGTGCAGGATCACGATATCCACCCGCTCGCGGTCGCGGCAGGCCTCGATGGCGGCGGAGCCGGTGTCGCCGGAGGTGGCGCCGACCACCGTCATGCGCTCCCCGCGCGCGGCCAGCACATGGTCGAACAGGCGGCCGAGCAGTTGCAGCGCCACGTCCTTGAAGGCCAGCGTCGGGCCGTGGAACAGCTCCATCAGCCAGGTGCGCTGGTCGAGCTGGACCAGCGGCGTCACCGCCCGGTGGGCGAAGACCGACGGCCCGTAGGCGTCGGCCAGCAGGCGGCGGAAGTCCGCCTCGGCGATGCGGCCGCCCAGGAAGGGCAGCATCACCGCCGCGGCAACCTCGTCATAGGGCCGGCCGCGCAAGGCACGCAGAGCATCCGGCCCCAGCGCCGGCCAGGCGTCGGGGACATAGAGGCCGCCGTCCCGCGCCAGCCCCGCCAGCAGAACCTCGTCGAACGGGAGGGCGGGGGCCCGTCCCCGCGTGCTGATGTACTTCACCCCGACCTACCTCTCCATCGCCGGCACTCCTGGCCCCGCGCCGCATCCTTCGGAACGGCGGGCCGGCAGGGCGGCTACACTAGCGAGCGTGCCCGTCCCGGCGCAAGCGCCCGACACGGACCCGACCCCTGCCCCCAGGACAGGGGTCGGCCTGCGAACAAAGGATGTCACCGCGGCGTTGTCCCCGCACCGTCCGACCCCAGCGAGGACCGCATGCCCGACGCCCCCACCCCCGCCGTTCCGGCGCCTCCCGCCCTGTCGCTGGAGGAGTGCCAGCACCTGACCTCCGCCTTCCTCACCGGCACCATGTTCCGCGCCCTGCATGCCGTGGAGTATGCCGTGCCCGAGTGGGGCGACGGGCCGGGGCCGGAGCCCCTGTCCGCCGCGGCGCGGGCCGGGGTGGCGCTGCGCCATGTTCCGGGCGCATCGGACGCCGAGTACCGTATCGCCGCCTTCGGCGACACGCTGCGCATGCGCCTCCAGCTCAATGTCTGGCGCTTCGTCATCGTCTACACCGTGCCGGCCCACGATCTGGCGGACGCGCCGGGCATCGCCCCCCGTTTCGAGCGCTGGCAGACCGGGGCCGGGCATGCCGGCTGGACGATCGGCTGGCGCGATGCCGCCGATCCCTGGGACCACGACCGCCGGCTGGTGGAGACCTACTGCTACGCCATGCTGCCCCGGGACTTCCTGGTCGATCCCATGGCCCAGCTCTACTGGCGCACGGACATCGTGCAGATGACCCGCGCCTTCATGCTGGAGGCGCGGCGCATGGGCGTGCGCTTGGCATAGAAACCTTGATGATTGATGAAGATTCTTTGTCGCACGGCATATTCCTGTCCACATTTCCGGGGAAGCCGCTATCCTGATGGCGTTCGGCCACCCTGGGTTCCCCCGGCGGACAGGAGATGTCCCGGGGGCTGCACCGATGGGCCGGTCGGTTAACCCCTGGTTGACACCCTCTCCGCCTCGCGTTGACGGCTCCGCCCTCCCCGCTTCCGGTCCACCGCCCCCGCGCTGTCCAGGACGCACCATGACCTACGGAAACGCCATCCTGGTGGGGTCGCTGCTCGGTGTGGCCGGCTGGCTGTTCGCCTTCTTCCTGGGCAAGCTGATCGAGGTCTCCATCGACGGCCGCGACGACCTGAAGGCGGCGCAGGAGCGCATCCCGCGGCTGGCGCAGATGGAGATCCGCTTCGAACTGCGCCGGGCCGAGGTGCAGGCGGGCATCGCCAGGGTCACGACGGAGGTCGCGGGCCTGCGCCGGCAGCGCTATCTGCTGGAGCGCGAGCTGGCCGAGGCGCACCGGGAGGCGGAGGCGCCCATCCGCATCGTCGGCCGCGAGAGCGCCGCCAACCTCCGCTTCCGCGCCTGGGTGGTGAACCGGCAGGTCCAGGCGTCGCAGATGGAGGGCAAGCCACACCCCACCCTGGACGCGGAATGGGCGACGCCGCAGGTGGTGGAGGTCTGGGCGGAGACCCTGACCGAGGCGCGCCGGGAGATCCAGCGCCTCTACCCCCTGCCCCTGGGCTTTGCCATCCTGAACATGCGGCTGGAGCGGCCGGACGAGGGCGGCGATCCCGACGGGGCGGCGGCCGGAACGCCGGAGGACGATCTGCGCAATGCCGTCGCCTGAGTTCCTGTTCGCGCTGCTGATCGCCGTCACCGGCCTCGCCTTCTCCGGCGAGCGGGCCCTGTACCGCGTGCGTGAGGCGCAGCGCCGCTACCGCGTGGCGATGACGAAGAAGTCCCAGTATGTCGGCCGGGTCCGGAAGGCGGCCCGGGAGACGCTGGGCCTCAAGCGGGAGCTGCGCCAGCTCGATCTGGCGCGGGCCGACCTGCTGAAGTCCTGCCGCAGGCTGGAACAGGACATCAAGGCGGCGTCCCGCCCGGAAAACCGGGTCTTCGTGCTGGACGAACGGCGGATGCCACAGGACCAGGCCTGGATCGCCACGGTGAAGGCCGCGGCGGAGGCCGCCCCCGGCCGGCAGCTCCAGGCCTGGGAGGGCGCCCGCCGCTTCCTGGTCTGGGGCGTGGATGCGGAGGTGGCGCGGACGAAGGTGACCAAGCGCTATCCGGCCCCCGAGGGCTTCACCCTCACCACCCTGGTGCCCCGCCCGAAACGGACCGCCCCCGCCAGCCCGGACGCCACCCCCGTCTGACCGCTCCCATCCGACCGGCCCCCTTCAGGCCGGATGCGGCCGCCGCCGGCGCAGCAGGGAGCCAGCGTACATGGCGGCGAGAGTCGCCGCCAGCCCGTACCAGGTGACGACATAGGAGAGGTGGTTGTTGCGCAGGGCGACCACCGTCTGTCCGCCCACCGGCAGCACGCCCGCATCGGGTCCGGCCGCCGCCTCCACCACCAGCGGCGCGAGTCCGCCCGCCCCCGTCGCCGCTTCCATGGCCGGCAGGTCGATCCAGAACCAGTAATTCTCCTCCGGCCGGTTCTCCGGCTGCATCCAGCCCCGCGGCGGCGGCACCCGGGCGACGCCGGCCAGGGTGACCGTGCCGGCCGGCAGCCCGTCGGCCCGGTCCGCCGGATCGCGCCGGTCGGCCGGGATCCAGCCGCGGTCCACCAGCACGGTCCCCTGCCCGTCCGCCCGCACGAAGGGCGTCAGGACATGCAGGCCGGGCTGACCGCCCCGCACCCGGGGGCCGAGGTAAAGCTCCTGGGCATGCTCGAAGCGTCCGGTCAGCAGCACCGGCCGGTAGTCCCAGTCCTGCGGATCGGGCGCCGGACTGCGACCGGCCCCGTCAGGCCAGACCGGCAGCGGGACCGGCGCCGCCGCCATGCGCGTCTCGATCCGGTCGATCAGCGCCGCCTTCCAGGCCAGCCGCTGCATCTGCCAGGTCCCCAGCCCGACCAGGACGGCGATGCCGAGCAGCACCAGCACCGCCCCGGCCACGGTCTTGGCCCGCCCCGGCGGACGGCCGGGGGTCGGGGCAGGCATGGCGGCGCTTGACCCTGCGGCGCTCATCCGCCGTCTCCCCCGCCGCGCTCGAAGTCGGAGCGGCGGTAGCGGTACTGCAAGGCCAGGACATAGGCCTTGGCCGGGCGCAGCATGCCCAGCGTCAGCCCCAGCACGACCGCACTCCACAGGATGGTGTGGACCCAGAGCGGCCAGTCCACGCTCATCGCCACCCAGAGCGCCAGCGGCACCACCGCGAAGCCCAGGATGAAGATCAGGAAGACGGCCGGGCCGTCGCCGCTGTCATTGCAGGCCAGTTCCAGGCCGCAGACGGGGCAGCGCTCGACGATGGAGAGGAAGCCCTTGAACAGCCGCCCCCGGCCGCAGCGCGGACAGGTGCAGCCCAGGCCCGCCCGCAGCGGGGAAACCGCGGCGGGCGCCCCGTCAGTGCGCGGCGTACTGTCCACCAGCCCCCCACCAGTAGATGGACACGAACAGGAACAGCCAGACCACGTCCACGAAATGCCAGTACCAGGCGGCGGCCTCCAGGCCGAAATGGCTCTGCGGGGTGAAGTGCCCGCGGGAGGCCCGGAACCAGCAGACGGCCAGGAAGATGGTGCCGATCAGGACATGGAAGCCGTGGAAGCCGGTGGCCATGTAGAAGGTGGACGAATAGATGTTGTCGGCGAAGCCGAAGCTGGCGTGGCTGTACTCGTAGAGCTGGAACATGGTGAACAGCGCGCCCAGTGCCACGGTGATGCCCAGCGCCTTCACCGCCTGCGCCTGCTTGCCCTCGACGATGGCGTGGTGCGCCCAGGTGACAGTGCTGCCCGACAGCAGCAGGATCACCGTCATCATCAGCGGCAGGTCGAACGGGTTGATCGGCTCGATGCCGGCCGGCGGCCACTGGCCGCCCGTGGCTTCGGTCCGCGCCACCTGCATCGGCTCGCCGGCATAGAGGCTGGCGTCGAAGAAGGCCCAGAAGAATGCGACGAAGAACATCACCTCCGACGCGATGAACAGCGCCATGCCGTAGCGCAGCCCGATCTTGACGACCGGCGTGTGCGCCCGCTGCACGACGGACTCCCGCACCACGTCGCGCCACCAGCCGGCCATGACGCCCAGCACGGCCAGGAAGCCGGCCGCCAGCACCCCCCAGCCATGGTCGTGCATGTAGAGGACGGCCCCCGTGGCCAGCAGGCCGGCCGCGAAGGCGCCCAGCAGCGGCCACGGGCTGGGATCCACAAGATGGTAGGGCTGCTTGACCCCTTCGGCTGCGGCCCCGGCCGGGGCGGCGTGGACCTTGACGTCAGCCATGTCTCTCTTCCCTCGCCTTATCGTTCGACGGTAGCGTCCGGTCGCCGGCCGGCCGGGCCGCCGCCTGGGTCCGTCCGGGGGATGGTGCGGCGGAAGCGGCCGTGTCCGGCTGGTCCACCGCCTTGAAGAAGGTGTAGGACAGGGTGATCGTGTGGACGTCGGCCATGCCGGGATCGTCCGCGATCGCCGGGTCCACATAGAAGTAGACCGGCATGTCGATCTCCTGCCCCGGCTCCAGCCGCTGTTCGGTGAAGCAGAAGCACTGGATCTTGTTGAAGTAGATGCCCGCCTTGTCCGGCGTGACATTGTAGGTGGCGGTGCCGACGACGGGCACCGCGCCGTCGTTGCGGGCGTGGAAGGTGGTCAGGGCCGGTTCCCCGACGCGCACCTCGGTGGTGTTGACCGCCGGGCGGAAGCCCCAGGGCAGGGACCGGTTGACGTCAGCGTTGAAGCGGATGGTCATCGTCCGGTCCAGCACGCGGCCGGCCGGCCCCTGCGCCACCTGGGGCGTGCCGCCGAAGCCGGTGACGCGGCAGAACAGGTCGTAGAGCGGCACCGCGGCGAAGGACAGGCCGACCATGCCCGCGACGACGCCGCCCAGCGCCGCGGCCATGACGCGGTTGCGGCGGGCGGGGCTCATGGGAAGCCCCCGCCCTGCATCCGCACGATGGCGACGGCATAGACCAGCCCCACCAGCGCCAGCAGCGCCACCAGCATGGCGCGGTTCTTGCCCCGCTGGCGCCGGCGCATCTCGTCGGCGTCGGCGGTCGGGTCCGTCGCGCCCTCGTCCGTGCGGTCGGTCCGGGTCGTGTGCTCGGCGTTCATGCCGGGTCTCCCGCTCAGGCCACCAGCCGCTCGGCGATCAGCACGCCGAACAGCACGAAGAGATAGAGGATGGAGAAGCCGAACATCCGCTTGGCCGGCTTCATGTCCGTCGCGTCCGCCCGTAGCACGCGGACGGCGCACAGCACGAACAACAGGCCCAGCACCACGGATGTCGCCAGATAGGCTGTCCCGGCGATGCCGACGAACCAGGGCGCCGTCGCCAGCGGCAGCAGGATCAGCGTGTAGGCCAGCATCTGCCGCTTCGTCTCCCGCGCGCCGGCGACGACCGGCAGCATGGGCACGCCCGCCTTCTCGTAATCGGCGCTGGCGAACAGCGACAGCGCCCAGAAATGCGGCGGCGTCCAGAAGAAGATGATGGCGAACAGGATCACGCTGGCCAGCGTCACGTCGCCCGTCACCGCCGCCCAGCCGATCATCGGCGGGAAGGCGCCGGCGGCCCCGCCGATCACGATGTTCTGGGGCGTCCGCCGCTTCAGCCAGATCGTGTAGACGAAGACATAGAAGGCCGAAGCCAGGGCCAGCAGCGCCGCCGCGACCCAGTTCACCGCCAGCCCCAGCAGCAGCACCGGCGCCACCGAGAGGACGACGCCGAAGGCCAGCGCCTCGTCCGGGTTCACCCGGCCCTGCGGGATCGGCCGCAGCGCGGTGCGCTTCATCACCGCGTCGATGTCGCGGTCGTACCACATGTTGATGGCGCCCGACGCCCCGGCGCCGACCGTGATGCAGAGCACCGCCGCCAGCGCCAGCACCGGATGCAGCCCGCCCGGCGCGGCCGCCATCCCGGCGATGGCCGAGTAGACGACCAGGATCATCACCCGGGGCTTCAGCAGCGCCATGTAGTCGCCGACGCTGGCGGTGCCGCCCACGGCCCCGCCATGCAGCTCGATCGTGGTATCCGTCATCTTCCGTGCCTTCCCAACCCTACGGTCTCTGCGTCCGGGGCTTCTGATGTCCCCGGATCGTTCCCGGGGTCCGGTCGCCCGGACCCCGGACGCGGCGCACCGCCGCGGCTACTTCAGCCGCGGCAGCGTCTCGAACTGGTGGAACGGCGGCGGGCTGGACAGGGTCCATTCCAGCGTCGTCCCGCCGGTGTTCCAGTAGTCGCCCTCCACACGGCGGCCAGCCAGCAGGGTGTAGACCGCCATCACGCAGAAGAAGATCGTGGACGCAAAGGCGATGTAGGCGCCGTAGGAGGAGACGGCGTTCCAGAAGGCGTAGGCTTCCGGGTAGTCGGGAATGCGCCGCGGCATGCCCTGAAGCCCCAGGAAGTGCTGCGGGAAGAACAGCAGGTTCACGCCGACGAAGGTCGTGAAGAAGTGCAGCTTGCCGGCCCATTCGGGATGCTGCCGGCCGCTCATCTTGCCGATCCAGTAGTAGTAGCCGGCGAAGATGGCGAACACCGCCCCCAGGCTGAGCACGTAGTGGAAGTGCGCCACCACGTAATAGGTGTCGTGCAGGGCGATATCCATGCCGGCATTGGACAGGACCACGCCCGTGACGCCGCCCAGCGTGAACAGGAAGATGAAGCCCACCGCCCACAGCATGGGCGTGCGGAACTCGATGGAGCCGCCCCACATGGTGGCGATCCAGGAGAAGATCTTGATGCCCGTCGGCACGGCGATGATCATCGTCGCCGCGGTGAAATAGGCCTTCGTGTCCACGTCCAGGCCGACGGTGAACATGTGGTGGGCCCAGACGACGAAGCCGACCACGCCGATCGCCACCATGGCGTAGGCCATGCCGAGATAGCCGAAGATCGGCTTGCGGCTGAAGGTGGAGACGATGTGGCTGACGATGCCGAAAGCCGGCAGGATCATGATGTAGACTTCGGGGTGGCCGAAGAACCAGAACAGGTGCTGGAACAGCACCGGGTCGCCGCCGCCGGCCGGCTCGAAGAAGTGGGTGCCGAAGTTGCGGTCGGTCAGCAGCATGGTGATGGCGCCGCCCAGCACCGGCACGGCCAGCAGCAGCAGGCACGCCGTCACCAGCATCGCCCAGGCGAACAGCGGCATCTTGTGCAGCGTCATGCCCGGCGCGCGCATGTTGAAGATCGTCGTGATGAAGTTGATCGCCCCCAGAATGGAACTGGCTCCGGCCAGGTGCAGGGCGAAGATCGCCATGTCCACCGAGGGGCCGTCATGCCCGGTGCCGCCGGAGAGCGGCGGGTAGATCGTCCAGCCTGTCCCCGCCCCCGGCGGCACGAAGGCCGAGCCGAGCAGCAGCAGGAAGGCGGGGACCAGCAGCCAGAAGCTGATGTTGTTCAGACGCGGGAACGCCATGTCCGGCGCCCCCACCATGATCGGCAGGAACCAGTTGCCGAAGCCGCCGATCAGCGCCGGCATGACGACGAAGAACACCATGATCAGGCCGTGGGCCGTGATCAGCACGTTCCACATCTGGCCGTCGGCCACGATGGTCATGCCGGGGCTCTGCAACTCCATCCGCATGATGACGGAGAACATCCCGCCGATCAGCCCGGCGATGACGGAGAAAACCAGATAGAGCGTGCCGATGTCCTTGTGGTTGGTGGAGAACAGCCAGCGCCGGACGAAGCCCGGCCGGTGGTCATGGTGATCGTCGTGATCGTCGCGGGCCTGCGCCCCCGTCACTGCACCCATGGTCTCTTACCCTCTCCTGCGGGAGCCTTATCGGTCAGCAGGTTCTTCCGCGAGCTGCCGTGGCTCCCCTTCGTTCCTGTTCAGGGCGACTGTCTTCTCCGCCACCCAGGCGTCGAACCGCTCCTTCGACACGGCCTCCACCGCGATGGGCATGAAGCCGTGATTGGTGCCGCAGATCTCCGAGCACTGGCCGTAGAACACGCCCTCGGCATCGGCCCGGAACCAGGTCTCGTTCAGGCGGCCGGGAACGGCGTCCTTCTTGATCCCCAGGGACGGGATGGCCCAGGAGTGGATGACATCGCTGGCCGTGACCAGGACGCGGACATTGGCCCCCACCGGCACGACCAGCCGGTTGTCCACCTCCAGCAGCCGCAGCTTGGGGTCCGGCACCTCGTCCTCGCTCAGCATGAAGCTGTCGAAGGCGATGTTGCCGTGGTCGGGGTATTCGTAGGACCAGTACCACTGGCGGCCGGTGACCTTCACGGTCATGTCCGCCTCCGGCGTCCTGTCCATGAAGTAGAGGAGCTGGAAGGACGGGATGGCGATGACCACCAGGATCACCACCGGGATCACCGTCCACGCCACCTCCAGCAGGGTGTTGTGGCTGGTCCTGGACGGGACCGGGTTCTTCGAGGCGCGGAAGCGCCACATCACGTAGACCAGCAGCGCCAGCACCAGCAGGGTGATGGCGGTGATGATGATCAGCAGCAGGTCGTGGAAGCTTTCGAGCTGCTGCTTGACCGGGGAGGCCGCCTGTTGCAGGCCGAGCCCGCCCGGCTGCGGCGCCCCGATCATGGGCGCCTCCTGCTGCGCCAGCGCCGTCCAGGCGCCGACGGCAAGGGTCGTGAGAAGGGCCGACAGGGCGGCGCCGATCTTGCGTGCGGACATCCCTACCACTCTCTTATCGTTGCCGGGGATTGGCTCCCCTTCGCTTGCCGGTCCGGCCGGTCGCCGGTGCGCACCGTTCCGACCGGAGAACCGGCGTCACGGCATCGCCCCCCGGGCGGGGCTGCGGCGGACGTTACAGGCTCATCCGTCGCCGGCACAATATGCTCGCTCCCGGAATAGTTCGGTCACATCATTTTGGACCATAGACCCGTCCCTATTCGAGGTAAAGCCGCTCCGGCCGGGGGTCCGGCCGCTGTCCGCATGCAAAATCGCCACGTCCGCTGCAAACGCCCCGGGACGCCGGGCCGGGCGGGGGCCGGGCGGGAGCACGGCATCTTGCCCCGTGCGCCCCGGATCGCCATTGTCAGGACAGGGGGCGCTCCACAGGGGGCGCTCCCGCCCCGCACTGCCGCCTGGAGTCCGACGCCGATGTCCACCCTCGCCCAGACCGACGAGCTGTTCTTCACCCGGGCCGGGCTGGACCTGGCGCGCACGGCGGACATCGTGGCCGATGCGCTGCACGGTGCGGACGACGGGGAGCTGTTCCTGGAATACGCCCAGTCGGAGGGCTTCGTCTGGGATGACGGCAAGCTGAAGAGCGCCAGCTTCGACACCTCGCAGGGCTTCGGCCTGCGCGCGGTGGCCGGAGAGGCGACCGGCTACGCCCATGCCTCCACCCTGTCGGAGGACGCGATCCGCCGGGCCGCGGGCACCGTGCGCGCCGTCCATGCCGGCCACGGCGGCACCTATGCCGAACCGCCAGCCGGCACCAACCGGGCGCTCTATGCCAGCGACAATCCCCTGGGGCTGGTGCCGTTCGAGGCGAAGGTGAAGCTGCTGGAGGCGGTGGACGCTTATGCCCGCGCCAGGGACCCGCGGGTGCGGCAGGTCTCCTGCTCGCTGTCGGGGGAATGGCAGGCGGTGCAGATCATCCGGGCCGACGGGCACCGCGTCTCCGACATCCGGCCGCTGGTGCGGCTGAACGTGTCGGTGGTGGTGGCCGACGGCGACCGCATGGAATCGGGCAGCCACGGCTCCGGCGGGCGGCGCACCTACGAGCGATTCCTGGAGCCCGAGGTCTGGCAGGCGCATGTGGACGAGGCGCTGCGCAACGCCCTGACCAACCTCTCCGCCATCGACGCCCCGGCCGGCGAGATGCCGGTGGTGCTCGGCCCCGGCTGGTGCGGGGTGATGCTGCACGAGGCCATCGGCCACGGGCTGGAGGGCGACTTCAACCGCAAGAAGACCTCCGCCTTCTCCGGCCTGATGGGCCAGCGCGTGGCCGCCCCGGGCGTCACCGTCGTGGACGACGGCACGCTGGAGGGGCTGCGGGGCTCCCTGACGGTGGACGACGAGGGCACGCCGACAAGCTGCACCACCCTGATCGAGGACGGCATCCTGGTCGGCTACATGCAGGACCGGCTGAACGCCCGTCTGATGGGCGTGAAGCCCACCGGCAACGGCCGCCGCCAGGGCTTCGCCCACATGCCGATGCCGCGCATGACGAACACCGTCATGCGCTCCGGCGGGCAGACGAAGGAGGAGATCCTCGCCAGCGTGAAGCGCGGCCTCTACGCCGTGAACTTCGGCGGCGGACAGGTGGACATCGTGTCCGGCAAGTTCGTCTTCTCGGCCAGCGAAGCCTACCTGATCGAGGACGGCCGGATCGGCCCGGCCGTGAAGGGCGCCACCCTGATCGGCAACGGTCCCGACGCCCTGACCAAGGTCACCATGATCGGCAACGACATGGCGATCGACCCCGGCGTCGGCACCTGCGGCAAGCAGGGCCAGGGCGTGCCGGTCGGCGTCGGCCAGCCGACCATGCGGATCGACGGTCTGACGGTGGGCGGCACCCGGGCGGCGTAAGCCCCCCGGCGCCCGGCGCCTCAGTACGCGTATTCCTCGTAGACCCGGTCGATGTTCCCGGCCCAGGGGCCTTCGAACTTGCGCAGCATCTCCACGGCGGGGGTGATGCCGCTCTCCGCCGTCTCGGCCAGGGTCTCCAGGAAGTGGCTCTCGTCGTCGCCCATGCCGGCCATGCGGGCGCGGGCACGCAGCCCCTCGCGGGCGATGGCCACGACCTGCTTCGCCACGGCCTGGAGGGTGCCGCCGCGGAAGGGCGTGTCCAGGCCCAGCCGCGGCACGTCGCGCCGGAGCGCCGCCCGCTCCTCCGCCGTCCAGCCCTTGCACAGGTCCCAGGCGGCGTCGAGCGCCGTGCCGTCGTAGAGCAGCCCGACCCAGAGCGCCGGCAGGGCGCAGAGCCGGCCCCAGGGGCCGCCGTCGGCCCCGCGCATCTCCAGGTAGCGCTTCAGCCGGACCTCGGGGAAGAGCGTCGTCAGGTGGTCGTTCCAGTCGGTGACCAGCGGCACTTCCCCCGGCAGGGCGGACAGCCGCCCGGCCAGGAAGTCGCGGAAGTCGAGGCCGGAGGCGTCCAGGTACTGCCCGTCGCGGTAGACGAAGTACATCGGCACCGAGAGCGCGTAATCGACGTAGCGCTCGAAGCCGAAGCCGTCCTCGAAGACGAAGGGCAGGTCGCCCGTGCGGTCCGGATCGGTGTCGGTCCAGATATGGCTGCGGTAGCTCTGGAAGCCGTTCGGGCGGCCTTCGGTGAAGGGGCTGTTGGCGAACAGCGCCGTCGCCACCGGCTGCAAGGCCAGCCCGACGCGGAACTTCTTCACCATGTCCGCTTCGGACGCGAAGTCCAGATTGACCTGCACCGTGGAGGTGCGGGTCATCATGTCGAGGCCCAGGGTCCCGCGCTTGGGCATGTAGGCCCGCATGATGCGGTAGCGGCCCTTGGGCATCCAGGGGATGTCCTCGCGCCGCCATTTCGGATTGAAGCCCAGCCCCAGCATGCCGATGCCCAGATCGGCCCCGATCGCCTTCACCTCGGTCAGGTGGTCCGTCACCTCGCCGCAGGTCTGGTGGATCGTCATCAGCGGCGCGCCCGACAGCTCGAACTGCCCGCCGGGCTCCAGGCTGACGCTGGCCTCGCCCTTGGACAGGGCGATGACGTTGTCGCCCTCCATCACCCGCTCCCAGCCATAACGGTCGGCCAGGGCGTTCAGGATGGCGCCGATCCCGTCCGGCCCGTCATAGGGCAGCGGCCGCTTGTCGGCGCGGCGGAAGGCGAATTTCTCGTGCTCGGTCCCGATCCGCCAGCGGTCGGCCGGTTTGCAGCCCGCCTCCAGGTGCTCGACGAGCTGCCGGCGGTCGGTGATGGGTTCGCCACGCGACTTCGGTGGGGCGGACATCGGACGGATTCCCTGAAGGATGCGAAGGGGCAAGGACGCTAAGGTGTCATAAGGCCGGCGACGGCATCGCCCGCCGGGCAGGCGGTCAGCCCCGGTCGTCGCGGAAGGGCGGGCGGGAATCCGCGCCCCCTTGCGACGTCCAGTCCCCGGCCAGGGCCTGCCACACGGCGAGCACCGCGAAGGCCGCCGTGTCGGCCCGGAGGACCCGGGGCCCCAGTCCGACGGGCACAACAAAAGGCAAGTGCATCAGCCCGTCAAGCTCCGCCCGGTCGAAGCCGCCTTCCGGCCCGAGAAGCCATGCCGCGGGCCGCCCCCGATGCGCTGTGACGGCCGACACGGCCGGCGCCGCCCGCCCCGATTCGGCGGCGACGAACAGGACACGCGCCGGGTCCCAGCCCTCCAGCGCCTTGAACAGCGGGCACGCTTCCCGCACCTCCGGCACGCTCAGCCGCTCGCACTGCTCCGCCGCCTCCACGGCGTTCGCGGCCAGCCGCTCAAGGTTGACCCGGCCCACGTCGGTGCGGCGGGTGAAGACGGGGTGCAGCACCGCCGCCCCCAGCTCCGTCGCCTTCTCGGCCACGGAATCGCTGCGGCCGCCCTTCAGCGGTGCGAACAGCAGCCAGGGCCCCTCCTCCCCGGTCTGTTCCCGCTCCCGCCGCAGGGCTGTCAGCGCGCCGCCCGACTTGCCGAGCTGCGCCACCTCCGCCAGCCATTCGCCGTCGCGGCCGTTGAAGGCCAGCACCCGCTCGCCCGGCTGCATGCGCAGGACCGAGCGGAGATAGTGGGCGCGCCCCCCCTCCAGCGGCACGGCCGCCCCGTCGGAGAGCGGTGCATCGACGAAGAGGCGGGTGCGGGGACGGTCGGTCATCGGAGGGTCCTGGCCCGGCGGGTGAGAAGGGTGAGCATGAGCGCCACGCAGGTCACCCCGCCGGCGGTGGCGAAGGTGGCCGCCGGACCGGCCGTCGTCCACAGCACGCCGGCGCCCAGGCTGGCCAGCAGCAGCGCAAGGCCGGTCACCAGGTTGAAGACGCCGAACGCGGTGCCGCGCCGGTCGGCCGGTGCGGCATCGGCCACCAGGGCGGCCAGGATGCCCTGGGTAAGCCCCAGATGCAGGCCCCACAGCACCGTGCCCGCCACGACCGACAGGGTGCCGGATGCCAGCGCCAGCACGGCATGGGCGGCGGCCAGCAGGACGAATCCGGCGATCAGCAGCGTCTCCCGCCCCAGCCGGTCGGACAGCCGCCCGGCCGGATAGGCGGAGAGCGCGAAGGCCACGTTCATGCAGGCATAGACCAGCGGCACGGATGCCGCGGCGACGCCCACATCCTCCGCCCGCAGCAGCAGGAACGCCTCGCCGAAGCGGCCCAGCAGCAGGAACCCGGCCGCCCCGACCGCCAGCCAGAAGGGCCGGCCCAGCCGTGCGAGCCCGGCCCGGGTCAGGGGGAAGCCGCCGTCGGCGGGACGTTCGACGGCCGGCTCGCGCACGCCGATGGCGAGCAGCCCCACCGACAGCAGCGCCGGCAGCACCGCGACGGCGAAGACCAGCCGGATGTCGCCGGTCAGGGCCATCAGGCCGGCGGCCACCAGCGGCCCCAGGATGGCGCCCACCGTGTCCAGGCTCTGGCGCAGGCCGAAGGCGGCACCGCGCTGGCCGGGAGCGACCATGTCGGCCATCAGCGCGTCGCGCGGGGCGCCGCGGATGCCCTTGCCCACCCGGTCCATGAAGCGGGCGCCCACCACCATGCCGACGCTGCCGGCCAGCGGGAACAGCGGCTTGGACAGGGCGGACAGGCCGTAGCCGAAGACCGCCAGCGCCTTGCGCTTGCCCAGCCAGTCGCTGAGCGTGCCGGAGAAGACCTTGACGACCTGGGAGGTGGCATCGGCCATGCCCTCGATCAGGCCCAGCACGAGCGCGCTGGCCCCCAGGCCGGAGACGAGGAAGACCGGCAGCAGGGCGAGGATCATCTCCGAGGAGACGTCCATGAACAGGCTGACCAGCCCCAGCATCCAGACGGCGCGCGGCAGCATCGGCGGCGCCGCGGGCGGCGGGACGGCAGCGGTCGGGGCGGGGGACGGCGGGGCCGGGTCGGGCGGAACGGGCGCGGGCATGATGCCGGGGAGCAAACCCCGCCACCCGCCGCCGGGTCAAGGGTCCCCGCGACCGCGGAGGGCTGCTCCCGGCCCGGGGCAGCGACCGGCTTCTACCCGGGGGCCTGATCGTGTAGCATCCGCGCCGCATCCCGTTCCCGAACGCCAGACTGTTGCCGACCATGGTGGACACCCTTGAGGGCCGGAACGATCCCGGCCATGCCGATCCCGGCCACACCGACATCCGCGTCGGAAACTGGGTGGACCGATGGCTGCCGGCGGCGTGGCGTCCCTATGCGCGGCTGGCGCGGCTGGACCGGCCGATCGGCACCTGGCTGCTGCTGTTCCCGGGCTGGTGGGCCATCGCCATGGCGGCCCCGCCGGGCCACTGGCCCGACCTCTGGCTGATGACGCTGTTCGCCGTCGGCGCCGTCGTCATGCGCGGGGCCGGCTGCACCGTCAACGACCTGCTGGACCGTGACCTGGATGCGCGGGTGGAGCGGACGCGGGTGCGCCCGATCCCCAGCGGCGATGTCACCGTGGCCCAGGCGGTGGGCTTCCTGGTGTTCCAGCTCCTGCTCGGTTTCCTGGTGCTGATCCAGTTGAACTGGCTGTCGATCTGGCTGGGGGTGGCGTCGCTGGCGCTGGTCGGCGCCTACCCGCTGATGAAGCGGATCACCTGGTGGCCGCAGGCCTTCCTGGGCCTGACCTTCAACTGGGGCGCCATCATGGGCTGGACCGCCGTGCGCGGCAGCCTGGACTGGCCCCCTCTGGTGCTCTACGCCGGCGGCATCCTGTGGACGCTCGGCTACGACACGATCTACGCCCACCAGGACAAGGAGGACGATGCCCGCGTCGGCATCAAGTCCACCGCCCGGCTGTTCGGGGCGGCCAGCAAGCGGTACGTCAGCCTGTTCCTTGCCGGCGCCTTCGTGCTCTGGTGCGCGGCCCTGCTGCCGCTCGGCCACGGGGCGGCGATGACCGTGCCGCTGCTGGCCACGGCGGCGCTGCTGGTCGTGCAGGTGCGGAGCTGGGACCCGGACGACCCGGCCGACAGCCTTGCCGCCTTCAAGGCCACCCGGTTCGTGGGCTGGGCGCTCCTGATCGGCATCGTCGCCGGCATCGCCGCCCAGCCGCGGGAGATCGCGGTCACGGGCGGCGGCGGTGGCGGCGGCATCGATGACGGCTACCGCCACGGCTATCCCCGCCCGCAGCCGCCCTACCAGTTGATCAATGAGATCCGCTAGGCCGATTCCGCCCGGCAGCCCGGACGGACGGACAGGACCGGCCCCGGCCGGTACCCGCCCGCCGTCCCGTGCGACTCAGGCGCCGTCGGGGGTGGCGAAGGTGATCAGGCTGATGGTGGCCCCGGTGGGGTCACTGATGACGGCGATGCGGCCCACCCCGGCCGCGGCGAAGGGCGGCACGCAGACCTTGCCGCCCAGGTCCGCCACCTTGGCGCAGCTCGCATCCACGTCCGCGACGCTGACATAGGTCATCCAGTGCGGCGGGATGCCGTCCCAGGTCGAGCCGTCCATCTTCATCATGCCGCCCACGTCCTTGCCGCCGTGGCTGATGATCGTGTAGAGGCCGTGCTCCCCCATGTCGACCTCGCGGAAGCTCCAGCCCAGCAGCTCGCCGAAGAAGGTCCGGGCCTTCGCCGGACTGGGGGTCATCAGTTCCTGCCAGACGAAGCTGCCGAGGGGCGGCAAGGCCGGCGTCTCTGCGGTTGTCTCGGCGGACGGGTCTGTGGTCGTCGTCATGGGTCCCTCCCTCCTGATGAGCACCGCCGCACACGCTGCGGCGGCGCGTTCCGGAATCTCGCACAACCGGCCTTTCCTGTCCCATGAACTTCAAGGGAGGGTACGGTCCCCGGCCCCTCCCGCGGCGGGCGGCGGCGCCCTATGATGGTGCCATGACGATCCCGCCCGCCGACCGCCCCGCCTTCATCCGCGCCCATACGGCCATCGCCAGCCCGCCGCTGCTGCCGGAGCTGCGGCTGCATCTGGCGACGGAGATCACGCCGCTCTGGCTGGCGACGGAGGCGTGGCTGGAGCGCACCGGCCTGCCGCCGCCCTTCTGGGCCTTCGCCTGGGCCGGCGGGCAGGCCCTGGCCCGGCATGTGCTGGACCGGCCGGAGACGGTGCGCGGCCGCCGGGTGCTGGACTTCGCCACCGGCTCGGGGCTGGTCGCCCTGGCGGCGGCGAAGGCCGGGGCGGCCTCCGTGACGGCGGCGGAGATCGACCCCTTCGCCCTGGAGGCGCTGGCGCTCAACGCCGCGCTGAACGGGCTGGCGGTGGAGGGGAGGTGTGCGGACCTGATCGGCCGGCCGCTGCCCGGCGTGGACGTGCTGCTGGCCGGCGACATCTGCTACGAACGCCCCTTCGCCGAGCGGGCGATGGCGTGGTTCCGCAGCCTGAGCGCGGCCGGGACGACGGTGCTGCTGGGCGATCCCGGCCGCTCCTACCTGCCCGGCGAGGGGCTGGAGGCGGTGGCGAGCTATGCCGTCCCGACGACGCGGGAGCTGGAGGACCGCGAGGTGCGGGAGACGACCGTGTGGCGTGTCGCCGCTTGACCTTCGCCCGCGTTCCCCGATCTTCTGGGGACCCTTGCCGAACCCCGGCGCCCCGCCCGGTTGCCAACCCGGTGACATGATGCCTTTTTCCTCCCTGCGCGACTTCATCGCCAAGCTTGAGCAGACGGGCCGGCTGGTCCGGGTCAAGGAACCCGTCTCCACCGTGCTGGAGATGACGGAGATCCACACCCGCCTGCTGGCCGAGGGCGGCCCCGCCGTGCTGTTCGAGAACCCGGTCCGGGCCGACGGCACGCGCAGCGAGATGCCGGTGCTGATCAACCTGTTCGGCACGGTGGAGCGGGTCGCCTGGGGCATGGACCGGGAGCCGCACGAGCTGCGGCAGGTGGGCGAGACGCTGGCCTTCCTGAAGCAGCCGGAGCCGCCGCGCGGCCTGCGCGAGGCGTTCGACCTGCTGCCGCTGGCCAAGCAGGTGCTGGCGATGCGGCCCGGCAGCGTCAGCCGCGCCCCCTGCCAGGAGGTGGTGCTGACCGGCGACGAGGTGGATCTCGGCCGGCTGCCCGTGCAGTCCTGCTGGCCGGGCGAGCCGGCACCGCTGATCACCTGGCCGCTGATCGTCACCAAGGGCCCCAGCGACGCGCGCGAGGACAACTACAATCTCGGCATCTACCGGATGCAGGTGCTGGGCCGGAACAAGACCATCATGCGCTGGCTGAAGCACCGCGGCGGCGCGCAGCACCACCAGCGCTGGAAGGGCGCGGGCCGGCGCGAGCCGCTGCCGGCCGCGGCCGTGCTGGGCGCCGACCCCGGCACCATCCTGGCCGCCGTGACGCCGGTGCCGGACACGCTCTCCGAATACCAGTTCGCCGGCCTGCTGCGCGGTCGCAAGGTCGATCTGGTGGAGTGCAGGACGGTGCCGCTGAAGGTTCCGGCGACGGCGGAGATCGTGCTGGAAGGCCATGTCAGCCTGGACGAGTGCGCCGACGAAGGGCCCTACGGCGACCATACCGGCTACTACAACAGCGTGGAGAAGTTCCCGGTCTTCACCGTCAGCGCCATCACCATGCGGCGCGACCCGATCTACCTCTCCACCTTCACCGGCCGTCCGCCGGACGAGCCCAGCGTGCTGGGCGAGGCGCTGAACGAGGTGTTCATCCCGCTGTTGCAGCAGAAGTTCCCGGAGATCGTGGATTTCTGGCTGCCGCCGGAGGGATGCAGCTACCGCATCGCCGTGGTCAGCATGAAGAAGGCCTATCCGGGCCACGCCAAGCGCGTGATGATGGGCGTGTGGTCCTTCCTGCGCCAGTTCATGTACACGAAGTGGGTCATCGTCGTGGACCACGACGTGAACGCGCGGGACTGGAAGGACGTGATGTGGGCCATCTCCACCAAGATGGACCCGGCCCGCGACATCACCGTGATCGAGGGCACGCCGATCGACTATCTGGACTTCGCCAGCCCCGAAAGCGGCCTGGGCGGCAAGATCGGCCTGGACGCCACCGACAAACTGCCCCCCGAAACGCACCGCGAATGGGGCCAGGTCCTGCGCATGGACCAGACCGTGGTGGACCGGGTGACGGACCTCTGGGGCAAACTGGGCCTGCCGGGGAGCGGCAAGCCGATCTGGAAGTAGGGAGCAGGTGACGGTTCCAAGAGGGTTCTGGTAACGTTTACCGGCAGTCCCCATTGGACTGCCGGACAATCCTCATACCGACTGACCAGACCGACATGGCCCGCGCCGACCTCCTCGTCTCCCTCGTCCGCGCCGGAGCCTCCGGCGACCGAGACACGCTCCGGTCGACGGTCGAGGCATTGGTCGCTGACGAGCGGGCCAAGAGCCATCATACCTTAGCGGATCGGCTTCACCGGGCGCTGAGTTCGGTTTCCGTGACCCCGCCACCTTTGGCGACATCGCAGGGTGCAACCGGCCAAGGGCGGGATGCGATCCTTGAGTTGGAGCCCCGCCTCCGGCTGGACGAACTCATGTTGCCCTTGCCCGTACGGGTCAGCGGCGAACAGTTGATCGAAGAACACGCGCGGGCCGGAGTGTTGCGCGCGCACGGGATGGAACCCCGCCACCGGGTTCTTCTCTCCGGTCCGCCTGGGAACGGCAAGACATCCTTTGCGGAGGCGATCGCCGAGTCGCTGGCACTTCCGTACTTCATCGTCCGGTACGACAGCCTGATCGGCAGTTACCTGGGCGAGACCAACACGAGACTTCGCAAACTCTTTGACTACGTACGTACACAGCCCTGCGTCCTTTTCTTCGATGAATTCGATGCTCTGGGCAAAGAGCGGGGCGACACCCATGAGACGGGTGAAATCAAGCGTGTGGTCTCGTTCCTGCTGACCCAGCTTGATCATCTGCCGAGCTATGTTGTCGTGATAGCGGCGACAAATCATGCCGAACTGTTGGACCGCGCGGTCTGGCGCCGGTTCCAGATGCGCTTGGGCTTTCCCGCCCCGGACAAGACCCAGCGGGCAGCATTCATTGAGCGGTTGCTCGGACAGTGGCCGGAGAAGCCCAGAATGTCGCCGGCAGCGTTGGCGGCAAAGCTCGGCGATGTGAGTTACGCGGAAACGCTGGAGTTCTTTCAGACGATACGTCGGCGACATATACTCGGTCTGGGTGCCACATCCGTGGATGAGGCCGTGAGAATCGAACTCGATCTTTGGGCTTCGCGCGTGACGCCGACCGGGACCGATGACAAGCGATCCGACAAAGCCGCTGCTGCGCCTCGACGTAAAGCGAAACGGGGAACGTCAGAAGACGAAGCAGGCCTTCCCGCCACCCCCGGCTCCCTTTTCGAGGGCGGAACAACGGACGAGGCTGGGGCCTAGGGCCGGGACTCATAACCAGTAACTGACGATGGCGGCGATCTGGACGGCGGCCAGGAAGTTGACGGCCAGCCGGTCGTAGCGGGTGGCGATGCGCCGGAAGTCCTTGAGCCGGTTG
>NZ_JBHTCM010000014.1:0-86747 GCF_042665545.1 Rhodocista pekingensis | reverse complement strand
TGTTCGACGAGGAGGCCTATCTGGCCCGCTGGGCCGACGTGCGCGCCGCGGTCGAGGCCGGGACGTTCCGCTCGGGCTACGAGCACTACCTCGAGTTCGGCTGGCGCGAGGACCGCGACCCCTCCGCCTGGTTCGACCTCTCCGCCTATCTGGAGCGCAACCCCGATGTCGCCGCCGCCGGCATCGACCCCCTGCGCCACTGGCTCGTCTGGGGCATCGGCGAAAACCGCATCGCCACCGCCGCCGACACGGGGCTCTGGCTCTCGTAGTCCCCGCCCCCTCTCCCGCGCGGGAGAGGGGGGGTCAACCCGGAACCCTCGTGCCCATTACCGTGGTTCCGCCATCGGCAGCGGTGAGGAAGGCGGTGCTTCCGGGGTGGCGGGCCAGCAGTCCCGCCGCCTCCCCCGGTGGCAGGACCGAGAGGGCGGTGGACAGGGCGTCGGCCGCGGTCGCCGTGGGGGCTGCGACGCTGACGCTGCGCCAGGGCGCCTCCGGCCGGCCGCTTGCCGGGTCGATCAGGTGGCCGAAACGGCCGGCCGGATCGAACACCGTGCCGGCGGCGGCGGAGGTGGCGACCGCGCCCCCGCTCAGGGCCAGCGGCCCGATCCCCGCGGCACCGTCCAGCCCGACCTGCCAGGGGCGGCCGTCGGGCCGCCGGCCCTGGGCCCGGATCTCCCCCATGTCCACCAGCACGTCGTCCAGCCCCTCCTGCCGCAGCAGTTCGGTGATGCGGTCGGTGATGTAGCCCTGGGCGATGCCGTTCAGGGTCACCTGCATGCCGGGCCGGGCGAAGGCGATCCTGCCGGCCCCGATCTCGACCGCCTGGAAGCCGACCAGCCGCCGGGCGGCCGCGATCTCGGCCGGAGCTGGGCCGGCGGGATCGGCGCCCGCCCGGGCGAAGTGCCGGGCGTGGAGCGACCAGAGCGGCTGCACCGTCATGTCGAAACGGCCGCCGCTGGCGCGGCCGAAGGCGGCCGCTTCCGACATCAGGCGCACCAGATCGGCGGGCGCGTCGTCCAGGCGGCCGTCCCGGTTCAGCCGGACCAGGGCGCTGTCCCCGCGGTAGAGGCTGAACACCCGCTCCAGCCGCGCCACCTCGGCAAGGCAGAGCCCGATCAGCCGGCGCGCCTCGGCCGCGTCGGGATGCACCAGCCGCAGGCAGGCATCCGCCCCCAGCGCCGTCCCGCGCCAGCCATGCAGCAGGCCGGCCCGCGCCGCGGCGGCAGCCGGCAGCAGGGCGAGGCCGGCGACGGCGGCGGTCAGGCCCAGGAAGCGGCGGCGGCTCCGGTCAATGCGTGCCATGGCCGCCTCCGCCGGGAGCCTGCGGTGGCATCGCGGCGGGAACGACCTCCACCTCGGCCGCGTCCGCCTCCAGGATCTCCGCCGGCGTGATGTCGGTGAAGCGGCGCACGCTGCCGCCATGCGCCTGCGCGAAGCGGCGGGCCGCCGCCTCCTCGGCGAAGGGGTACAGTTCGGCCCCGGTCATGGCGGCGGGGGCCCGGGCGCCGGTCACGTACCAGGCCTGCCGTGCCTCCACCCAGGCGCCGGGATCGGCGGCGTCCGGCGCTGTCGCCCGCCCCATGTCGGAGACGAAGGCGGCGGCGATGGTCTTCGGCTCCTCCGGCAGCATCAGGAAGGCGAAGGTGTCGCGCACCGAGGACAGCCAGACGGGCCGGCTGCGGCCACGGACATGCACCTGCCCCTTGGGGCCGGGATGGTCGGACAGGTTCATGCCGCAGTACTGGCCGACCGCGTCGGGCGGGATGGCGGCGGGGTGGATCGCCGCCTCGGCCTGGGGGTCGGCCCCGCAGCCGGACAGCAGCAGGGCGGCCAGGGCGGCCGTGGCGAGGGGCAGGCGCATCAGATCTGTCTCCGCGAGAAGATGAGGGCGGCGAGGCCGAGGGGCAGCAGCATCCAGCCGGCGAGGGCGGCCAGCAGCAGGCCCGGCGCGGGCGTGCCGTGGGCGGCCACGCCGGCCATGCCGGCATGGCGGCCGACCTCGGGCAGGCCGGCGAGATTGAAGAGACGGTAGGCGTCGGTCGGGTTGGCCAGCAGCAGCAGGTCCAGCAGCCCGCCGCCCAGCCCCTGGCCCTGGGTCGCCACCAGCAGGCCGAGCAGACCCATGTCGTAGAGCAGGACGAAGACCAGCCAGAGCGCCACGGCGATGCCGGCGGCCGTGCCGCGGTCACGCACACAGGTGCTGGCGAGATAGCCCAGGGAGACGAAGGCGCCGCCCAGCAGCACGCTCGATCCCAGCAAGGCAGCGAAGGCGGACCAGCTCTCCGGCGCGATCTCCGGCGTCGTGGCCCAGAGCACGGCGCCGGCGCTGCCGTAGCCGCACAGCGTGGCGAAGGCGATGATGCCGAGATGGCCCAGGAACTTGCCCAGCAGGGCCTGCCAGCGCGAGACCGGATAGCTCAACAGCAGCAGCATCGTGCCGCGGTCGATCTCGCCCACCACGGCGTCGAAGGACAGCAGCAGGGCCAGCAGCGGCAGCAGGAAGATGGTCAGGCTGGACAGGCTGACGATCGTCACCTCCAGCGGATTGACGCCGACGCTGCCGGTGGGCGCGCTGCCCAGGAAGGTCAGGGTCAGCGCCAGGGCCGCCAGCAGCAGCGTCGTGGCGGCGACCCAGCGGTTGCGCAGGCCGTCGCGCACCTCCTTGAGGGCGATGATCGGGACCGGGCTCATGCGGCGTCCTCACGGGTCAGGAAGTGGGCGTAGATCTCGTCCAGGCTGGGCGGCAGCACATGCAGGTCGGCCACCACGCCGGACCCCAGCAGGTGCCGCAGCAGCTCCAGCTTGTCCGCGGGGGCGCAGGCCAGCTCCACCACCGTGCCGCCCGCGGGCGGCAGGCCGTGACGGTCGCGTAGGCGGGCCGCCGCCTCAGGGTCGGCCGCCGTCAGCCGCAGCCGCACCGGCAGGTCGGCCAGCCGGCGCAGCGTGTCCAGGCAGCCCTCCGCCACCTTGCGGCCGCGGTTCATCACGACGACCCGGTCAGCCTGGCCCTCCAGCTCCGTCAGGGCGTGGCTGCACAGCAGCACCGTCGCTCCGGCATCGCGCAGCTCGCGCATGACGGTGTAGAAGCTGCGCCGCAGGGCGGGGTCCAGGCCGGTCGTCGGCTCGTCCAGCAGCAGCAGGCGCGGCGCCCCCAGCAGCGCCTGGGCCAGCCCCAGGCGCTGGCGCATGCCCTTGGAATAGGTGCCGATGCGGCGGTCGGCCGCCGCCCGTTCGAGCCCCACCCGTGCCAGCAGGGCCGGGCTGTCGCGGGTCGGCAGGCCCTTCAGCCGGGCGTAGAAGTCCAGGCATTCCCGCCCGCTCATGCCGGGATGGAAGGCGACGTTCTCCGGCAGGAAGCCGATCCGCTGGCGCAGGCGGGCCGCCTGCGCGCCGGCCGGGTCCTCGCCCAGGACGCGGAGGCTTCCCGCCGTGGCGTGGGTCAGGCCCAGCATCAGCTTGATCAGCGAACTCTTGCCGGCGCCGTTGTGTCCGACCAGGGCGACGCACTCGCCCGCGCGCAGGGTCAGGTCCACGCCGATCACGGCGTCCTGGGTTCCGTATCGCTTGGACAGGCCGCGCGTGGCCACGGTTTCGCCTGCGGTCATGGCCGGTCTCCTTCCGCCGCCGTGTGCAGGGGCGGCGCGTCCGCCGCGGCAAGGGCCGGCGGCGTCATCAGGGGGGCGCTGTCCACGACGCCGCCGGGGTGCAGGGCGGGGAACTGCTTCTGCGCCCAGCGGATCACCTGGATGGCGGGACTGTTCAGCAGCAGCTTCGCCTGCGGGTGTGCCCAGACCACCCGGTCCACCACGTCGTTGGGCCGGTAGGCCTCGTCCGCGATGCCGTCGCCGTCCAGGTCGAAGGCGGCGTTGTCGCTCCAGTAGTTGCCGACCCCGCCCTCGGACCAGTCGAGCGAGCGGGTGCCGACATACTTGACCTGGGTGCGGTTGCCGACGAAGGCGTTGCCGCTCAGGCTGTTGCGTTCGGAGCCGGCGGTGAAATGGATGCCGATCTCACAGCCCTCGAAGCGGTTGCCGCGCAGCACGTTCTTGTTGGCATTGTAGATGAAGACGCACTTGCCGGTGCCGAACCGCGGGGCGGTGGGGTCCGCATCGGTCTCCAGCGGCATGTCGGCGTCGCGGTCCTCCGACGGAGCGTCTGTGAGCGCCGTTCCGAACCGGCCCGCCACGACATTGCCTTCGATGCGGGAGCCGTTGGCGTAGTTCAGCAGCAGGCCGTGCTGGCGGTCGCCGCGGGAGAGGTTGTCCCGCACCACCAGCCGGTGCGAGTACATCAGCGCATAGCCGACATGGTTGCCGATCGAGCGGTTGCCGGAGATCTCGCTGTCGTTCGTGTACATGTAGTGGATGGCGAAGCGGACATCCCGGAAGTCATTGCCGTGGAACAGGTTGTTGCGGCTGGTGGTGACGAAGATGCCGTCGCGCCCGCCCTCCACCACATTGTCCACGACCCGGGTGCCGGGGGCGTTCCAGAGCTGGATGCCGTTGCCGCGCTCGCTCAGCCGCAGATCGCTGCGGCCGTGGATCGAGTTGCCCCGGATCAGGCTGTCCGCCGCCCCCCAGGCATAGATGCCGATCAGGTTGCCGCGCAGGACGTTGTCCTCGACCACCGCCCCGGTGGCGGTCCTGTCCAGGAAGATGCCGGAATTCTGGTCGAACAGGCTGTCGCCGGAGTTGCGGACCTCCAGCCCCCGCAGCGTCACGCCGGGGGCGGTGACGGTCAGGCTGTTGCCGGTTCCGCCGCCGTCGATCACGGCGCCGGGCTCCGCCGTCAGGGTCACGGGCACGGCGACCGTCACGGGTCCGGGATGGCGGCCCGGGCGAAGCACCAGCGTGTCGCCGGGACCGGCGGCGGCCAGCACCGCCGGCAGGGTGCCGGGCTCGACGCCGACGGTGGCCGCCGCGGCCGGCGGGCAGGGGAGCAGGCCCAGCGCCGCGGCGCCGGCCAGCAGAAGGGGGATCGGTCTGGGCACGGGAGCGGTCCTGGCAGCGGGAAGGCCCCTCCCCGCCGCGGGGTGCGGGGAGGGGAAACGGCGGGCTCAGGCGCTCTTCGGCTCGACGATCATGCGGCCGCCCATCTCCATGTGCAGCGCATGGCAGAACCACTGGCAGTAGTACCAGAAGACGCCGGGCCGGTCGGCGGTGAAGGTCACCGAGGAGGTCTGCTGCGGCCCGATCTCCATGGCGATGCCGTGGTTGGTCAGGGTGAAGCCGTGGGTCAGGTCGTCCACATCGTCGATGTTGGTGACGTAGACGGTGACCTCGTCGCCTTCCCGCACCGTGAACTCTTCCAGGGCGAAGACCGGGGCGTTGGAGTACATGTAGACCCGCACCTTGTCGCCGTCGCGGATCACCTTGCCGTCGGTCTCCAGCGTCACCCCGTCCGCCGCCGCCTGCCGGCGCGCGTCCTCCCACATCGGGTCGGCACGGTCGTAGACGCTGCGCGGATTGACCTTGGAGTGATGCACGATCAGCGTGTCGTGCGGTTCGGCGAAGGTCGGGCCGTCATGCACCAGCTTCATCTCGTCGCCGGAGATGTCGATGAGCTGGTCGTTCTCCGGCTTCAGCGGACCGACGTTCAGGAACCGGTCCTTGGAGAACTTGTTCAGGGAAATCAGCCACTTGCCGTCCGCCTCCCTGGTCTGGCCCATGGAGGAGTGCAGGTGCCCCGGCTGGTAGTGGACATCCAGCTTCTGCACGATGGGGGAGACGTTCTCGCCCGTATAGGCGCGCTTGGCCTTGTCGATGTTCCACTTCACGACCTGGCTGTCCAGGAACAGGGTCGTGTAGGCGTTGCCGCGGCCGTCATAGGCGGTGTGGAGCGGCCCGAGCCCGAGCTGCGGCTCCGCCACCACCACGTCGCGCGGCTTGATCCTGTCGTCGAACAGGTCATCGAAGCGGCGGACATCCATCACCGTCACGGTCGGCGACAACTTGCCGTTCGCGGTCAGGTGAATGCCGTCCGGGGCCATGTTGACGCCGTGCGGGCTGTTCGGGATCGGCACATAACGGGTGTAGGGGGAGCCGTGGCGGCCGTCCACCACCGGCACGCCGTTGATGACCTGCGCCTTGCCGCTGCGGACGGCTTCCTCGATGCGCTTCAGGTTGAAGACGACCAGCCAGTCCTGCTCCTTGGCCGTCATCTCCGCCAGCGTCACGCCCTCCTCGGAATTGTAGCAGGTGGAGAAGGCGTACTTGCCCTGGTAGTCGGCTTCCGTGTTGTCCAGGTTGCCGTCCACCCAGACCTGCCACGCCACCGTCATGGTGTCGCCGTCCACGGCGGTGAAGTGGGACCGGTAGCCCTTGGTGTCCGTCAGCCCCTTGCCGTCGTTCGGCGTCGGCACGCGCTGTTCGCCGTTGGCGAAGATGTAGCCGGTGCGCGGGTACTTCTGGAGCCGCAGCCCGTGGATGGCCGAGGCGTTGGGGATCTCGATGATCCTGTCGGCCCGCATGATGTCGCAGCGGATGCGCGCGATGCGGGTGTTGGCCTTGTCGTTGCAGAAGAGGTAGCGGCCGTCGTAGGTGCCGTCCGTGAACGACATGTGCGGGTGGTGCAGGTCGCCGTTCAGGTAGGACCCGCCCCGGCTCTCCAGGAACTTGCGGGTTTCGGGCAGCAGGCCGTCGGTCAGGATCTTCCGGCTCTCGTTGGTCAGGCCCCAGCCGGTGGCGCTGCACCGGTTGAAGACCGGGATGCGGATCAGCTCGCGCATCGAGGGCAGGCCCATGATGCGGATTTCGCCCGAATGTCCGCCGGAATGGAAGACATAGTACTCGTCCAGGTCGCCGGGCTTCACCTCGGTGACGCTGCGGCCACTGGCGGCGGCCGGTGCCGGGGCGACCAGCCCGCCGGCGGTGACGGCGGCACCGCCCAGGGCGCCGAAGCCGGCCAGGGCCGCGGCCTTGGCGGTGCCGCCCAGCAGGGCGCGGCGGTTGAGCCCTTCGGTCTTCTCGTTGCTGTCGTCCATGACGTGGCTCCTCGGGAAATCCGCTGTTGTCGGGGAAGGGGATGTGACCGGGTCAGGGCGCGGCCGGTCCGGCCGCCGGGGCCGTCCGGGCGGCGACCGCCGGCCGCGGCGTGGTCGTCGGGTCGGAGGTCAGGGCCGCGGCCTGCCGCGCCTTCTTCTTCAGGCGCGCCACCACGACCGGGCAGAGGCTCTGGTGGTGGTACAGCACCTGGCAGTTCAGGCACTGGATGCACTCGTTGGGATTGATGTGGCCTTCCGGGTGGATGGCCTGGACCGGGCAGTCGATGGCGCAGCGCTGGCAGGGGTTGCCGCAGTCGCGGTAGCGCCGCAGCCAGGCGAACATCCGCAGCCGGCCGGGGATGGCCAGCGCCGCCCCCAGCGGGCACAGGTAGCGGCAGTAGAAGCGCTCGATGAACAGGCCGGCGACCAGCAGGGCGACCGCGAACAGCACGAACCACCAGTCACGCAGGAAGTGCAGGATGATCGCCGTCTTGAAGGGCTCGACCTCGGCCGCCACCTCGGCCGTGCCCAGGCTGTGCAGCGACAGGCCGAACAGCACCAGGAAGATGATGTACTTCAGCGGCCAGAGGCGCTCGTGCAGGCCGAAGGGCACGGTGATCTGCGGCACCTTCAGCCGCCGCGCCAGCCGGTTGGTCAGCTCCTGCAAGGCGCCGAACGGGCAGAGCCAGCCGCAGAACGCCCCCCGTCCCCAGAACAGCAGAGACGCCGCCACTGAGAACCACAGGATGAACACCAGCGGGTCCATCAGGAAGTAGTCCCAGCGGAACTCGTGGCGCAGGGCCTCCACGAAGGTCAGGACGTTGACGACCGAAAGCTGGGCATGGGCGTACCAGCCCAGCCAGAGCAGGGTGAACAGCAGCACGCCGGTACGGACCCGGCCGAACAGACGGGGCCGGCGGACCAGCGCGTCCTGGAAGAAGAAGATCGCCGTGACCGCGCCGATGGCGGCCAGGGTCAGGGCGATGTCCAGCCGGCGCGTCTCCCAGATGCGCTGCCAGAGCGGCACCGGCCCGGCCGCCGGCGGGGTGGCGGTGGTCGCCGCGGCCTGCTGCATGGGTGCGGGGGCGGCGGGCGCGAGCGGCGCCAGATAGCTCTCCGGCAGGCGGTAGCCCAGGTCGAAGCTGACGAAACTCTTGTCCAGGGCGGCCACGGCCCGCTGGACCAGCAGTTGCAGCCGCCAGGGCGCCGCCGGGTCGAAGCTCATCGTCTCCGGCACGGCGAAGACGCCGATCTCCGCCAGCTCCGGCGCGCCGTCCGCGGCCAGCGACCCGACGCGGCGGTGCTGGCGGTCGCGGAAGCGGGTGCCGGCATCGCCCTGGACCAGTTCGATCCGGTCGAAGATGCCGCCGCGGACATAGCCCGAGCCCTTGAAGGAATAGCGGCCCGTGGCGCCGATCAGCAGCGCCTGCTGTCCGGGCTTCAGCGTGGCCGCCAGCGCGTCGTACCCGGCATCGCCCAGCAGGCTGCGGCCGATGCCGGGCACGCTGGCGACGGCCATGTAGAGGTCGATGAAGGTGTCGTCGTCGGGGCCCGGCTCCGGCCGCTCGATGGCATCGGCGCGGCCGGTGCGGGCGAAGGCGTCGTTCACCTCGGCCACGGTCAGGTGCAGGCGGCGGACGGAACCGTCCCCCAGCAGCGCCGACCAGTCCCGCCGCTCCGTCCGGTCCAGGGCGACGGTGCGCGGCGGCGGTGCCGGCGCGGCCATCCCGGCACCCGCCAGCCCCAGCGCCGCGGCCAGCTTCCGCGCCGACCGGACCATGCTGTCGCCGATGACCATGACCGTCACCGTGGCGCCCGACACGATGTCCACCGGCGGCTGCGACCTGTCCGACAGGTCGGGCGCGAAGACGTTCCGACCGACATAGCCGGCGATGAAGGTCTCCACCCGCGACACCGGAATGCCGACCAGCACGATCGGTTCATGGTGCCCGACGAGGCGGGCGCCGGCGATGGTGCCGTCCGGCGTCAGGCCGACGACCACGTCGATGGGGCGCCCGGAATAGCCGGTCGTGTCCACCAGATCGGAGGTCAGGTAGGCGTGGCCCAGCAGGTCCTGCCCGCGATAGACCGGCACGGCCGGCGCCCGCGGGTCCTGGGCGCCGAAGCGGTCGGCACCGGGAATCAACTCGGCCGGGGTGACACGATCCATGTATTCGTGAAGACGCGATGTGCCGCCGTCGCGTGATTCCGCGTTGGCAGCCGCCATTGCTGAAATATGAACGACCAGGATGAGCGAAAAGGACAGTAACCACTTCGGAAGCAGCGGGGAGGATCGCGTCGATCGCATAAGCCGGCACCTTTCCGCGTCGATTCCGGCGCGTTTCCGTCTCGGGCGATCTCTGCGGTGAACGGGATCGCCGGTCAAATCGATTCGGATGAAACGACCGACCTTGCCTCAGAAGGTCACGGTCGGCGTTCCGTCCGTTCGGGACCGGTGCATCTGTAACGACGTCGTCCGACGCCATCGTTGTCCGGGAACAAACAGCCGCCATTCCGGGCGGCCTCCATCGGCCATCCGGCCAGGGGGCATGGTGCCCGCTGTCCGATGGAATCTATGACTTTTGCCCGGCTCGTCCGGACTCTGCGCGCTGCTAAAGTATGCGACCGGACGCTGACCCACGGGACGCCATCCTGCCTTCTCTTCGACGCCTCGGCCAGTTCAGTGGCCTTGCCCTGGCCGGAGCGGCCATTGCCGCCCTGGTCGGCTGGCTCACCGGACTGCTGCCGGAGGCGCCGCCGACCCGGCCCCTCGTCGCGCTCTGCCTCCTGCTCGGCGGCGCGGTCCTGTATGCGGCCGGGCGGCACGCGGCGGGCGCCAGCCCCGCCGGGATGCAGTCGCAGGCCCAGCTCCGCGAGGAGCGCGACCGCGCCCGTGCCTGCCTGAACGCGGCACAGGTCATGCTCCTGGTGCTGGACCGCACGGGACGGATCGAAACCATCAACCGTTGTGGCGCTGCCATCCTGGGCCATGCCGACGAAGCGGCCCTGGTCGGGCGCGACTGGTTCGAGCTGGCGATCCCGGCCGGTCGCCAAGGGGAGGTCCGCCGCGTCTTCGACGCCCTGATGCGGGAAGAGGCCGGGGCGCCCGAATGGCATGAGAACACGGTCCGGCGCGCCGACGGGTCCGAACGGCTGATCGTCTGGCGCAACGCCCTGCTGCGCGACGCCGGCGGGCGGATCACCGGCATTCTCGCCTCCGGCGAGGACGTGACCGACCGCAGGCTGGCGGAACAGCAGGCGCGGGCCGGCGAGGCGACGCTCAGCGCCGTGCTGGAGGCCTTGCCCGTGGGCGTCGTGATCGCCGATGCGGACGGCCGCATCCTGCGGGAGAACGCGGCCCACCGCGCCCTCTGGGGAGAGGCTTCGGATGCCCTGGGCCTTGAGCCTGGGAGCTGGGAGTGCGGCGACCAGGGCGCCTGGTGGCCGGAAACCGGCGAGCGCATCCGGCCGCAGGACCGGGCGATGAGCCGGGCCCTGCGCACGGGGGAGGTGGTGCGCGGCGAACTGGTGGAATGCCGGCGGGCCGGCGACGGCGAACGCCGGCTCCACCTGAACAGCGCGGCTCCCGTGCGCGATGCCGACGGCACCATCGTCGGGGGCGTGGCCGTGGAGCAGGACGTGACCGAGCGCCTTGCCCAGGAGCGGGCGCTGCGCACCCAGTCCGAGCGGGTGGAACTGGCGCTGGATGCCGGGGCCATCGTCGGCACCTGGGTCTGGGATCTGCCGACCGACCATTTCACCGCCGATGCGCGCTTCGCGGCGTCCTTCAATCTCGACCCCGAACGCTGCCGCACCGGCCTCGGCATCGAGGCGGTGGTCGCCTCCGTCCATCCCGAGGACAAGCCCCGCCTGATGGCGGCCATCGCCGAGGCGATCGCGCGGGGTGGCCCCTATGCCTGTCAGTACCGCGTCATGCGCAATGACGGGGTCTACCGCTGGATCGAGGCCAACGGGCGCGTGGAGCATGCCGCGGACGGGACGCCCCTGCGCTTTCCCGGCGTGCTGCTCGACATCCACGAGAGGCGGTCCGCGGAGGCGGAGCGCGACCGTATCACCACGCTGCTGCGCACCTTCATCGATGCCGTGCCGGGGGTGGTCTACGCCAAGGACCGTGCCGGCCGCATGCTGATCGCCAACCGCGGCACCACCGACCTGATCGGCAAGCCGCCGGAGTTCTACATCGGTCGCACCGACGCCGAATTCCTGGACAGCCTGGAGGATGCGGCCGTCATCATGGCGACCGACCGCCGGATCATGGACTCCGGGGAGGTCGAGCAGGTCGAGGAACAGGTGCGGCTGCCGGACGGGACCCCGGCCGTCTGGCTGTCCACCAAGGCGCCCCTGCGCGATGCGGCGGGGCGGGTGATCGGCCTGATCGGGACGTCGGTCGATGTCTCCGACCGCAAGCGCGAGGAAGCGCGTCAGACCCTGCTGATGCGCGAGGTGGACCACCGGGCGAAGAACGCGCTCGCCGTCGTCTCCAGCGTCGTGCGCCTGACCCGGCAGGACACGGTGGAGGGCTTCATCGACGCCCTGGACGGCCGGGTCGCCGCCCTGGCCCGGGCGCACTCGCTGCTGGCACAGGAACGCTGGACGGGCGGCGACCTGGGCACGCTGGCCGCCGCCGAACTGGCCGCCTACGGCGATGCCGCCCTCCTGTCCGGGCCGCGGGTGGTGCTGGTGCCCGATGCGGTGCAGCCGACCGCCATGGTGCTGCACGAACTGGTGACCAATGCCGCCAAGCACGGCGCGCTGTCGGTGCCGGGGGGGCATGTCTCCCTGGTCTGGATACGGCGGCCGGAGGGCGGGCTGTGGCTGGACTGGCGGGAGGAGGGCGGCCCGCCGGTGCCGGGACCGCCGTCGCGCCGCGGTTTCGGGTCGGAGGTGCTGCGCGCCACCGCGGCCCAGTTGGGCGGCCCCGTCGAGTTCCACTGGGAGCCGGCGGGACTGCGCTGCCGCCTGGGCATAGGCGCCGAGAACCTCGTCACCGGCTGAGGATGCCACCCTGCCGGACGGGCCGCGGCACCGTCTTGTGTGCGGTGCGGGAACAGCGTCATCGCGCGTGCGTTTGAATGTCGATTCCTGGAGTATAGTTCCAGAAATCGTCCCGCCCCCCGGACGGGCCGGGATGGATCGACCGACCGCAGTTCCGGGAGGACCGGGCGTGCCTGACGCTTCGGATGATGTGAGGACCCGCCACCGGGGCAATCCCGGCCCAGTGCGGGCGATGCTGGTACGCCTGTTCTCGCTGCTGCTGGTCCTGGGGCTGGCCGGTGCCTGCGCCGGGCACCCGGAACCGCCGCCGGCCCCCGTCACACCGATCCCGGACTACGACTACCCGATCGGCAATCCCTGGGCCGCCACCGTGCTGGGGACGCCGCCGGCGATGCGGGCACCGGAGGACCCGGACCTGTCGCCGACCCGGCGCGGTCTGACCGTCTTCCCGGACCGGACGATCCCGGACGGTTTCTGGTATCAGGACCGGCTGCGCTATTCCGAGCTGTTGCAGCCCGGTCCGGCGCCGCTGGTCTTCGTCATCGCCGGCACCGGCGCCGACGACCGCGCCCGCCACATGCTCGCGCTGGCCCAGGGGCTGTACCGCGCCGGGGTGCATGTCGTGCTGCTGCCCTCGCCGACCCATCCGAACTTCATCATCTCCGGCAGCAGCACCATGCTGCCCGGCCGGGCGGAGACGGACGCCGCCGACCTCTACCACGTCATGCGGCTGGTGGATGCGCGGCTGCGGAAGGATCACCGGATCACCGGCTACCGCCTGACCGGCTACAGTCTGGGCGCCTGGCATGCCGCCTTCGTGGCGCATCTCGACGAGAGCGAAGGCGCCTTCGGCTTCGACCGCGTGCTGCTGATCAACCCGCCGCTCAGCCTCTACCGTTCGATCCAGCGCATTGACGAGATGCTGTACCGTGGGTTGCCGGACGGGATCGACGGGCTGAACGCCTTTCTGGACCAGGCGGTATCGAAACTGACGGCCGTCACCGGCACCGACGCACTGGATTTCAACGACCCGGACTTCACCTTCGACGCCTATGCCCGCCTGCGCCCCGATGACGACCGGGTGGCGACGGCGATCGGCCTGTCCTTCCGGCTGTCGGCGGCGAACCTGATCTTCAGCGCCGACGTGATGCGCGGCGGCGGCTACATCTTCCCGGCCGGGCGGCCGTTCCGGACGGTCACCCCGATGTCGGACTATTTCGCCGTCGCCATCCGGACCAGCCTGCTGGACTACTTCGAGGACATCTACGCCGACTATTATCTGCGGCAGAATCCGGGGTTGACCCGGGCCGACCTGCTTGACCAGACCAGCCTGGGGAGCCTCGGCCCCTGGCTGGCGTCTACCCCCAAGGTCTGGCTGATGACGAACGCCGACGATGTGATCCTGGCGCCGGGCGATCTGGAGGAACTGCGCCGCCTGTTCGGGGCCCGCAGCCGCATCTACCCCAACGGCGGGCACATGGGGAACCTCCAGCACCGGGCCGTCATGGCCTTCATCACCTCGTTCCTCGCACCATGAGGAGGCCGGACATGCCCCCTTGCGCGTCCCTCGGCGCCCTGGCCCGGCCGCTGCTGCTGCTCCTGTTGCTCGGCGGCTGTGCGGGCACGGCCGATCCCGGCGGTTATGCGCCGCCGCAGCGGCAGCTTCCCGATCTCTACGACCGGCCGGCGCAGGTGCGTGACCCGCTCTACGTTCCCGATCCGCTGGAGACGACGAACCGCCGGCTCTACCGCTTCAATGCCCGGCTCGACGAGTACGTGCTGGTCCCTGTCGTCGATGCCTATGTCGCCGTCACGCCGGGTTTCGTGCGCAAGCGGGTGTCGTCCTTCTTCCTCAACCTGGGCGAGGTCAACACCTTCCTCAATTCGGTGCTGCAACTGCGGGCCAGCAAGGCCGGGCCGACGCTGGTGCGTTTCGCGGTGAACTCCACCCTGGGCCTTCTCGGCCTGTTCGACGTGGCGTCGGAGATGGGCATCCGGCGTGAGTCCGAGGATTTCGGGCAGACGCTGGGCTACTGGGGCGTGGAGCCCGGCGCCTATCTGGTGCTGCCCGCCCTCGGCCCCTCCAACGTGCGCGACGCGGTCGGCCGTGTGCTGGACTGGGCCAGCTTCTCCTACATCGTGCCTGACCGGATCGACGGGCATACGAGCTACAAGGTGGCCCGCTACGGGCTGGAGCCCATCGACACCCGCTACCGGGTCCCCTTCCGCTACTACGATACCGGCTCGCCCTTCGAGTACGAACTGGTCCGATACGCCCTGACCGAGGCCAGGGCGTTGGAGATCAGACGGTAGCGGGGCAGCAGCAGGGTCTGTTCTTGTCCGGCGTCTCTTCCTCTCTCGGGTCGAGACGACCGGCAGGCGACCCGCCCGACCGCCGGGTCCGTCGCCGTCTGCAAGCCTCTTCAAGGGCTTGGGCGGGATTGTCGCAATGCGTCCAGTTGCCGCGGAACTGGGCATGTGCGCGAATCCCGGGCGGACTGACCGAATAATTGCCAAGAGATGCCAAGGGAAGCCGGCGGAAATCAAGATTTCGCGGCCGCAAAAATGTGGCGCGATAATTGCAGGAATATAGCCAGGGCGGGGCGCCGGAGACATACCAATATAAGTTGCATGTCCTGGCCCGTCCCGTGGTTGACCTGCAAGGAGGCTGAAGTTGAAGTTCATCCGATCCATGTCCCTGGTGCTCGGCGCTGCCGCCCTCTTTTCCGGCGGCCCCCTCCAGGCCGAGGAGATCAAGCGGACCAACGTCCCGGACTTTCCCATCGCCTCCGTCGTGCAGGTGCCGCCGGGCTCGACCTTCTATTTCCTTAGCGGCACGGTGCCGCCGATCGTCGATGCCGAGGCGCCGAAGGGCAGCATCCGCTCCTTCGGCAGCACGAAGACCCAGACTGTCAATGTGCTGAACCGGATCAAGGACATCCTTGCCGGCCAGGGCCTGAGCCTGGGGGATGTCATCCAGATGACCGTGTTCCTGGTCGGCGATCCCGAGATCGGCGGCCGGATGGACTTCGCCGGCATGATGGAGGGCTACTCGCAGTTCTTCGGCACGCCGGACCAGCCGAACAAGCCGACCCGGTCCACCGTCCAGGTGGCCGGCCTCGTGAGCCCGGGCATGCTCGTGGAGATCGAGGTTCTGGCGGCCAAGGCTCCCGCGCCCGCGACGCCGTAACGGGCCGGTCCGGCGGCGTCCCGGGGTAACCGGACAATCCGGGCCCCACGGGCAGGGGCGCCGCCCGCTCTCAACGACAAGACAGGGGAACGGGCCGTCTCCGGACGGCTCCGCAGCGGCCCGCATGGCCGGCTGAACGAACCCCTGCGCCTCCGGGGAGGGACGGTCTCCTGGAAGGGTCGTGACCGAATGAACAGGGAGCCGCACACAATGAGAAGCAAGCAGACGGGCAATCTTCAGACGGGCAATCGTAACAGGACGGACAGTCTGGCGGGCTCTCCCGCGCGAAGGGGCGGCGGCATCGCCGACACGGTTTCGCGGCGCCTCATGCTGGGGCTGGCGGCGGGAAGCTGCCTCGTCCCGGTCATGTCTCCGCCGGCGCTGGCACAGGAGAGCCTGGACGAGATCATCGTGACGGGCACGCGCGTCAGCAACCGCACGGCCACGGAATCGCTCTCCCCCATCGACGTCTTCGGGGCCGACGATCTGCAACGCCAGGGACCGACGGACACCAACGATATTCTGCGGACGCTGGTCCCGTCCTTCAACGTCAGCCGCAACGCCATCTCCGACGGCTCTACCTTTGTCCGGCCGCCGACACTGCGCGGCCTGCCGCCCGACCAGACCCTGGTCCTGGTGAACGGCAAGCGTCGCCACCGCTCCGCCCTGGTCCAGCTCGGCGGCGGTGCGCTGGCCGCCGGCGCCCAGGCTCCCGATCTGGCGCAGATCCCCAGCATCGCCATCAAGCAGGTCGAAGTGCTGCGCGACGGCGCCTCGGCCCAGTACGGTTCCGATGCCATCGCCGGCGTCATCAACTTCCAGCTCAAGGACGATGCCGGCGGCGGTTCGGCCAGCCTGCAATACGGCTCCACCTTCGAGGGCGACGGCGACAATCTGCGGGCCCAGGCCAATGTCGGCCTGCCGCTGGGCGACACCGGCTTCTTCAACGCCAGTGCGGAGTATGTGAACGCCGACCCGACCAACCGCGGCCTCCAGCATCCGGAGGCGACGGCCGGGGCGCCCGATCCGGTGATGAACTGGGGCGATCCGAATTCCGAGGCCGAGCGCCTGTTCGTCAATTCCGGCATCGACCTGGGCGAGGGCAAGAGCATCTTCGCCTTCGGCAACTACGGCAGCAGCAAGACGGACGGCAGCTTCTACTACCGACCGCCGACGCTGGACCATGCCGTGAACGGGCCGACGATCCCGATCCCCGGCCAGACCACCGGTTTCCGCTTCACCGACTGGTTTCCGGACGGCTTCACGCCGCGCTTCTACGGCGACCTGAAGGACGCCTCCATCGTCGGCGGCTTCCGCCACGAGCTGGACTCCGGCTTCCGCTACGAACTGAGCGCCGGCTTCGGGCGCAGCCAGCTCGACTACGATCTGAAGAACACGGTCAACCCGTCGCTCGGCCCCGACAGCCCGACCTCCTTCTATGTCGGCCGGATGGTGCAGGAGGAGACGAACCTCAACGCCGACTTCGCCTATCCGGTCGAGGTCGGGCTGGCCAGCCCGCTGAACATCGCCTTCGGCGGCGAGTACCGGCGCGAGCTGTACGAGATCGGCCCCGGCGATACCGCCTCCTACGCGGTCGGTCCCTACGCCTACTTCATCGACGCGCGCACCGGCCTGCCGACGGGCCTGCCGGTCGGCTCCAACGGCTATCCCGGCTTCCGGCCCGAGGATTCGGGTGAGTTCAAGCGCGACAACGTCGCCGCCTATCTCGATACCGAGGTCGATGTCGTCGAGGGCTTCACCCTGGGCGTCGCCGGCCGGTACGAGGACTTCGACGATTTCGGCGACAAGATCAACTGGAAGGTCAGCGGCCGTTACGAGCTGACGGATGCCCTGGCCCTGCGCGGCTCCGTCAACACCGGCTTCCGCGTGCCGACGCCGGGTCAGGCGCAGACCTCGTCGGTGCAGACGACCTTCGTCGCCGGCAACCCCAACCCGGTCGCCCGCGGCACCTATCCCGCCGCCAGCGTCGTCGCCCGTTACTTTGGGGCCGAGCCGCTGACGCCGGAGGAGTCCTTCAACATCGCCGGCGGCTTCGTGGCGACCCTGCCGGGCGCCGTCACCCTGACGGTCGACTACTACAACATCAAGGTCGAGGACCGCATCGCCATCTCCGGCGACTTCGAGCCGACCGCGGCGGACCAGGCCGCCCTGGCGGCGCTGGGGGTGCCGGGGGCGAACACGCTGGGGCTGGTCAACTACTTCACCAACGCCTTCGACACCCGGACCGAGGGCATCGACGTCGTCGCCAACACCAGCGTCGATGTGGGTGAGGGCACCCTGGCCCTGACCGGTGCCCTGAACTACAACCGCACCAAGGTCACCGACCGCGACGAGACGGTGATCGGCGATACCCGCAAGGCCGACATCGAGGACATGCTCCCCGACTGGCGCGGCACTCTCACGGCCCTCTACACGATCGGGCCGTTCTCCTTCCAGACCCGCGGCAGCTACTATTCCAAGTGGACGGACACCGGTTCCTACGCCCAGACCTTCGGGTCGGAATGGCTGTTCGATGCCGAGGTCTCCTACACCCATGCGGAGTGGCTGACGCTCTCCGTCGGGGTGGACAACCTCTTCGACAACCATCCGGACCGTGTCTACACGCAGGCGGACGGGACCTACTCCTACGGGCAGATCTACCCGGACAGCTCACCCTTCGGGTACAATGGCGGGCTCTGGTATGCCCGCCTCACGGCCACTTTCTGACGTCGTCCGCAGCGATGCGGGCGAGGTCGCCCGCATCGCCTCGGCCTGATCCGCAAGGCCGGTGTCCCCCAGTCCAGGGTGTGCATCGGCCGCGATGTTCGAGGTTACGGAATGCTCCCATCACCTTCCCATCCCATCGGTGCCGCGGTCCGTGGTCCCCTGACGCGCCGGCGTCTTCTGGCCATGATCGGCCTGTCGGCCGGCAGCTCGCTGATGTACCAGGCCGCCAGCAGCCTGGGACTGGCCGCGGAGTCCGAGTTCAAGGGACCGCCGGCGCTGTCCGCGGCGCCCGCCGGGGCCTCCGTGCTGATCCTGGGGGCTGGCGTCGCCGGCCTCGTGGCGGCCTATGAGCTGTCGAAGGCGGGCTACAAGGTCCAGGTCCTGGAATACCGCGACCGGCCGGGCGGCCGCTGCTGGACCCTGCGCGGCGGCGACGTCTACACGGAGCTGGGCGGCTTCACCCAGACGGTCGGCTTCGATCCCGGCAACTATGTCAATCCGGGCCCCTGGCGCATCCCCCACCATCATCATGGCGTGATGCACTACTGCATGACCCTGGGCGTTCCGTTGGAGCCCTTCACCCAGGTCAACTACAACGCCTACGTCCATTCCAAGGACGCCTTCGGCGGCCGGCCGGTCCGCTACCGCGAGGTCGAGGCCGATTTCCAGGGCCATGTGGCGGACCTGCTGGCCAAGCTCGCGCACAAGGGGGCGCTCGACGGTCTGGTCGAGAAGGAGGACACCGAGCGCCTGCTGGAAGCGCTGCGCGACTGGGGGGCGCTCGACCGCGAGATGCTCTACCGCGCGGGCGGGGAGTCCAGCATGCGGCGGGGCTTCGCCAAGCCGCCCGGCGGCGGCCTGTCGGGCGAGCCGGTCCCGTCCGAGCCGATCGGCTTCGCGGACATCCTGCGCTCCGGCCTCTGGCGCCAGATCGCCGCCGGCAACGAACTGGAGTTCCAGACCACCCTGTTCCAGCCCGTGGGTGGCATGGACAGGGTGGCCTATGCCCTGGCCGAGCAGGTGAAGGACAGGATCCGCTACGGGGCACGGGTCCGCGGCATCCACCAGGATGAGAGCGGCGTCACCGTCAGCTTCGACGACGGCAAGGGCGGCGCTCCGGAGATGGCCCGGGCCGACTGGTGCCTCTGCACCATCCCGCTCTCGGTCCTCAGCCAGATCCCGCTCAACGTGAGCCCGGCCATGGCGCACGCCATCGCCGCCGTTCCCTACGAGGCCAGCCTGAAGGTCGGGTTGCAGTTCAAGCGCCGCTTCTGGGAACAGGACGACGCCATCTATGGCGGGATGAGCTACACCGACCTGCCCATCTCGCTGATCGGCTACCCCAATACCGGCTACGGCTCCAAGGGCAAGGCGGTGCTGCTCGGTGCCTATGCCTGGGGCCCCTACGCCTACGAATTCAGCGCCATGCCGCCGGAGGAGCGGGTCCGGCGGGCCGTCGAGTTCGGTGCCCAGATCCATCCGCAGTACCGGGAGGAGTTCGACTGCGGCGTCGCCGTGGCCTGGCACCGCGTGCCCTGGACCATGGGCTGCTTCGGCCATTGGACCGAGAAGACCCGGGCGGAGCACTACCGGAACCTCTGCCAGATCGACGGCCGTGTCCTGCTGGCCGGCGAGCACGCCTCCTACCTGCCGGCCTGGCAGGAAGGCGCCGTCACCTCGGCCCTGGATGCCATCACCCGCCTGCACCAGCGCATCGTGGCGCAGCCCGCGCCCTCGAAGACCTGACCGGAAGGGGAGAGCGATGAACCCGACGATGACCCAGATGACGAAGCAGACGCTGCCCGGACTGCTCGGCGCAGCGGCACTCCTTGCGGCGCTCGCCGCCGGCGGGACGGCGGCGGCACAGTCCACCGACGTGCAGTCCAGCGCCTTCGCGGCACCGGACCGTTTCGCCTACAGCGATGGCGGCCAGCTTTACCGCGCCATCTGCCAGGGCTGTCACATGCCGACGGGGGAGGGGGCGGCCGGTGCGGGCGCCTATCCCGCTCTGGCCGCGAATCCCAACCTGGAGGTGACGGCCTATCCGGTCTCCATGGTGGTGAACGGGCGCAAGGCGATGCCGTCCTTCTCCTTCCTCTCGGACACGCAGATCAGCGCCGTGGTCGGCTATGTCCGCACCCATTTCGGCAACCAGTTCGGTGATCCCGTCCCGGTCGAGGAGGTGGCGGCGGCCCGGCAGGCGGCGCACAACTGAAGGTGGGGCGGCGGGGTCCGGGATCGGCGGCGGTGATGCCGATGCGCCCGCCCGTGCCCCCGCGCGCCGGCATGATCCGTCCGCACCGATCCCCCCCTCTGCCGTCATTGCGCATAAATGCGCATGCTTCATATTTCCTTCCTGCAAAGGAGTGCTAATTTTGAGCTAAACTAATCCCAGACACCCTTGGTTGAAGCGGGCAGCATGACCGGTCGAATCGATTGGATCAGGAGGGGGCCCCAGAGCCGTGCCCAGCAGGAAAGCCATGCCCCGCAGGCGGGCAGCGCCAGACTGCGGCCGGTGCAGGCCGGCCCCGACCGGACGCCGTCTCCGGCCCCTCCGGTCACGGGCGACTCCACCTTCGACGCCCTGTTCGCCACCAACGCCGCCCCGATTCTCCTGATCGACCCGGAGCGCGACGGCGCCATCGTCGATGTGAACCCGAAGGCGGCCGAGTTCTACGGGCACAGCCGGGAGCGGTTCCGGACCCTGCATGTCTGGGACATCAACACCCTGGACCGTTCCGTCCTGCCGGTGATGCGGGAAATCTCCTCCTGGAGCGGGGGGCATTATCCCCAGCAGTTCCGCCACCGCATGGCCGACGGCTCGCTGCGCGACGTCCAGGTCTATGCCGGCCCCATCCATCTCCAGGACCGGCGTCTGCTGCTCTGCATCATCCATGACGTGACGGCGGTGATCGAAGCCGAGCTGTTCAACCGGCTGCTTCTGGAAAGCGTCCAGGACGGGGTCTGCGGGATCGATCTCCTGGGCAACGTCACCTTCGTGAATCCGGCCGCAGTGCAGGCCTTCGGCTACAGCCACGAGAGCGAGCTGATGCGCGGCGGCATCGGCCGCTTTCTCGGCCCCGGCGGGGCCGCGCCGCATCCCGTTCTGCGGGTCGCGGCGACGGGGGAGCCGGTGCGCGACCTCGAATGCCCCCTCTTCCGTCGGGACGGATCGCCGTTTCCGGCCCGGATCACGGCCAGCCCCGTGCGCGGCCGCGACGGGGTCGTCGGGGTCGTCGTCAGCTTCTGCGACCTGACGGAGGAGAAGGAGCGCGACGCGCGGGTCACCGACCTCACCAACTCCCTGCCGGGGGCGGTCTTCCAGGCCGAGGTCCGGCCCGACGGCCGGGTGCTGCCGACCTATTTCAGCTCCGCCGCCAACACGCTGGTCGGGCTGCCCCCGGGGGCCGATCTGACGGTGCCCGGAATGCTGGCAGGCGCCATGAGCCGCAAGCAGTGGATCGGCGTCCTGAACGGGCTGCGTCGGGCCGCGCGGGAGGGCGTGGCCTGGGACCAGGAGTTCCATGTCCATCCGCCGGAGACGGAGATGGACGGAGCGGCAGGCGATGCCCCGGGGGCCGGCCGCTGGCTGCTGGGCCGTGCCCGGCCGCGGCCGCGACCGGACGGCACCGTCTCCATCAACGGCGTGCTGCTGGACATCACCGAGCGCAAGCGGCTGGAGGCGTCGCTGGAGCAGGCGGCGCTGAACGATCCCCTGACGGGCGTCTGGAACCGCCGCCGCTTCGAACAGGCGCTGGAGGAAGCGGCCGCGCGCGCCCTGCGCTACGGCCGGCCCTTCTCGCTGCTGCTGATCGACATCGACCATTTCAAGCAGTTCAACGACACGCACGGCCACGCCATCGGGGACCGGGCGTTGCAGATGGTGGCGGGCGTCCTGGCCGGGCGCTCGCGGCAGGTGGACTGCCTCGCCCGCTGGGGCGGGGAGGAGTTCTCCCTGCTGTTGCCCGAGACGGATGCCGTCTCGGCGCAGGCCCTGGCCTCTGACCTGCGCCGGGCCGTCGCCGCGCTGTCCATCGCCGACCTCGGGCCGGGGAGCGTCGGGCCAGTGGGCAGGGGCGTCACCGTCAGCATCGGCGTCGGGCAGGCCACCCCGGGGGAGAGCATCGACGCCCTGTTCCGGCGGGTGGACGCCGCTCTCTACCGCGCCAAGGCAGCCGGCCGGAACCAGGTCCACCTGGCCTGAGACGTCTGCTCAGTCCTGTCCGGCGGGCTCCGCGACGACATCGGGGCGCGACTTGATCAGGCGGATGTTGAGCTGGTCGAGCAGCAGCTTCTCATAGAAGGGCTGCTTCCGTCCGCCCCTGATCTTGTTCATGAAGTAGCGCTCGAAGCCGATCTTCACCCAGTGGACCCAGCGGCCCTTGGACGACCAGTTGACGTTGCGCGGCGGGATCTGGGGCTGAGCCACGAAGGCGACGCCGCCGTCCCCGAAATCGGCAAGGCAGACGGCGTTCCAGGTCGCCTGGCTGTGGGCCGGCCTGCCGCGCAGCAGGCAGCGCAGATTCTCCGCCGTGGCGGTGACCATGGATTCGATCATGAACCCGGTCTTCGGCACGCCGACCGGCACCGGTGTCGGCCCCGTCGGCGCGATCGCCACGCAGACGCCGACGGCGAACACGTTCGGGAAGGTCGGATTGCGCTGGTAGGCGTCCACGACGACGAAGCCGCGGGGGTTCACCAGCCCTTCCGCACCGCGCAGGGCCGCCACGCCGCGGAAGGCCGGCAGGATCATGGAATAGGCGAAGGGCAGGGCGTGGGTCCTGCGGATCTGGCCGTCGTCGGTCAGTTCCTCCACGCTCATGCTGCCCGCTTCCACCCCCAGGATGCGGGCGTTGGTGATCCATTTGATGTGCCGGTTGCGCAGTTCGCTTTCCAGCAGCGACTTGGTGTCCCCCACCCCGTCCAGTCCCAGATGCCCGATATAGGGCTCTGCCGTCACGAAGGTCATGGGAACCTGGTCGCGGATGCGGCGGCGGCGCAGCTCCGTATCCAGGATCAGGGCGAATTCGTAGGCCGGACCGAAGCAGGAGGCCCCTTGCGCCGCCCCGACGATGATCGGGCCGGGTTTCGCCAGGAAGCGGTCGAAGGCTTCCTTCGCCTTCACGGCGTGGTCGATGTGGCAGATGGAATGGGTGAAGCCCTCCGGTCCCAGGCCCGGAACCTCGTCGAAGGCCAGCTCCGGTCCGGTGGCGATCACCAGATAGTCGTAACCAAGCGACGACCCGTCGGCGAGGTCGATCCGGTTTTCCGCCGGATGCAGGCGCTCCGCGCCGGTGGAGACGAACCTGATCCGGCGGCGCGCCATGACGTTGTCCAGATCGACTTCGATGTCCTGCCTGTCCCGCCATCCGACTGCGATCCACGGATTGGACGGGACGAAGTGGAAGGTCCGGCCCTGACCGACCACGGTCAGGCGGTCTTCTTTTCTCAGGGTCGGCAGGATTTCGAAAGCTGCCAGCGTTCCTCCCAGGCCCGCGCCCAGGACCACGATCTCGGCCATGCGTTCCTCCCATCGGGTGGCGGATACCCGCCGTGCCATTCCCCTGGGACTGGCGGAGCCAGCCCGAGCCGCTCCTTTTTGTATCTTGCCTTTGTCTTTTTGTTATCTTCGGAGCTTCGCAGATAAGAAATAACACGACAGTCCGAACCTGACAAGACGACATGAACGAACCGGCAGGGCCTTCGCGCCTGCGCAGATGGGGCCGTGGCCGGTTCTGGCCGCCCGGTGATCCGACTGGGATCAGTAATCCCACTGGAACTGGACGCCGACCTTGCTCTCGCGGCCGACCTCGCCGCGCAGGCGGATCGCCTCGGTGACGTCGTACTCCACCGTGGCGCGGCTCTCGCCGGTGCCCAGATCCTGCTCCACGCCGAGATAGACCTCGTCGCCGATGTAGCGTCCGGCGGCCACGGTGCCCAGGCCCTCGCCGGTCTCCGAGCCGCGCAGCTCCAGCCGGTCCACCCCGAGGGAGCGGCGGAAATCGTCCAGCACGCCGGGACCGCCGCCCAGAACGCCGGTGAGCTGGGCGGCACTCTGGGCAAGCTGCACCGCTTCCAGTGCGGACAGGTCGCCCAGGCCCCGGTCGAACAGCAGCCGGGCCAGCACCTCGTCCTCCGGCAGGGCCGGTTCCGAGGTCAGCTTCACCGCCGGCTTGGACGGGGTGCCGCTGACGGCGATGATGGCGGTCAGGTTGCCGCGCTCGGCGCGCGCCTCCAGGTCCAGCCGCGGCTCCAGGGAACCGTCGCCGGTGAAGGTCAGGATGCCGCGGCTGAGGGCGAAGGTCTGGCCCAGCACGTCCGCCTGCCCCTTCAGCAGGGTGATGGCGCCGACCACCAGCGGCTCGCCCGTGGAGCCGCGCACGTCCAGGTCGGCCTTGAACTCGGCATCCACGCCGCGGCCCTGGATGTAGATCTCGTTCGGGGCCTGCACGTCCAGGTTCAGGTTGATCCGGATGCCGGTATCGGGCGCAGGGGCCGCGGGCGCCGTCTCGGCCACGGCGGTCGGCGGCGGAGGCGCGTCTCCGGCCGGGGCCGCCGGCCGGTCCAGGCCGCCACGGTCCGGAGCGCTGCGGCCAGCCGGGGGTTTGTGCCCGGGCACCCGCATGGACCGGGCCATTTCCGCCGCGCCGGGGCTGTTCGCCTCCTCGATCTCCAGGTCCACCACCTGCCGCGGCAGCCGGTCGGGGATGCTCACATTGGCCTGCCGGATACGCACCCCGCCCGACAGCAGCGCCTGCACGAAGCTGCCGCGCAGGGTCAGGTCGGCGTCGGCATCGGCCCTGACCAGGTCGGTCTGCGCCACGCGGGCGCGGTCGGCCAGCAGGCGCAGGTCGATCTGGCGGTCTCCGAAGGCGGGGTCCAGGCGCACGGCGCCGCTCAGCTCGACCCGGCCGCCGTTGGGCGTGCGGCCTTGCAGGTCGCGCACGCGCAGCCCGTCCGGGTCGCCGACCAGGGTGCCCTGGATCTCCTGGACGACGGTGCCCAGCGTCTGGTTCTCGTAGCGTCCCCCGGCGATGCTGGCGGTTCCGGCCAGGGCGGTATTCCCCACCGTGCCCGTCAGATCCAGGTCGGCGGTCAGCCGGCCGGCGATGCGGTCGCCGCTGGCGGCCAGCAGGTCGTTGAGCTGCGACAGCTCCAGGGTGCCTTCCAGGCTGCCGGAGACCGGACGGCCCTCCGGCACGGCGAAGGACAGGGGTGCCGCCAGCACCAGCGGCAGTTCGGCACGGGCCGTCAGGTCGGAGGTCGCGGCGTCGCTCTTCGCTTCGGCCGTCGCCCGCGCCCGGCCGCCACGCCAGTCGCCGGTGATGCGGATGTCCACGGGGGCGATCACCGTCTCCTCCGCCGGGGCGACGCGGAAGCGCGCGATGGTCAGGCGCAGGTCGCCGGTCGGGTCGGCCGGGCTTCCCCCCAGGGTCAGGGTTCCGTCCAGGGTTCCGTCCACGGTCAGGGTCGGGTCGGCCAGCCGCAGCAGGGCCAGCGGTACCGAGCGCAGCCGGGCGTCGGCCTGGAAACGGCGCGGCCCCAGATCGGCCTCCAGCGCGATGCGGGCGTCGGCGGAGGCGAGCGCCAGCCCTTCCACCCGCAGGCTTCCGTCGCCGAAGGCCAGCACTGCCGGCCTGGTCAGCCGCAGCGGGGTGCCGCCCAGCGCCGCGGACAGCCGCTCCAGGGCGATCCGGGTGGCATCCCTGTCCTGCCCCAGGGTCGCGGCCCCGGTCAGGGTCAGGGGCTGCCCGGCCTGCCGGCCCGCCGCCTCCATCGTCAGGGCGGTGGCCGTCAGGGGGCCGCGGGCGGTGGCCTCCAGGCGTTCCAGAATCGTCTCGGCCGCGCGAATGCCGCTGCCGCTCAGGCGCAGGTCCAGAGTCGGCTTCGTCACCGCGTCGCTGATGCTGCCGGACAGCGCGATCCGGCGGGCGCCCTGGTCGGCGCCGGGCCGGTCCAGATCACGCAGGGTCGCTTCCAGCTCCACCCGCTGCCCGCCGCGTCGGGTGGTCAGCACAAGACGGGCGTCGCCCCGTCCGGACAGGTCCTGCCCGGCCAGGGCCGCCAGCGGCGACAGATCGGGCAGGGCGGCGGTCAGGGTGCCGTCGGCGGTGCGGGCGGCGAGGTCGGCCACCACGTCGCCCGTGATGCGGTTCTCCGCGACCTGGAGCCCCAGGTCGGACAGGCGCAGGCTGTCCCCGGCCAGGGCGAAGCGACCGGACAGCCGGGCCGGTTCGCCCTCCACCTGCGTCTCCAGGGTGAGGGTCCCCGCGGGGGCGGCCGGCAGGCCGGTGGCGGCAAGCGCCAGCGTGGCGTCGCCGTAGCGGCGGCCCTGAACGGCAAGGTCGGCGGCGCTGCCGGTCGCCTCCAGGCCCAGGGCCTCCGTCTGTCCCGCGATCCGGGCGGTGAGCTGCGCCGAGCCCGCCAGCGGCGTGCCCAGCGCGTTTCCCAGCGGAGCGAGATCGGCCAGCGTCGCCTTCGTCTCCGCCGTCAGCCGGCCGGCCTCCAGCCGGGCCGTGCCGGACAGCGCCAGGTGTCCCGTCTTCAGCGACAGGGCGGGGACGCGCAGCGCGTCGTCGCTGACGACACGGCCGGCCAGTGTCGTCTCCGGTCCCAGCAGGGCGTCCGCGGCGGCGATCCCGGTGGCGAGCTTCCGGCCGGTGGCGTCGATCTCCGCCGTCAGCACACCGTTCCGGCGGGTGATCCCCGCCGTCGCCGCCAGCGCCCCGGACAGGTCCGTGCCGGCCAGCGGCGACAGGGGCGCCAGACTCTCCGCCGTCAGGCGCAGGGTCGCCTCGGCTTCCGTCCCCCAGCCGCGCAGGGTGGCGCTGCCGGTCGCATCCAGGGCCGGGGCATCCAGGGAGAGCCTGTCCAGCCGGACCAGCCCTTCCGCCGTCTCCACCATGCCGCCTGCCGACAGGATCGTGCTCGGGGCCAGCAGGGGAGCCAGCCGTGCATCCCCCGTCATGGCGCCCTGGAGCGTCGCCGTGGCCGTCACCGCCAGCCGCCCGAAGCCGCCCTCCTGTGGTTCCACCGTCGCATCCAGCACCAGCGCCTCCGCCCCGAACTGGCGCCAGGCGGGATCGTCGGCGGTCAGTCTGGCGACGATGGAAGGGCCGGCTGCCGGTCCCTTGACGTGGGCGACGAGCTGGGCATTGCCGAAGACCGGCTCGGTCAGGACCGTGTGCAGGGCGGAGCCGGTTCCGGCGCTGAAGATCAGGCCGGCGCTGATCTCGTCCGCCGCGAGATCGTAGACGCCCTGGCCGGCCAGGGTGCCCGCCGCGGCAGTGACGGTGAAGCCGTCCAGCGCGATCCGCTCGCCGGGTTGCAGCAGCCCGCCGGCGGCGACCGTGACCGTGCGGCCCAGCAGGCCGCCGACCGTCTCCGGCGCCAGGGCCGCCACGTCGCCGGACAGGTCCAGGCCGAAGGCGAAGGCGTCGCCCGTCGGGCGGATGCGGGCCTCCCCGCGCGCGCTGGCGACGTCGCCGGCCCTGGCCTGGAGGCGGCCGGTCCAGTTCGTCAGGGGGCCTTCGCCGGTGACGGTCACGTCCACCGGCGGCCCGCCCGGGATTTCCAGCAGCCGGGCCAGCACGCCGCCCGCCGGCTCGGCCAGCCGCAGATCCAGGTCCAGGCTCGTCTCCGGCACGTAGGTCGCGCGCAGGGCGGCGGTGCCGGGACTCTCGTCGATGCGCTCCACGCGCAGGTCCACGCTGCCGCCCAGCCGGCCGGCGGGCAGGCTGCCCTGGCCCCCGGCCGTCAGCAGGGCGGGCGTGCCGCCCAGCAGGGGCGCCCCCAGCTCGACCCGCTCCAGTGCCAGCCGGTCCACGTCCACCGCCACCGGCAGGGTGAAGGGGGCGGCGTCGGTCTCCGGTTCCGGGTCGGGATCGGAAACGGGCGCGCGTGCGACCGCGACACGGCCCGCGGTCAGGGCGTTCACCCGAACCGAGCCGGTCAGCAGCTCCAGCGGCGACCAGTCCAGCCGCGCCTGCTCCACCGTCAGCCAGATGCCCTCGCGGTCGGCCAGGGTCAGCCGGGCGACGCCCAGGTCGAACAGTCCGCCCTCCGCCCCCTCGATCTCCAGCCCGGGGACCAGCGGCTCCACCTGCGCCAGCACCGTCTCCCGTCCGCCGGGCGTGGACAGCCAGACCAGCGCCCCGGCCACGGCCAGGACGACCAGACCCAGCAGGGTTCCGACGATCCAGAGGGTCCAACGCAGTGCAGGATGCATCCGGTTTTCCCGCCTTCTTCTTTCGTTTCACGCGGACCCGGCGGGATGCCGTGCCCGGAGCGGCCCCGTCGGCGTCAGAACGCCTGTCCGATGCTGACATAGAACTGGAAACTGGAGTCGCCCTCCTGCTTGTTCAGCGGCACGGCGAAGTCCACCCGGATCGGGCCGATCCCGGTGTAGTAGCGTGCGCCGATGCCGGCCCCCCAGCGCAGCTCCTCCCCGAAATCGGGGAAGGTCTCGTCGTAGACATTGCCGGCATCCACGAAGGGCACGATGCCGATGCTGTCGGTCACCTTGATGCGCAGCTCGACACTCGCCTCGATCAGCGACTTGCCGCCCAGCGGGTCGCCGTCGGGGTCCTTCGGGCCGACCTCCTGGTAGCCGTAGCCGCGGATCGAGCCGCCGCCGCCGGCATAGAACCGCTTGTCGGCGGGCACTCCCGCCAGCGTCGAGCCGAAGATGCTGCCGTAGGAGATGCGGCCCGCCGCCACATAATCACCGCTGCCGGTCAGGTCCCAGTAGCTGCTGCCGGTCAGGCGGCTGATGGTGAAGTTGTCGCTGTCTCCGAAGGGCACGACATAGGGCGTCACCAGCGCGCTCAGGCGGAAGCCGGAGGTCGGGTTCAGCAGGTCGTTGCTGCGGTCCCAGGTCACCGCCGCGGGCACGCCGACCAGGGTGTTCGTCGTCTCCCGCAGCCCGTCCTCCACCCGCGACTGTTCGAAGGTGACGCCCAGGCTGCCGGTCAGGCTGTCCGTCAGCGGACGTTCGACGATGGCGGACAGCACGATGGCGTCGCGCCGGTAGGCGTCGGGCCGCTCCGACAGGATCTCGCCCGACAGGGACAGCGACTGGCCCCGGCTCAGGAAATCCGGCTCGCGGTAGAGCACGTTCAGATTGTAGTCGTAGTCCGTCGGGTTCAGGTTCGCATCGCGGGCGATGCCGGAGATTTCGGCGCCGACACGGAACCGCTCCGCCCCACCCAGCAGGTTGCGATGGCCCCAGTAGGCGTTGGCGCCGAACCCCTCGGAGGTCGAATAGTCGAAGCCGAAGCCGATGAAGCGCATGTCCTGTTCGCGCACGACGACGCTCACCGGGGCTTCCGTCCCCTGTGTCGGTTCCGCTCCCAGGGCCAGACGGACGCTGTTGAAGACGCCCAGTTCCGTCAGGGACTCCTGCGCCTTGTCCATCAGGGCGGGATCGTAGCGGTCGCCCCGTTTCCAGGGCAGGCGGCGGCGGACGGCGAGTTCCCCCACGGTGTCCAGGCCGCTCACGCTGACCTCCCCGAACCGCACCAGGGGGCCCGGCAGCACCGTGAAGTCGATGTCCATGGCCTGGCGCGCGTGATCGACCAGCACCTTGCGGTCCAGCACGCGGGCATAGGCGTAGCCTTCCGCCGCCAGCCGGGCGCGCAGCCGGTCCTCCGCATCCAGCACGGCGGCGCCGCGGGCGGGGGAACCGGCGGGCAGGCCCAGGTCCCCGGGCGTGATCGCGCCACCCGGCAGCTCCTCTCCCGACGGGGCCCGGGCGGAGACGCTGCCGATGGTGTAGCGCTGCCCCGGCCGGACCCGGACCGTAACCGTGGCCGGGCTGGCGCCCGTCTCCACGTCGATGTCCAGCACGGCCGCGAAATACCCCTCCGACCGCAACGCGGCGGCCAGCCGGTCGCGGTCCGCCTCGGCCCGCCGGCGCAGGCCGATGGGTGAGGGGGGCGGCTGGTCGCGGAGCGCCACCAGCCGGGATACCTCCTCCAGCAGCCCGCGCAGCTCACCCGCCCCTTCCAGCCCGGTCAGCTCGACGGTGTAGGGGGTCTCCTGGGCCATCGTGGCCTTCGGCGCCGCCGCCACGGTCAGCAGCGACAAGGCCAGCAAGGCCAGCAGGGGCAGGCGACGGATCGGGGGGCCGGCCGGTCGGGCCGTCGGGAATGGGATCATGTCGGACATAACGGTCGCGGGCGGCGGGAGGACACTCTGTCCGGTGAAATGGGGCGAAAAACCGGATGCGCGCCTCCCGGCCCCGACCCCGCGCCTACTGGAACGCCGCCTCGACAAAGCTGCGCAGCTTGCGGCTGTGCAGCTTCTCCAGCCCGTAGTCGCGCATGATCTCCAGCGCCAGCATGCCGATGGCCAGGTGCTGGTCCACCCGCTCGCGGTAGAAGCGGTTGGCCATGCCCGGCAGCTTCAGTTCGCCGTGCAGCGGCTTGTCGGAGACGCACAGCAGCGTGCCGTAGGGCACCCGGAAACGGAAGCCGTTGGCGGCGACGGTGGCGCTCTCCATGTCCAGCGCGATGGCGCGGGACTGGCTGAACCGTTGCACCGGCTCGCGGTAGTCGCGCAGCTCCCAGTTGCGGTTGTCGATGGTGGCGACGGTGCCGGTGCGCATGATCGCCTTCAGGTCGTAGCCCTCCAGCCCGGTGATGCGGGCCACGGCCCCTTCCAGCGCCACCTGCACCTCGGCCAGCGGCGGCACCGGCACCCAGGTCGGCAGGTCGGCGTCCAGCACCTTGTCCTCGCGGACATAGCCGTGCGCCAGCACATAGTCGCCCAGCCGCTGCGTGTCGCGCAGGCCGGCGCAGTGGCCCAGCATCAGCCAGACATGCGGGCGCAGCACGGCGATGTGGTCGCTGATCGTCTTGGCGTTGGACGGGCCGACGCCGATGTTGACGATGGTGATGCCGTTCCCGTCCGCTCGCTTCAGGTGGTAGGCCGGCATCTGCGGCAGCCGCGCCGCCCGCTCGCCCTCCGGCGCCCGGCCGGGATAGACGGCCTGGTTCCAGGTGACGCGGTCGCCCGGCTCGACGAAGGCGATGTACTGGCGGCGGTACTCCGCCACGGCCGGATCGTCGGCGGGCTGCATGATCTCGTGCCCGCGGCGCACGAACTCGTCGATGTAGAACTGATAGTTCGTGAACAGCACGTAGTTCTGCACATGGTCCGGGCTGGTCGCCGTGTAGTGCTTCAGCCGGTGCAGGCTGTAGTCCACCCGGGGCGCCGTGAACAGGGCCAGCGGCTCCGGCTCGCCCGGCGGGGTCACATGGGTGCCGTTGACGATGCTGTCATCCATCAGCGACAGGTCGGGCAGGTCGAAGAACTCCCGGAGCTGGTAGAGGCGCTCGGGGTCCAGGTTGCCCTCGACATGCATGCCTTCCGGGAAGGCGAACTGGATCGGGATGGGGACGTCGGAAACCCCCACCTCCAGCGGTGCGGCGTGATTCACCAGGAGCTGCCGGAACTGCTCGCGGTAATAGTGGCCGAAGATGTCCGGCCGCGTCAGCGTCGTGCGGTAGAGGCCCGGGGCCGCGACGAAGCCGAAGGAGAGGCGGCTGTCCACCCGGGGCTCGTGCTGGACGCGGAGCTGTACGAACGGGTAGCAGGCCCGCACCCGCCCGCCCAGGTCGGCGCCGCCGGCGAAGGCGGCGAAGCGGTCGCGCAGGTGGCCCGCGGCGGCATCGTACAGCTCGGCGACGCGGCGCAGGGCCGCCTCGGCATCCTGGAAACTCTCGATCTTCGTGTGTTCGACCGTGCCAGGCACGTCGTCCTCCTCTTCTTTTCTTTTCTTCACCCTCGTCCCCTCTCATTCCGGCACGGTCCGGTCAAGCGGGATGTGAGTCGTCCGGGGGGATGGCCGTGACCGGCCGGCCGGGGCTATGGTGGCTTCCATGCGGATGCCCCGGTTTCTCCTCCTCCCGCTGCTGGCCGCGATGCTGACGCCGTGGCCGGCACTGTCCCAGACCGCCCCGCAGCGGCCGGCACTGCCCGGCATCATCGGGACCGACGACCGCCAGCCGTTCGAGCCCGACGTCTGGCCCTACACCGCGATCGGCCGGGTGAACCGGGAGGCCGGCGGCTTCTGCACCGGCACGCTGGTGGCGCCGCGGCTGGTGCTGACGGCGGCGCACTGCCTGCTGCACCCCCGCACGCGGCTGTTCGTGCCGCCCCACACCCTTCATTTCGTGGCCGGCTACCAGCGGGGGGAGTTCGCGGTACACGCCCGTGGCGCCTCCTACGAGGTGGGGCCGGGCTACCGGCCCGGGCGCGGCGCCAGCCTTGCCACCGTCTCCCACGACTGGGCGCTGCTGCTGCTGGACGCGCCGGTGGCGCTGCGGCCGGTGCCGGTGCGCCCGCTCTCCGCCGCGGCGGTGGAGGCGGCGCTGGGCCGGCATACCCTGTCGCGCATCGGCTACGGCCAGGACCGGGCGCACCTGCCGATGCGGGCCGCCGGTTGCGGCCTGACCGGGATCGGCAGCGGCATCGCCACGGCGCAGGGCCGGGCCGACCCGGACCTCTGGCTGCACGACTGCGACGCCGTGCCGGGGGACAGCGGCTCCGCCATCCTCAGCGGCAGCGGCGACGACCTTGCCGTGGTGGCGGTGCAGGTTGCCGTCACCAGTGCCGGCTACAACGCCGCCGTCTCCGCCGGCGCCTTCGCGGAGGCGCTGGCACGGCTGTCCGCGGGGGGCAGTCCGCTCCCGCCGCCGCCCGCGGCCCCGCCCTGACGGCAGCTGTCAGGCGTCGATGCCCACGGCCTCCGCCAGCGCGACCAGCCGGCGGGCCTGCTCCACATGCAGCGCCTCGACCAGCTTGCCGTCCACCACCGTGATGCCCTTGCCGGCGGCGGTCGCCTCGGCATGGGCGGCGATCAGACGGCGGGCGCGGGCGACCTCGTCGGGCGTCGGGGCGAAGGCGCGGTTCGCCGCCTCGATCTGGTTGGGGTGGATCAGGGTCTTGCCGTCGAAGCCCAGCTCCCGGCCCTGCCGGCAGGCGGCCGCCAGCCCCTCGGCATCGTCCAGGTCCAGATGCACCCCGTCCAGCACGGCCAGTCCGTTCGCCCGGCCGGCCAGCAGCACGAGGCCGAAGCTCGTCAGGAAGGGCAGCCGGTCGGGCGTGTGGGCACAGCGCAGGTCCTTCGCCAGATCGGAGGTGCCCATCACCAGGCAGGCGAGGCGGGGGGAACCGGCGGCGACCTCCGCCACGTTCAGGACGCCGCGCGGCGTCTCCACCATTACCCAGAGGGCGAGGCTCTCCGGCGCCCCGGCGGCGGCCAGCACCCGCTCCGCCTGACGCAGGGCCTCCGCCGTCTCCACCTTCGGCAGCAGCACCGCGTCGGCGCCGCAGGTCGCGGCGGCGGTCAGGTCGGCGTGGCCCCAGGGCGTGTCCAGCCCGTTGACCCGCACCACCACCTCGCGCCGGCCGTAGCCGCCCGCCCGCACTGCGGCCACCACCTGCGCGCGGGCCTGCGGCTTCGCTTCCGGGGTGACCGCGTCCTCCAGGTCCAGGATCAGCCCGTCCGCGGGCAGCGTCCGGGCCTTCTCCAGCGCCCGGGCGTTCGCACCGGGCATGTAGAGGACGGAGCGGCGGGGGCGGTCGTGCATGGCGGATCTCCCGGGTCCAGGGTTCTCGGCGGGCATCCTAGGCGGTAGGGTCGGATCAGGAAAGCCTGACCCGGACCGTGATGACGACCATCCTGACCATCCAGTCCCACGTCGCCTTCGGCCATGTGGGCAACCGCGCCGCCGTCTTCCCCCTGGAACGGCTGGGCTGCGAGACCATCGCCGTGAACACGGTGCAGTTCTCCAACCACACCGGCTACGGCGCCTGGACGGGCACCGTCTTCCCGCCCGACCATGTGGCGGAGATCCTGGCGGGGGTGGCGGCGCGCGGCGGGCTCGCCGGCTGCGATGCGGTGCTGACCGGCTACATGGGCGATGCCGCCCTGGGGGCGGTCGTGCTGGACGCGGTGGTGCGGGTCAAGGGGCTGAACCCCAGGGCCGTCTGGTGCTGCGATCCGGTGATGGGCGATGTCGGCCGCGGCTTCTTCGTCCGTCCGGGCATTCCGGAGTTCTTCCGGGACCGGGCGGTGCCGCTGGCGGACATCATCACGCCCAACCAGTTCGAGCTGGAATACCTCTCCGGCCGTGTCGTGGAGGACCTCGCCGGGGCACTGGAGGCGACGGCGGCCGTGCGCGCCCTGGGACCGCGGCTGGCGCTGGTCACCAGCCTCGCCCGGCGGGATGCGCCGGCCGACCGGATCGAGATGCTGCTCGACACGCCGGACGGCGCCTGGATCGTCGCCACGCCGCGGCTCGACCTCACCCCGCCGGCGAACGGGGCGGGCGATGCCACCGCGGCGCTGTTCCTGGCGAAGCTGCTGGAGACGGGCTCCCCTGCCGAGGCGCTGGGCCATGCCGCTTCCGCCATCTATGCCGTCTTCACCGCCACGGCGGCGGCCGGCCGGCGGGAGTTGCAGCTCATCGCCGCGCAGGAGGAGCTGGTGCGTCCGCGCCGCCTGTTCGTGCCCGAGAAGGTGCGCTGACGTCGCCGGACCCGTCTTCCCTGCGCGGGACCGCCGCGGTCGCTTTCGCTTGTCACCACCCCTGTGCCCGCGCTACCCCCATCGGCAGCACGGTTTCCGGAGTCGCACCATGGTCCGTACCGCCTTCCTGCCGCTCGTCCTGCTCCTTGCGCTGCCAGCCCTGCCGGCCGCGGCCCAGGGGGGAGCCCAGGTCGGAGACGCACCCGCGGGGCCGACGGGGGAGTTCGGCTGCGAGGTCGGGCGGGAGAATCCCTGCCGCGGCCGGGTCGATTTCGAGCGCGGCCGCTCTTACGAGTTCCGCATCGCCGGTCCCGGCGAAGCGGTCTTCCACAATGAGGGCAACCGGCGCTGCGTGCTGGAATACAGCCTGACCGAATCCGCCCTCGCCACCACCGGCCGCCGGCTGGAGATGGCGCCGGGCCAGTCGACCACCCTGCCGGTCAAGGACGCCACCGGCATGATCGTGCGCTTCTTCAACCGCGGGCTCGGCACGCCGACCTGCGACCTGCTGGTGGAACTGCGCGGCTGATCCGCGGCCCCCGCCCCGGCGGAGGTTCCGCAGAAACGCGAACGGCGGCCCTCGGGCCGCCGTTGTCGCTTCCGGATGCCGTCCGGGCGGCGGTCAGAGATGACCGTCGCGGATCATCGTCTCGGCGATCTGCACGGCGTTCAGCGCAGCGCCCTTGCGCAGATTGTCGCCGACGATCCACATGGAGAGGCCGTTCTCCACGGTGATGTCCTCGCGCAGGCGGCTGACGAAGACATTGTCCTCCCCCGCCACCTCGACCGGGGTGACATAGCCCTCATCCACGCGGTGGTCGATGACGGAGACGCCGGGGGCGGCGCGCAGGGCGCGGCGGGCCTCGTCTGCCGTGATCGGGCGCTCGAACTCGACGTTCACCACCTCGGAATGGCCGATGAAGACGGGCACGCGCACGCAGGTGGCGGCGACCTTGATCTTCGGGTCCAGGATCTTCTTCGTCTCCACCACCATCTTCCACTCTTCCTTGGTGGCGCCGTCGTCCATGAAGGAGTCGATGTGCGGGATGACGTTGAAGGCGATCTGCTTGGTGAACTTCTTCCGCTCCACCGGATCGTTGACGTAGATGGCGCGGGTCTGGGTGAACAGCTCGTCCATGGCGTCCTTGCCGGCGCCGGAGACGGACTGGTAGGTCGCCACCACGACGCGCCGGATCGTCGCCAGATCGTGCAGCGGCTTCAGCGCCACCACCATCTGGATGGTGGAGCAGTTCGGGTTGGCGATGATGCCCTTCTTGCACCAGCCGGCGATGGCGCCGGGGTTCACTTCCGGCACGACCAGGGGCACGTCGGGGTCCATGCGGAACTGGCTGGTGTTGTCGATCACCACGGCGCCCGCCTCGGCGGCGCGCGGCGCGAAGGCGGCCGACACCTTGGCCCCCGGCGAGGACAGAACGATGTCGATGCCCTTGAAATCGAACCTCGACAGGTCCTGGACCCGCAGCTCGTCGTCCTCGCCGAAGGAGACGACCTGGCCGACGGAGCGCTCGGACGCCAGCGCCACCACCTCGTCGGCGGGGAAGCTGCGCTCCGCCAGGATCTGGAGCATTTCGCGCCCGACATTGCCGGTGGCGCCCACGACGGCGACCTTGTAGCCCATCTTCCCGTTCCCTGTTGACGGTTTCGACCGAAACAGTCCGTGGCTTGACAAGCCGCGGGTTGCATCCTGACTTATCCATCGGGCGTCGTCTTGACAAGAATCCGACGTCCGCGCTCAGGCGGCGGGAGGAATGCGTCCATGGCTGAACGCCTCTACACGACCTACACCGATTTCTGGCCCTTCTACCTGCGCGAACACAGCCGGCCAGCGACCCGTGCCTTCCATTATGCGGGCACGGCCCTGGGGCTGGCCTGTGTCATCTACGCGCTGGTGGCCGGGCGGCCGCTCTGGTTGCTCGGCCTGCCCCTGTGCGGTTACTTCTTCGCCTGGCTGTCCCATGCCACGGTGGAGCGGAACCGTCCGGCGACCTTCACCTATCCGCTGTGGTCGCTGGTCAGCGACTTCCGCATGTTCTTCCTGTTCCTGGCCGGCCGCCTGGACGGGGAACTGCGGCGGGCCGGGGTTTCGGCCGAGGCTTGATCTGAAAGGGGATGCGGTCCGGTGCCGTCGATCGTTGAGACCATCGCCCAGTCCATCAAGCGGGCGGACCGCACCCTGTTCAACGAGAACTACGTCAAGCAGGCCGAGGCGGTCGTCGAGGGGCTGCGCCGGGCGGGCTACGAGGTGGTGCCGCTGCGCCCGCCCGAGACGCTGGTGGAATACGCGGTCGAGAACATCCCCTTCGGTCGGCTGCGCCCGTCCGACCTGATCCGCACGCTCTACACCACCATGGTGTCGAACTGCCGCAGGTTCACCGGCTGACGCCGCAGGGTCACCGGCTTGCGCCGCAGGGTCACCGGCTGACGCCGCAGGGTCACCGGCTGACGCCGCCGGGCGGACGGATCGCATTTTGCTAAACTTCCCGCTTCCCAACGGCGTGGCCGTGCCGGTCTAATGTCCTCTCCGGGCGCACCTTGCGTCCGTGAAGGCCGGTTCCGTCCATGCATGTCTGTGTCGAGGGTGGTGACGAGTCCCCGATCTGGCGGCGGCCCTCCCTGCCGGAGGTGCTTCAGGCCGTCGCACGGCACCAGAAGCTGCTGGAGGGCCGGCCCGGCGGCCAGCGCGCGATCTTCGTCCTGTGCGACCTGTCGGAGATGCCGCTCTCCGGTGTCAATCTCTCCGACGCGGACCTTACCGGCTCCCGCTTCGACCGGGCGCTGCTGGCCCGGACCCGGCTCAAGGGCGCGAACCTGTTCGCCGCGGATCTGCGGCTGACGAACCTGCAACAGGCCGATCTCAGCCGCGCCGACATGCGCGGCATCATCCTGCGCGGGGCCGACCTGTCCGGTGCCCGCCTGCGCGAGGCGGACGTGCGGGAGGCGGTGCTGGCCGTCTATCGCGGCGGCCGGCCGCTGCCGCAGACCTTCGACGGGCGTATCCCGAACCTCACCGGCCTGATCGCCGCCAAGGCGGACTTCAGTGAGGTCCGCATGAACGGCGCCGTCGTCATGCGGGCGGACTTCACCGACGCCAACCTCGCGCGGGTCGATCTGCGCGACGCCGACCTGCGCGGCGCCAATTTCCGGGGCGCCAATCTGGAGGGGGCCAACCTCCAGGGCGCCCAGGTCCAGGAGGCGGACTTCGCCGGCGCCGTGCTGACCGATGCGCAGTTGCGCGACGTGCAGGCGGCGGGGGCCAACTTCCGCGGTGCCATCCTCGATCCGCGCGGGACCGCCGACCTGCGGGTCCGCGGCGCGCTGCTGCCCGGCGGGGCGGAGGTGGCGGAGGCGCTGTTCGACGTTCTGGATCAGCATGCCGCCTGGGTCCACACCGCCGGGCGGGAGGGACGGCGGGCCGACCTGACCGGCTGGGACATCTCCGCCAAGGATCTGCGCCACGTCACCCTCACCGCGGCGAATCTCTCCTGCGTGCTGGCCCGGCGCATCCTGCTGACCGGGGTCAATCTCGTGATGGCGGACCTGTCCTGCGCCGACCTGCACTCCGCAGCACTTGTCGGTGCCGACCTGCGCGGCGCCAATCTGGAGCGGGCGCATCTGGCCGGGGCCGACCTCCAGGGGGCCAACCTGGGTATCCTCGTCGGGCTGGGCGCCCCCGACCGGCGCTGGCCGACCCGTCTCAACCGCGCCCGGCTGGCCGGGGCCAATCTGCGCAACGCCGACCTGCGCGGCGCCCTGCTGGCCGACGCCGACCTGCGTCAGGCTGACCTGCGCGGCGCCCGGCTGGACGGCGCGGTCCTCGACGGGGCCAGCCTCCAGGGCGTCCGCCAGGACTGACCGGCCCCGCCACCTTCACCCGCTCCCGCTGTCTCCGCCGCCATCGGCCGGCCTTCGCTGGGCGTTGACGCGCGCCCGTCTTCCTGCCAAGAAGCGATACGTTATAACATCACATTTCGGGCCGCCGGGTGGCGGACCCGTTCTGCGAGGGGAGTTCCCGATGAAGGTCGCATGGGCAGCCGCGACGGTCGCGGCGCTGGGCGGTGGCGTGCTGGCGCCGGGTGTCGCGCAGGCGCAGACCCCCGAGGCCGATCCGCACGGGCGGACGGGGATCGAGGAGATCGTCATCACCGCCTCGCCCTTCGGCCAGCGGCGTTTCGACGTGCTGCAAGGCACGTCCGTCCTGGCCGGGGAGGCGTTGGAGCGGGCGCTGTCGGCCTCGATCGGTGAGACGCTGGACCGGCTGCCGGGTGTCAGCCAGACCGCCTTCGGCCAGGGCGCGTCCCGGCCCGTGATCCGCGGTCTGGGCGGCGACCGGGTGCGCGTGCTGGTCGGCGGTATCGGCACCATCGACGCCTCCACCACCAGCCCGGACCATGCCCCCGCCGTCGATCTCGCCACGGCGCAGCGGGTCGAGGTGGTGCGCGGGCCGGCGGCGCTGCTCTACGGTTCCAACGCGATCGGCGGCGTCGTCAACGTGCTGGACGGCCGCGTGCCGATGGCGCGGCCCGAGGGCGGCACGGCGGCCCTGGCCCGGCTGGGTTACGGCAGCAATGCGAACGAGCGTCTGGCCGCGGCGGGCGTGGATCAGGCGCTGGGCGACACCCTGGTGCTGCATGCCGACGGCTACTACCGCAAGGCCGACGACTTCGAGGTGGACGGTCATGCCTGGTCCGCCGCGCGGCGGGCCGAGGAGGCGGCGGAGCATGCCGGCCATGCCCACGAGATCGACCAGGGGCCGGTCGGGACCGTGGACAACAGTGACCTGGAGCAGAAGGGCGGCACCCTGGGTCTGAGCGCCGTCGGCGACTGGGGCTTCCTGGGCGCCAGCGTCGGCCGCACGGACTCCCGGTACGGTATCCCCGGCGGGCATTCCCACGGGCACGCCGAGGAGGAAGACCACGATCACGACCATGGTCATGACCATGACCATGACCACGATCATGGCGAGGAGGAGAACGTCCATATCGATCTGGAGCAGACCCGCCTGGACGTGATCGGGGAGATCGACCGCGACTTCCTGGTCTTCGATACCACCCGCCTGCGGTTCGGCTGGGCCGACTACAAGCACACCGAACTGGAGGGCGACGAGGTCGGCACCGTCTTCAAGAACAAGGGCTGGGAAGGCCGGGTGGAACTGGTGCAGCGGCCGGTTCAGGGACTGCTGGGCGGCAGCCTGGACGGCGCGTCCGGTGTCCAGGCCCAGCGCCGCGACTTCCGCGCCGACGGCGAGGAAGCCTTCGTACCGCCCAGCGTGACCGAACAGTACGGCCTGTTCACGGCGCAGCGGCTGGACCTCGGTCCTTGGGCGCTGGAGGCCGGTGCGCGCATCGAGCGGCAGTCGGTCGAGGCGTCGGACATCCGCTTCGACCGCGACTTCACGGGCCTCAGCCTCTCCGGCGGGGCGGCCTACCGTTTCGCGGACGGCTGGCTGCTGGGCGCCAGCCTGTCCCGCACCGAGCGGGCGCCGAACGCGGAGGAACTGCTCTCCGACGGGCCGCACCTCGCCACCGGGATCTACGAGGTCGGCGACCGGACCCTGGACGAGGAGACGGCCGTGGGCGTGGAGGCGACCCTGAAGAAGACCGGCGGTCCCGTCACCGGCGCCCTCAACATCTACCGCACCGACTTCGACGGCTTCATCTACGAGGCCTTCACCGGGGCGGAGGAGGACGGGTTGCCGGTGGCGCAGTATTCCGCCGCCGACGCCCGCTTCTGGGGCTTCGAGGTGGAACTGGGGGCGGCGGTCTGGCGCAGCGGCGACCAGGCCGTGCTGCTGGACGCCTCCGCCGAATATGTCCGGACCCGGAACAAGGATCTGGACGAGCCCCTGCCGCGCATCCCGCCGCTCCAGCTCCGCGGCGGCGTGTCTTACGAAACGCCCGTCTTCGCCGCCCGGGCGGAGGTGGTCTGGGCCGACGACCAGGACCGCACGGCGTCCTTCGAGCTGCCGACGGACGGCTACACCGTCCTGAACGCGTCGCTGGACTGGCACCCCTTCGCGGGGCGCGACATCAGCCTGCTGCTGGAGGCCCGCAACATCACCGACGAGGAGGTACGGCTCTCCACCTCCTTCCTGAAGGACCGCGTGCCGCAGCCCGGCCGCGACTTCCGCGTGCTGCTGCGGGGGGCGTTCTAGCCCCCGGCGGCAGGGGCCGGCCGCCAGTAGCTGTAGCCGTAGGCGGCGCGGAAGCCCAGGCGGGCATACAGGCGGTTGGCCGGGGCGTTGTCGCACCCGACCTGGAGGTAGGCGCCCCGCGCCCCCTCCCGGCGGGCGGCGGCAAGCACGGCCCGCACCGCGCGGCCGCCATGGCCGCGGCCGCGCAGGTCCGGCCGCGTCGCCACCTTGAACACCCCGACCCGGCCGCGGTCCACCACGCCCAGGGCGACCGCGGCCGCCTGCCCCTTGTCCCAGGCGGTGGCATAGAGGCAGGGCATCGGGATCGCCGCCAGGATGGCGCGCAGGAAGGGCAGTTCCGCTTCCGGCACCGGCACCATCGCCAGCCAGGCGCGGAGCCAGCCTTCCTCCAGCAATGGCGCGACGGCGGTCGCGGCGGGCGCATCGGCCGCAAGACCGTCCAGCACCTGCACGGCGTTGTCGCCCTGTCGGGCGAATCCCGCGGCCGTGAGCGCCCCCTCCAGGTCGTCGGGGCAGAGCGGCGTCGTCCGGAACAGCGGGGTCAGGCCCTGGGCGCGGTATTGCGCCGCAGCGAAGGCGATCTTCTCCGCCACCGGCAGCACGCCGGGCGCGATAACGTTCACCGAATTGGCCCGGCCCGTGTGCCCGCCGGAGAAGCGCAGCAGCCAGCCGTCATGGTGGACCGTCTTCAAGGCCGGCCACGCCGTCAGGCTCAGGTCTTCCAGCAGCGCGGTTTCGGCCGACAGCGTGGTCTGGTCAGGGGCGGCCACGGCGGTCCCCGGGGCTGGAGGGGAGGGACAAGCACCCAGGGTAACCGGGGGGCGGTGCCCGGGCAATGGTCATGCAGCCTAACCCTTTGGTCGGGCAACTCTGTTGCGGGGTGGCGCCGGCGCCGTTGACGAACCTCGGACCGGTCGGGTAACAACAAAACCACTCGCACTGCCTGCCCACCGCCGGCGGAGCCCGTTTCCCATGGCCGTCCGGCCGCTGGGGACCGTGGTCATCCGGCCGGCCAATCCGGACCGACAGAGCCGGACGCACCCGGAACCCGAGGATCGCCACCCATGACCGAGCAATCCGCGGCCACCACGCCCACGTCGGGGCGCCCCCGGCCGCTGTCCCCCCATCTCCAGGTCTACCGGCTGCCGCTTCCGGCCATCGCCTCCATCACCCACCGCGTCACCGGGGTGGGGCTGGCCGCCGGCACGCTGCTGCTGGCCTGGTGGCTGATCGCCGCCGCCATGGGTCCGGAGGCCTTTGCCACGGTGCAGGCTGTCGTCGGCTCGCCCCTGGGGCTGCTGTGCCTGCTCGGCTGGGTCTGGGCGTTCTGGTACCACGCCATGAACGGCGTGCGGCACCTGCTCTGGGACGCCGGCTACGGCCTGGAACTGGGGCCCGTCTACCGCGGCGGCTACCTCGTCTGGGGCGGCTCCATCGGCCTGACGGTCGCCACGGCGATCGTCGCCTTCTCCGTCATGTGAGGGGACTGAACCCATGTCCGCCAACCAGCCCGATGCCGGCTTCCGCACCCCGCTGGGGCGCGTCCGGGGCCTCGGTTCCGCCCGTTCCGGTTCCGCCCATTGGTTCGGCTACCGGATGCTGGCCGCGGCCAACGTGCCGCTGCTGCTCTGGCTTCTGGTGTCGCTGATCCCGCTCGCCGGGGCCGGCCATGCCGAGGTGGTGGCCTTCCTGCAACGGCCGTTGAACGCCGTCCTGATGCTGCTGACGATCGGCGCCATCTTCTACCACGCCGCCTACGGCATGATGGAAGTGCTGGAGGACTACGTCCAGGCCAAGCTGGTGAAGACCCTGGCCGCCGCCCTGGTCAAGGGCGGTTGCCTGCTGCTGGCCGTCGCCAGCGCCTTCGCCGTCCTCAAGATCGCTCTCGCCTGAAGGTCCACGACATGGCTACCGCCTACCCGATCACCGACCACTACTACGACGTCGTCGTCGTGGGCGCCGGCGGCGCCGGCCTGCGCGCCACCTTCGGCATGGCCGAGAAGGGGCTGAAGACCGCCTGCATCACCAAGGTGTTCCCGACCCGCAGCCATACCGTGGCAGCGCAGGGCGGCATCTCGGCGGCGCTGGGCAACATGGGCGAGGACGACTGGCGCTACCACATGTACGACACCGTGAAGGGGTCGGACTGGCTGGGCGACCAGGACGCCATCGAATACATGTGCCGTGAGGCGATCCCGGCCATCATCGAGCTGGAGCATTACGGCGTGCCCTTCTCCCGCACGGCGGAGGGCAAGATCTACCAGCGCGCCTTCGGCGGCATGACCACCCGTTACGGGGAGGGCCGGGCCTACCGCACCTGCGCCGCCGCCGACCGCACCGGCCACGCCATCCTGCACACGCTCTACCAGCAGTCGCTGAAGCACCAGGCCGAGTTCTTCGTCGAGTACTTCGCCCTCGACCTGATCATGGACGATGAGGGCGTCTGCCGCGGCGTGCTGGCCTGGAACCTGGACGACGGCACGATCCACCGTTTCCGCGCGCACCAGACGGTGCTGGCGACGGGCGGCTACGGCCGCGCCTACTTCTCCTGCACCTCGGCCCACACCTCCACCGGCGACGGCGGCGGCATGGCGCTGCGCGCCGGCCTGCCGTTGCAGGACATGGAGTTCGTGCAGTTCCACCCGACCGGCGTCTACGGCGCGGGTTGCCTGATCACCGAGGGCGTCCGCGGCGAGGGCGGCTATCTGACCAACGCCAAGGGCGAGCGCTTCATGGAGCGCTACGCGCCTTCGGCCAAGGATCTGGCCAGCCGCGACGTGGTCAGCCGCTCCATGACCATCGAGATCCGCGAGGGCCGCGGCGTCGGCGAGCATGCCGACCACATCCACCTGCACCTGGAGCACCTGGACCCGGCGATCATCCACGAGCGCCTGCCCGGCATCGCCGAGACGGCGAAGATCTTCGCCGGCGTGGACGTGACGAAGGAGCCGATCCCGGTGCTGCCGACCGTCCACTACAACATGGGCGGCATCCCGACCAACTATAAGGCCGAGGTGGTCGCCCCCCGCGGCGACGATCCGGACCGCGTTGTCCCCGGCCTGATGGCGATCGGCGAAGCGGCCTGCGTCTCCGTTCACGGGGCCAACCGCCTGGGCTCGAACTCGCTGCTCGACCTCGTGGTGTTCGGCCGCGCCGCCGCCATCCGCGCGGCGGAGATCGTCACGCCCGGCGCCCCGCACAAGGACCTGCCGGCCAGCAGCATCGACCGCGCGCTGGAGCGGCTGGACAGCCACCGCAACGCCAAGGGCGATGTGCGCGTGGCGCATCTGCGGCTGGAGATGCAGAAGGTCATGCAGAACAACTGCGCCGTCTTCCGCACCGGCGAGGTGCTGGAGGAGGGCGTGGAACTGATGCGCAAGGCGTGGGAGAAGCGCCCCTTCATCGGCGTCAGCGACCGTTCCCTGATCTGGAACTCCGATCTGGTGGAGGCGCTGGAGCTGGACAACCTGATGTACCAGGCCGTCGCCACCATCACCTCGGCGGCCAACCGCCAGGAGAGTCGCGGCGCCCACGCCCGCGAGGACTTCCCCGAGCGCGACGACGAGACCTGGATGAAGCACACGGTCGTGTGGGTGAAGCCGGACGGCGAGGTGGCCCTGGACTACCGCCCGGTCCACATGAACACCCTGACCAACGAGGTCCAGGCCTTCCCGCCCAAGGCGCGGGTGTACTGAGGGCCGGGGCGCCGGCGACGGCGCCCCACCCTTGCGAACCGCCTGTCACCCACCGCCCGCCCGGGCGGCACGACGAAATGGAACGCCGGCAGCACCGGACGCCGCCAGTCTGAGGACGGAACGACAATGGTCGAATTCACCCTTCCCGCCAATTCCCGGGTCAAGTCCGGCAAGACCGTCCGGTCCGCTTCCAAGGAGGCGAAGCGGACCCGCCGCTTCCGCATCTACCGCTACGATCCGGACTCCGGCGAGAACCCGCGGGAGGACGTCTTCGAGATCGACCTCGACAAGTGCGGGCCGATGGTCCTGGACGCGCTCAACCACATCAAGAACGACGTGGACAGCACGCTGACCTTCCGCCGCTCCTGCCGCGAGGGCATCTGCGGCTCCTGCGCCATGAACATCGACGGGCGCAACACGCTGGCCTGCCTGAAGCCGATCGACGAGGTGAAGGGCGACGTCAAGATCTACCCGCTGCCGCACCAGCCGGTGGTGAAGGATCTGGTGCCGGACCTGTCGCAGAACTACGCCCAGCTCGCCTCGGTGAAGCCGTGGTTGCAGACGCAGAGCCCGGCGCCCTCACGCGAGCGGTTGCAGAGCCCGGAGGAACGCGAGAAGCTGAACGGCCTCTATGAGTGCATCCTCTGCTTCTGCTGCACCACCGCCTGCCCCAGCTACTGGTGGAACGGGGACCGCTATCTCGGTCCGGCCGTGCTGTTGCAGGCCTACCGTTTCATCGCCGACAGCCGCGACGAGATGACGGGCGAGCGCCTCGACAATCTGGAGGACCCGTTCCGGCTCTACCGCTGCCACACCATCATGAGCTGCACCCAGACCTGCCCCAAGGGTCTGAACCCGGCCAAGGCGATCGCCGAGATCAAGAAGCTGCTGGTCGAACGGCGGAGCTGATCCCCGGGCCGCTCCGGCGGCCATGGGACGGAGACGACGAAGGGCGGACCCCGCGGGGCCCGCCCTTCTGCATTGTCGGGCAGGGCTGCCCGGCCGGTTCAGCGCACCGTCGCCACGTCCGTCAGCGCGCCGTCGGTGACCGTGCAGCGGATGGTCCGCGTCTCCTGGCCGCTGCGGCCGCGCTTCGGCGTCAGGGTGAAGGTCTGCGTCACCGTCTGCTTCGCCCCTTCCGTCCGCATCTCCGGCAACTCGAAGGCGACCCGGTAGTCGTCGTCGTAGCTGCGGTAGACCTCGCGGCGGCAGATGTCGGTGGCCGAGCGCGGCCGGTAGGCCCCGTCGCGCCACTCATCCGTCTCCCCGTTCACCTCGATGGCGCAGCCGGCCAGGAACAGCAGGGCGCCGAGCAGCGGCAGCAGGCCGAGCGTCAGGCGGGCGGCCGGCGTCCGGGCGGTCCGTGTGGCGAGAACGGCGGTTGGGCGGTCGGTCGGGGCGGGCATCCGTGTCTCCTCGGGTCTCGCGCCCGGACTGATCCTTCAGGGCGCACGGGAAGGGAGGATACGGTGCCGCCGCCGTCGCGCAACGACCGTTACCGCCGCGTTACCCGGCTTTACCGCGCGGCAATGCGCCGTCGCGGTCGGGTAACGGGGGCGGTCGGTGGGGTGAGGTCAGCGTACCCTGGCGCGGGCGATGGCGCGGGCGAACAGGCCGGGGAAGAAGCGCTTGAGCGCCAGAGCCGCCGCCTCGCGCCGGCCGCCGACATAGACCTCGTCCCGGCCGGCGGTGACGGCGTCCAGGATGCGCGCGGCACAGATGTCCGGGTCCAGGCCAGCGGCCAGCATGGCGTCCATGCTGCCCTGGGGCGTGCCGTCGCCGGTGAGCGCGTTCTGCGAGACGGCGGTGCGGATGAAGCCCGGCATCACCAGGGTGACGCCGATGCCCGTGCCCGCCAGCTCCGCCCGCAGGCTGTCGAAGAAGCCGTGCAGCGCGTGCTTGCTGGCGGCGTAGGTCGAGCGCAGCGGCGTGCCCAGCTTGCCGACCACGCTGGTGATGACGACGATGCGGCCGTCGCCGCGCTCCAGCAGGTGCGGCAGCAGGGCCTTGGTCACGGCGACGCTGCCGAAGAAGTTCACCTGCATGATGCGCTGGTCCACCTCCAGCGCCGTGTCCTTCGCCAGACTGCGCTGGCTGATGCCGGCATTGTTGACCAGCAGGTCGATGCGTCCGAAGGCGGCCACCGCTTCCCGCGCCTTCTCCGGCACCTCCGCCAGCGCGGCCACGTCCATCGGCAGCAGCACGATCTCGGCCCCGCCGCAGGCCGCGCGCACCCGCTCCAGCTCCGCCTGCCGGCGGGCGGAGAGCACCAGCCGCGCCCCGCGGGCCGCGAACGCCTTGGCCAGCGCTTCCCCGATGCCGGAGGAGGCACCCGTGATCCAGACGACGCGGCCCTGGACGCTCATGGCACCGGGCCCTTCTCCCCGGCCGGGGGCTCCGCCGCCTCCGGCACCTGATGCTTCATGATGACAGGGATCTGCGCCGCGCTGAAGACCAGCGTCAGCGGCAGGATGCCGAACACCTTGAAGGTCACCCAGTCGTCCGTGCCCAGGGTGCGCCAGACCACCTCGTTCAGCCCGGCCAGCAGCACGAAGAACCAGGCCCAGCGCACCGTCAGGATGCGCCAGCCGCGGTCCGTCAGCTCCATCACCGTGCCCAGCACCAGCTTCAGCAGGTTCCGGCGCAGCGCCAGCCCGGCGAACAGGGTGGCGGCGAACAGCAGGTTCACCACCGTGGGTTTGATCTTGATGAACAGGTCGTCATGCAGCCACAGGGTCAGGCCGCCGAACAGCATGACGAAGAAGCAGCCCACCACCGGCATCACCGGCAGCCGCCGCTCCAGATGCCAGTTCACAGCCAGCGCCGTGGCGGTGGCGGCCATGAAGACCGCCGTACCCGCCATGATGCCCTGGAGATTGTTGACGACGAAGAACACGGCCAGCGGCCCCGCCTCCAGCAGCAGGCGGAGGAGCGGCGGCAGCGGCCGGCGCGCCGCTGCCGTTCCGCCGGCGGGCGGGCCGGAGTCGGGGACGGAAGCGGGCGGGGCGGGGGCGTCGGCGGCGGGCGGGGCGGGGATCGTCTCAGGCATGCCCCTGATGTAGCGGTCCCGTGCCCGGGCCGCCAGAGCCGATTTCCGCCCGTTTCCCGACATCACCGGGCGCGCCCACGGCCCGGACAGGGCACCCATGCCGGGGTTTGCCCTTCCCGAAACGGGCGCAGGCCGCTATATATCCGCCCGACACCGCCCGGCCCCCTGCCTGATGCATGGAGCCGGGCCTTTTTCGTGCGCCGCTGCCGTCCCGGCCGAGGACCGCCGCCGCGCCCTGCTTCGGGACGGACCCCATGGAACTGCGCAATATCGCCATCATCGCGCACGTCGACCACGGCAAGACGACGCTGGTGGACATGCTTCTCAAGCAGTCCGGTTCGTTCCGGGAGCACCAGCAGGTCGCAGAGCGGGCCATGGACTCCAACGACCTGGAACGCGAGCGCGGCATCACCATCCTGGCGAAGTGCACCAGCGTCGTCTGGGACGGCACCCGCATCAACATCGTGGACACGCCGGGCCACGCCGATTTCGGCGGCGAGGTCGAACGCATCCTGAACATGGTGGACGGTGTCTGCCTGCTCGTCGATGCGGCGGAAGGTCCCCTGCCGCAGACCAAGTTCGTGCTGGGCAAGGCGCTGAAGCTCGGCCTGCGCCCCATGGTGGTGATCAACAAGGTGGACCGTCCCGACGCCCGCCCGGACGAGGTCCACAACGAGATCTTCGACCTGTTCGCCGCCCTGGACGCCAATGACGAACAGCTCGACTTCCCGACCCTGTTCGCCTCCGGCCGCAACGGCTGGGCGATCGAACACCTGGACGATGAGCGCAAGGACCTGAGGCCGCTGTTCGATCTGGTCCGCCGCCATGTGCCGCCGCCCAAGGTGGTGGCCGACGCTCCCTTCACCATGCTAGCGACGACGCTGGAGGCCAACCCCTATCTCGGCCGCCTGCTCACGGGGCGCATCCAGTCCGGCAAGGTCCGCCCGAACATGGCGATCAAGGCCCTGACCCGCGACGGCAAGCTGATCGAGGCCGGGCGCGTCTCCAAGGTGCTGGCCTTCCGCGGGCTGGAGCGTGTCGGCATCGACGAGGCGGAGGCGGGCGACATCGTGGCGCTCGCCGGCCTGACCAAGGCGACCGTGGCCGACACCATCTGCGACACCTCCGTCGAGGAGGCGCTGCCGGCGCAGCCGATCGACCCGCCGACCCTGGCCATGACCTTCGGCGTCAACGACAGCCCGCTGGCGGGCCGCGAGGGCGACAAGGTCACCAGCCGCATGATCCGCGACCGCCTGATGCGCGAGGCGGAGGGCAACGTCGCCCTGCGCATCCGCGAGACGGAGAACACCGACGCCTACGAGGTGGCGGGCCGCGGCGAGCTTCAGCTCGGCATCCTGATCGAGACGATGCGGCGCGAAGGCTACGAGCTGTCCATCAGCCGCCCGCGCGTGCTGTTCAAGCCCGATCCCACCACCGGCCAGCGGCTGGAGCCGATCGAGGAGGTGGTGATCGACGTGGACGAGGAATACTCGGGCGTCGTCGTCAACAAGCTGAACGAGCGCAAGGGCGAGATGCTGGAGATGCGTCCGTCCGGCGGCAACAAGGTCCGGCTGGTCTTCCACGTCCCCTCGCGCGGCCTGATCGGCTACCAGGGGGAGTTCCTGACCGATACCCGCGGCACCGGCGTGATGAACCGCCTGTTCCACGGCTACGCCCCCTACAAGGGTCCGATCCAGGGCCGGCGCAACGGCGTGCTGATCGCCAACTCCGACGGCGAGGCCGTGGCCTATGCGCTGTGGAACCTTGAGGACCGCGGCCCGATGATGATCGAGCCGGGCTGGAAGGTGTACCGCGGCATGATCGTGGGCGAGCACACCCGCGGCAACGACCTGGAAGTCAACGTGCTGAAGGGCAAGCAGCTCACCAACATCCGCACCACCTCGAAGGACGAGGCGGTGCGCCTGACCCCGCCGATCAACATGTCGCTGGAGAAGGCGCTCAGCTACATCGAGGACGACGAGCTGGTGGAGGTGACGCCGAAGTCGATCCGCCTGCGCAAGAAGCTGCTCGATCCGAACGACCGCAAGCGCGCCGAGAAGCAGGCCGAGGCGAGCTGAGCCGCGGCCCGGTTCCAGAGAGTCGGTCCTGAGAACCCCCGCCCGTAAGGGCGGGGGTTTTTCATCGGGACCATGGTGTCTGATCGAACTCCGCTTCCGCTGTGGGAGAGGGGCTTGCATCTCCATTGAGTCGGCGGTCCGTTTCAGCCACTGTCTCGCGCAGGCATGGAGCGGAGGGCGCGCGGACGGTCATGGGTGGGCCTTTGCACGGACGGCTCCTGGATACCGCCGGAACGATGGCGGACGGCCTGATCGACTGCTTCCTGCCGTCCCCGGTCCGCGATGGTGGGGAGGAACGCGCGCTGGTCCGCTACCGGAGCTGGGTGCGCACCGCTCTCGTCATCATCCTCGTCTCCAGCGGCTTCGCCGTCGGCTCCCTGTTCTGGGGCGGGGAGTCCGGTTTCGCCGCCTTCCTGGGTTTCCTGCTGTTCACCGTCGGGGTGGCCGTCCAGCTTCTTGCCATCCGCGATGGCTGGCCCCTGACCCAGGTGCATCTGGCCGCCATCGCCACCATGTCCGTGCTGGCCTGGCTGTTGTCGCAGACGGGGGGCGTCGCCTCGCCCTTCACGGTCCTGATGCTGGTCGGGGCCCTGGTCATCAGCAATTTCGGGCGGCCGCGGCTGATCGCCCTGATGTTCGGCGTCTTCACGGCCTACATCCTGCTGGTCCATGCCCTGGGACAGACGGGGCTGCTGCCCGCGGCGCCCGAGGTGCAGTCCGACGCCTGGCATCTGGCCGCGTTGCTGGGAGCGGTCGTGGTCGGGCTGGCCGGCAACATCTCCGCCCAGGCGGCCCGGCGCCAGGCCCGCAGCATGCTGCGTCAGGCCCGCGATACCGCGGAGGCCCGCCGTGCCCAGGCCGAGGAGGCGCACCGCGAGGCGGAGGCCGCGCTGGCCACGCTGCGCGCGGCGCAGGAACAGATCGTCTTGCAGGAGAAGCTCGCTTCCCTGGGCGGGCTGGTCACCGGGGTGGCGCACGAGGTCAGCGCCCCCGTCGGCATCGTCATCACCGGTATCTCCCAGATCCGCGACGAGATCGCTGTCCTGCGCGACGCCCTGGCCCGCAACGCCATGAGCCCCGCCGACCTGGAGGAGTTCCTCAGGTCCTCCGACGAGCTGTGCCGGCTGATCCAGGCCAACGGGCGGCGCGCGGCCGACCTGATCGGTGCCTTCAAGGAGGTGGCGGCGGACCAGTCGAGCGAGGGCCGCCGCAGCTTCGACCTTGCCGCCTATGTCCGCGAGGTGCTGGCCAGCCTGTCGCCGAAGGTGCGGGAGGCCGGGCACCGGGTCGAGGTGGCGATCGAGGACGGGCTGGTGGTGGACAGCTATCCGGGTCCGCTTGCCCAGGTGCTGACGAACCTTGTGTTGAACTCCCTGTTGCATGGCTATGAGGACGGCAGCACGGGAACCCTGCGGATCGAGGCGCGGCGGCGGGGCGGCGGCTGGGTCGAACTGGTCTACAGCGACGACGGCCGTGGCATTCCGCGGGCCCTGTGGCCGCGCATCTTCGAACCCTTCTTCACCACCCGGCGCGACCGGGGCGGCACCGGCATCGGCCTGCACCTGGTCTGGAGCATCGTCACCGGCACCCTGGGAGGGCAGGTGCAGGTGGGAGAGGCGCCGTCGGGCGGGGTGCGCTTCGTCGTCCGCTTTCCGTCCATCGCGCCCGAACTCAATCCCGCCAGCGCCGATCCCTGATTCCCCCGATCGCCGGAAGGGGCAACCGCGGCCTGCTCCTGCCCCTTCCGGCGATCGGGGCGACGGCGCCTTGCGCAGCACAACCGGCGCTCGTACTCTTGCCCCGGGACCGTCTCAACCATAAAGCAACCCATGGAGCGGAGGACTTAATGGTCGATGTTGTCATTGCCGGCGCAGCGCGCACGGCCATCGGTGCCTTCAACGGCGGTCTCAGCACCGTTCCTGCCCACTATCTGGGGGAAGTCGTCATCCGTGAGGCGCTGGCGCGCGCCCGGACCGACGCGGCCGAGGTCTCGGAGGTCGTGCTGGGCCAGATCCTGACGGCGGGTGCCGGCCAGAATCCCGCGCGGCAGGCGGCGGTGAACGCCGGCATCCCGGTGGAGCGGACGGCCTACGGCATCAACCAGCTCTGCGGCTCGGGCCTGCGCACGGTGGCGCTGGGCTATCAGGCGATCCTGCTGGGCGATGCCGAGGTGGTGGTCGCCGGCGGGCAGGAGAGCATGAGCCAGTCGCCGCACTGCGCCCATCTGCGGCCGGGCGTGCGCATGGGCGACGCGACCTTTGTCGATACCATGCTGAAGGACGGCCTGCTGGACGCCTTCAACGCCTACCACATGGGCAACACGGCGGAGAACGTCGCGGAGAAGTGGCAGATCACCCGCGAGCAGCAGGACGACTTCGCCGCCGCCTCGCAGCAGAAGGCGGAGGCCGCGATGAAGTCCGGCCGCTTCAAGGACGAGATCGTCCCGGTGAAGATCGCCACCCGCAAGGGCGACGTGATCGTCGATACCGACGAGCACCCCAAGGCCGGCACCACGGCCGAGGCGCTGGCGAAGCTTCGGCCGGCCTTCAGGAAGGATGGCACGGTCACGGCCGGCAATGCCTCGGGCATCAATGACGGGGCGGCGGCGCTGGTCCTGATGACGGCCGACAACGCCGCCCGCCGCGGCGTCGCCCCGCTGGCGCGCATCGTCTCCTGGGCCACCGCCGGCGTCGATCCGGCGGTGATGGGCTCCGGCCCGATCCCGGCCTCCCGCGCCGCGCTGAAGAAGGCGGGCTGGACGGTGGACGATCTCGACCTGATCGAGGCCAACGAGGCGTTCGCGGCCCAGGCCTGCGCCGTGAACAAGGACCTCGGCTGGGATACCGCCAAGGTCAACGTGAACGGCGGCGCCATCGCGCTCGGCCATCCGATCGGCGCCTCCGGCGCGCGGGTGCTGGTCACGCTGCTGCACGAGATGCAGAAGCGCGACGCGAAGAAGGGGCTCGCCACGCTCTGCATCGGCGGCGGCATGGGCATCGCCCTCTGTGTCGCCCGCGACTGAGCCTCACTTCCGGCGGGGCCGCGGTCCGCGGCCCGCTGTCCAGGTGTCAACCAACCGACCAATCGGGGGGAAACGAAGATGGGACGCGTTGCATTGGTTACCGGCGGTACCCGCGGCATCGGCGAAGCGATCTCCGTGGCGCTCAAGGATGCCGGTTATTCGGTGGCCGCCAACTACGGCGGCAATGACGATGCCGCCCGCCAGTTCTCGCAGCGGACCGGCATTCCCGCCTACAAGTTCGACGTCTCGGACTTCGAGGCGGTACAGGCCGGCGTTGCCCGCGTGGTCAGCGACCTCGGCCCGGTGGAGGTGCTGGTGAACAACGCGGGCATCACCCGCGACACCACCATCCACCGCATGACCTTCGAGCAGTGGGACGAGGTGATCCGCACCAACCTGACCTCCTGTTTCAACCTTTCCCGCGCCGTCATCGAGGGCATGCGCGAGCGCGGCTTCGGCCGCATCGTCAACATCGGCTCCGTCAACGGCCAGGCCGGGCAGTACGGTCAGGTCAACTACGCCGCCGCAAAGTCCGGCCTGCACGGCTTCACCAAGGCGCTGGCGCAGGAGGGGGCGGCCAAGGGCATCACCGTCAACGCCATCGCGCCGGGCTACATCGACACGGACATGGTCCGCTCGGTGCCGCCGAACGTGCTGGAGAAGATCGTCGCCCGCATCCCCGTCGGCCGCCTGGGCAAGGCGGAGGAGATCGCCCGCGGCGTGCTGTTCCTGGTCGGGGACGATGCCGGTTTCATCACCGGCAGCACCCTCTCCATCAATGGCGGCCAGCACATGTACTGATCCGGCGGACCCGGTTCCGCTCCGTCCGGACGGCCCCGGGGTTCCCCGGGGCCGTTCGCGTCGTGCTCCGCCTTGCGAGGCCCGGCCGGGGCGGCTACTCAGGACCGATGACAGATATCCAGCCCAGGCCGCCTGCCCACGCCTTTCCCGACCAGCCGCGCGTCGGCGTCGGCTGCATCGTCTGGAAGGACGACCGGATCCTGCTCATCCGGCGCGGCAAGCCGCCGGGGGAGGGGGAGTGGAGCCTGCCCGGCGGCAGCCAGGAGCTGGGGGAGACCCTGGCCGATACGGCTGCCCGCGAGGTGTGGGAGGAGACGGGCGTCGTCGTCCGCCCGACCGGCGTGCTGACGGCGGTGGACAGCATTCTCCGTGCCCCCGACGGTCGCATCCACTTCCATTTCACCATCGTCAACGTAGAGGCCGACTGGCTCTCCGGCGAGCCGGTGCCGGGCGATGACGCGCTGGAGGCACGCTGGGCGACGGCGGAGGAGTGGCGGTCGCTGGTGGCGTGGCCTGCGCTGCTGGAGGTGCTCGACCTCGCACGGATGCGGCGGACGCAGGTCTGACAGGCCGGCCGGCGGGGCGTCCGCCGGGTGCGGCCCCTTGCGGGCGGTGCGGCGCCCGCGTACCACCGTGGCATGTCCAGCCCTGCCGCCGTCCTCTCGCCCTCCGTCGCCACCGTCCGCCGCGCCACCCTGATCGGCGCGACGGCGATCCTCCTGTGGTCCACGCTCGCCAGCCTGACCGCGTTCGCCGGCCCGGTGCCGCCGTTCCAGATGGTGGCCATGAGCTTCGGCGTCGGCGGCGTCACGGGGCTGCTGGTCCAGATCGTCCGCGGCCGGCCGCTGTCGCAGGCGCTGCGCCAGCCGCTGCCGGTCTGGCTGCTGGGGGTGGGCGGGCTGTTCGGCTACCATTTCTTCTACTTCATCGCCATGCGTACCGCGCCGGCGGTGGAGGCGAACCTCATCAACTATCTCTGGCCGCTGTTCATCGTGCTGTTCTCCGGCCTGCTGCCGGGCGAGCGGCTGGGGCGCGCGGCACTGGCCGGGGCTGCGGCCGGGCTGGCGGGCACGCTGCTGCTGGTCGGCGGCGGGGCCGAGACGGGGGAGATGGGCGGCGGCCACTGGGCCGGCTACCTGTCGGCCCTGGCCTGCGCCCTGATCTGGTCGGCCTATTCTGTGGCGATGCGCCGGCATGGCGAGGTGCCGACGGAGGCGGTGACCGGATTCTGTCTCGGCACCTCGATCCTGGCGGCCCTTTGCCACCTGCTGTTCGAGGTGACGGTGTGGCCGCAGGGGGCTGCCTGGGTGGTGGTGCTGGCGATGGGGCTGGGGCCGCTCGGCATCGCCTTCTTCGTCTGGGACCACGGCATCAAGCGCGGCGACATCCAGACCCTGGGGGCGCTCAGCTATGCCGCCCCGATGCTCTCCACGGCGCTGCTGATCGCGCTGGGCCGGGGCGAGCCGACACCGACCCTGGGGCTGGCCTGCCTGCTGATCGTCGGCGGTGCCGTCATCGCCGGCCGCGGCCTCGCCCGCGGATAGCGCGCCTCCCGGCCGGGCCGGAGGGTTACTCTTCCGTCTCCCGGTGGCTTGCGCTGCGGCCGAAGACGGGCCGGGCAGCGGGGGCCAGCAGGCGGCTGCGTTCGGGCGCCTTCACCCGGCCGGCCGAGGCATAGATCTGTTTCGACGCCTCCACCACGATCACCCCGGCGAAGGCCTTGAACCAGCGCGCGCCGATCTCCTCCCAGGCGCCGGCGCCGGCCAGCAGGAAGCGCGACCGCGCCGGCGGCATGAAGAGGGCGCAGCTCTCCTTCTCCGGTACGAACAGGTTGGCCCGCAGCGTCTTCTTGAGCTGCGAGGAGGAGTAGGGGGAGCCGTTGCCGAACGGCGTGCGGTCGGACCGGGCCCAGATGCTGCGGCGGTTCGGCACGATGGCGATCAGCCGCCCGCCACCCGCTAGCACGCGCCAGACCTCGCGCAGCATCGGGCGCAGATGCTCGGTGTATTCCAGCCCGTGGATCAACAGCACCCGGTCCACCGACATGTCCGGCAGGGGCAGTTCCGCCTCATCCGTCAGTGTCACCAGCCCCGGCCCTTCCGACGGCCAGAAGACGACACCCTGGCTGGCCGGCATCATGGCCATGACCCGCTCCGCCTCGTCCCGGAACGGCCGCAGATAGGGCGTGGCGTAGCCGATGCCCAGCACCCGCTGTCCCGTCACGTCCGGCCACAGCTCGCGGATGCGGCGGCGGATCAGCCGCCGCACCACCTGGCCCAGGCTGCCTTCGTAGAATTCGCGCAGATCGACGACGTCGCTGTACATGGCCGCACGCTAGCACGAACGGGTCCCGGCCGGGGAGTGTAAGCGGTCCCGCAACGGACTACCTTTTCCCAGGACGGCCCCTGCGGGGCCCGCAGCCGCTACGGAAGACCGCATGACCGCCTCCGCCGCCCCCTCCTGCCCGACCGTTGCGACCACGCCGCTGGACCCGGCCAAGTTCCGCGATCCCGCCGTGACCGCCCGGGGGGAGCGGCGCGCCTCGGTGACGCTGACGGCGTTGCGCACCCTCTGGCTCAACACCGGGACGCTCTGCAACCTCACCTGCACCAACTGCTACATCGAGTCGAACCCGCGCAACGACGCGCTGGTCTATCTGACCCGCGCCGAGGCGAAGGCGTACCTGGAGGAGATCGCCACGGCCGGCTGGCCGACGCGGGAGATCGGGCTGACCGGCGGCGAGCCCTTCATGAACCGAGACGTCCCCGGCATCCTGGCGGACATTCTGGAGGGGGGCTTCCGCGCCCTGGTCCTGACCAACGCCATGCGGCCGATGCAGCGGCACCGGGCAGCACTCCTGCGCCTGCGCGAGCGGTACGGGGCGCGACTGTCGCTGCGGGTCTCCCTCGATCATTACGGCCGGGACGTGCATGAGGCGGAGCGGGGGCCGGGCGCCTGGGAACCGGCGTTGCGCGGGCTGCTCTGGCTGGCGGCCAACGGTTTCGACATCTCCGTCGCCGGGCGCGGCCTTTCGGGCGAAGGGGAGGACCGGCTCCGCGCCGGCTATGCCCGGCTGTTCGCGGAACAGGGACTCGGCATAGACGCCGCCGATCCTGCCCGTCTCGTCCTCTTCCCGGAGATGGACGCCCGCCGCGACGTGCCGGAGATCACGGAAGCCTGCTGGGGCATCCTGGGCAAGAGCCCGGACCAGATGATGTGCGCCGGCAGCCGCATGGTCGTGAAGCGCAAGGGGGCGGAGCGCCCGACGGTCGTCGCCTGCACCCTGCTGCCCCACGATCCGCGCTTCGACCTCGGCCCGACGCTGGCAGGCGCACACGGGCCGGTGGTGCTGAACCATCCCCATTGCGCCAGGTTCTGCGTGCTGGGCGGGGCATCATGCAGTACCGGCTGAGGTAACGCGCGCGGGTTGCACATCTGCAATCTGTGGCATGCAGGTCATACCGTCATCAAATCGTCATTCGCAGGACATATTGGACTCGTCCGCCACGCGGCTTCGGTTACGCTTCTCCTGCACCTGCCCGCTCGGGTCACGACCATAACAACGGAACAGAGGAGGAAGCGCATGAGGTCTCTCCCAGGGCTCTTGGCGACGACAGCGGCCGCGCTCGTGCTGGCGGCGCAGCCGGCAGTGGCGCAGGGCCAGCCGAGTCAGGCACAGATCGACGCCCTCAACCGGCAGATCCAGGCTCTTCAGAGCCAGCTCGAAACCCTGCGGGAGTCCGTCGAGAAGCAGATCCAGGCGGTGGACAAGCGGACCGCCGACATGCCGACCGTGACGGTGAATGCCGGACGGCCGCGCATCGTCTCCGCCGACAAGGCGTTCGACGTCGCGCTGCGCACGCGCTTCCATATCGACTACGGCAACTGGTTCCCCGACTCCGGCATCGCCACGGACCTGCCGGACGGCTTCAATGTCCGCCGCGCCTTCCTCGGCGTCGCCGGCACCGTCTACCGGGACTGGGCGTTCGAGTTCACGCTCGACGCTTCCGGCAGCCGCGGCAGCAGCACCCGGCTCCAGGCGGCGAACATCGCCTATACCGGCATTCCGGGCTGGCGGTTCGAGATCGGCCTGATGCAACCGCCCTTCACCCTGGACGACGCCACGGGCTCCAACGACATCCCGTTCATCGAACGGTCGGCCATCACCAACACGATCACCAACATCGTGGCCAGCGAAAGCCGCGCCGCGGTCGGTGTCCGCAAGACCGGCTCCAACTACATGGTGGCGGCCTATCTGACGGGCGATCAGGCCGCGATCAGCCCGGTCGGCGGGGACGACCAGCTCGCGGCCATCGGCCGGGGCGCCTTCCTGGTCCACAGTGCGCAGAACCAGGAGGTGGCGATCGGCGCCTCCGCCGGTACGGTGATCACGCCGCGCCAGGGCACCGGCCCGGGGGCGGCCCGGCCCTACCTCTTCGCCGATCGTCCGGAGAACCGGATCGGCGGCGGTACCCTGCTGGTCAGTGGCGGCACGCTGGATCTGGAGGACTACACGGTCTGGGGCGGCGACATCGGCGCCAGCTTCAACAATTTCTGGGCCGCGGCCGAGTACTATGCCCAGGATGTCGAGACGCGGGACAGCCCCGCCACCGTGGCGGACGAAGGGGCCGATCTGAGCTTCGAGGGCTACTACGTCTCGCTGGGCTACATCCTCACGGGTGAGCACCGGAAGTACAACATCGGCACGGGCGGTTGGTCCGGCGTCGTGCCTTCGGCACCGTTCAACTCCCAGGGCGGCATCGGCGCCTGGGAGCTGGGGGTCCGCTATTCCGTCAACGATCTCCAGGACCCCGATTACGTCACGCCGCTGGAAGGCAAGCAGACGGTCTGGACCTTCGGCGTCAACTGGTACGTCAACGCGGCCATCCGCTTCATGCTGAACTACCAGATGATCGACATCGAACGGCCGGCGCCCCTCGTGGATGCCGACGCCGATGCCATCATCGGGCGTTTGCAGTTCCAGTTCTGAGCCTCGGTTCCGACTGCCCCTTTTCGTCAGCAACCTCGGCCCCGCACCCTCCTGGTGCGGGGCCGCTTTCTGCCCGCAGCCGGTGGCCCGCAGCCGGTGGCCCGCAGCCGGTGGCCCGCAGCCGGTGGCCCGCAGCAGACGGGCCTACAGCAGACGTCCTTGCCCCATCCCCATGCGGGCGGGAGCCTCGGCCTCCAGCCGCCCGGCCAGCCGTCCGGCGATCCGGGCCAGATCGCCCACGAAGCGTTCGTAGGCGGCCCGCTGCGTCTCCCGGTCCTCGATCCGCAACAATGATGACGGATGCACCGTCGCCGTGATCCAGCCCGCCAGCGGCGTGCGCAGGAACTGGCCGCGCTCCTCCGTCACCTTGAAGGTCCGGCCGATCAGGGCCTGTGCCGCCGTGGCGCCCAGGCAGATGATGCCTTCCGGCGCGATGGCGGCGATCTCGTTCTCCAGCCAGGGCAGGCAGGCCAGGATCTCCAGCCGGCCGGGCTTCTCGTGCAGGCGGCGGCGGCCCCGCTGCACCCATTTGAAGTGCTTCACGGCGTTGGTCACGTAGACGCCGCGGCGGTCGATCCCCGCGGCGTTCAGCGCAAGGTCCAGGAGCTGTCCCGCCGGCCCGACGAAGGGGCGCCCCTGGGCATCCTCCCGGTCGCCCGGCTGTTCCCCGACCAGCACCAGCCGCGCCCGCTCCGGCCCCTCCCCGAACACGGTCCGGGTGCCGGTCTCGTGCAGCGGGCAGGCGGTACAGCCCGCCGCGGCCTCCCGCAGAGCAGGGATGGTGCGCGCCGGCGGCAGGAAGCGGGCGGCGGAATCGGGTGGGGCGCGTGACGGCATGGTCGCTTCTCCCTGACGGTTCCCGGCCCGGTTACGGGCCCTTTCCGGCTCAATTGCGCGAATCCGGGAAAGTTCCCGTTCCGCGCGTCCCAGTGCCGGACCTTGCAGTGCCGAAAGGCGCCACCGGCTGTTGGGGCGGCAGGATCGGCCGAAGGCGTATGGACCACGCGGGGGCCGGAACCGGAGAGGGAGAGGGGAATGCGTGCAGCGCAGCGGGACGGTGGTCTGGACGGCGCCACGGTGGTGATCGCGGGGGCGTCCAGCGGCATCGGGCGCGCCACGGCGCGGGCCTTCGCCGCCCAGGGCGCCCGCCTCGTACTCGCGGCCCGCCGGCGCGACATGCTGGAGGATGCGGCCGCCGAATGCCGTCGGGCGGGCGGTGACGCCATTGCCGTTCCGGCGGATGTCACCAGCCCGTCCGACATGCGCCACCTGCTGGATGCGGCCATCGACCGGTACGGCGGGGTCGATGTCTGGATCAACAACGCCGGCGTCGGGGCCGTCGGCTGGTTCGAGGACGTGCCGCTGGAGGCGCACCACCGCACCATCGAGACGAACCTGCTGGGGCCGCTGAACGGGGCGCATGCGGTGCTGCCGCATTTCATCGACCGTGGCCGCGGCGTGCTCATCAACACCAGTTCCATCGGTGCCTGGGTCTATCCGCCGGGGGCGGTCGCCTATGCCGCCGCCAAGGCGGGGCTGCACGGTCTGACCGAGGCGCTGCGCCACGAGATGCGGCGGCATTCCGGCGTGCATGTCTGCGCCATCTACCCGTCCTTCGTGGACACGCCGGGCCTTAAGCATGCCGGGAACTACACAGGGCGCACCCTGGACCCCCGGGGGCCGATGCAGTCGCCCGAGCGGATCGCCCGGCTGATGGTGGATCTGGCGGCGCATCCGCGGCCCCGGGTGCCGGTCGGGCTGCCGACCCTGCTGGGCCGCGTCGCCTATGCCCTGGCGCCGGACCTCGTGGGCCGCGCCATGCTGGCGGGGGTGGAGATGGCGCTCGCCCGGGCGACGCCGGGGCGGAACGGCTCGGGCAACCTGTTCGGTCCGCCGGAGGACCGGATGGCGGTGCGCGGCGGCGGGCAGTCGCTGCTGCCGCTGGCGGTCGGCCTGGGGGCGGCGGGTCTGCTGGCGGCCGGGGCGCTGGCCGCCGGCCGGCGCGCGGCCTGACGCCGGATCCGACCGGAAAGCGACCGGTCCGGGCAAGGGAAGGGGCCGCGACGTCGCCGCCGCGGCCCCTTGCTTGCGTCAACGGGCTGGCGTGTCAGTCGGCGAAGGTGCCAGCGCGCTGGATGACCGGCCGCCAGCGCTCGATCTCCTCCTTCAGGAAGGCGGCATGGACGTCCGGCGTGGCACGGTTCTGGGCCACGGGCTCGGTGCCCAGTTCGGCGAAGCGGGTCTTCACCAGATCGCTCTGGAGCGCCTTCTGCAAGGCTGCGGACAGCTTCTGCACCACCGCGTCGGGCGTGCCCTTGGGCGCGTAGATGCCGTGCCAGACGGCGACCTCGACCTCCGGCAGGCCCGCCTCGGCCGTGGTCGGCAGGTCGGGCAGGGAGGCGACGCGGGTCGGCGTCGTCACCGCATAGGCCTTGATCGCGCCGCCCTTGATCTGGCCGGTGGTGTTGGTGGTCTGGTCGCACAGGATGTCCACCTGGCCGCCGACCAGATCGTTGATGGCCGGGCCCGTGCCCTTGTAGGGCACGGTGTTCAGGGGCGTGCCCAGCGCCTCCTGGAACAGCATTCCGCACAGGTGCGACGCGGCGCCGACGCCGGCATGGGCCATGTTGATCTTGTCGGCATTGGCCTTCACATGGCCGACCAGCCCCTTCAGATCGTCGGCCGGGAAGTCCTTGCGGGCGACGATGGTCATCGGCACGTCGGTGACCAGCCCCACGGGGCTGAAGTCGGTCAGGGCATCGAAGGGCAGCTTGCGGTACAGCGTGGCCGAGGTGGCCATGCCGATATGGTGCAGCAGCAGGGTGTAACCGTCGGGATCGGCCTTCGCCACCCGCGCGGCGCCGATGGTGCCGCCGGCGCCGCCGACATTCTCGATGACGACCTGCTGACCCAGCGCACCGCTCATCTCCTGCGCGACCAGCCGGGCGACCGTGTCCGTCGGGCCGCCGGCGGAGAAGGGCACGACCATGGTGATCGGGCGGGTCGGATAGTCCTGGGCCGATACCGGCCCGGCCAGCACGCCCGCGGCCAGGACAGTGGCCGCGGCGGCGGCGATCACGGATGTAAGACGCATGGCTTCCCCCTTGTGGTCTGTCTGGTTGGTTGCACGCGACTCATTCCCTGAAGGCCTCGTCGCGCTTGCGGCGCAGCGAGGGCATCAGCACGACCAGCAGCAGCCCGACCGCCATCAGGAGCAGGGCGAGGCTCAGCGGCCGCTCCACGAAGATCATCGGATCGCCCCGGGCGATCAGGAAGGACCGCCGCAGATTCTCCTCCATCAGCGGTCCCAGCACGAAGGCCAGCAGCAGCGGCGCCGGCTCGAAGCCCAGCTTCGCCAGCCCGTAGCCGGCGAAGCCGAACACCGACAGCATCAGCACGTCCACATAGGAGCCGTTCACCGTGTAGACGCCGACGCAGCAGAACAGCAGGATCGCGGGATAGAGCAGCCGGTAGGGCATCCGCAGCAGCCGGACCCAGACGCCGACCAGCGGCAGGTTGATGACGACCAGCATGGCGTTGCCGATCCACATGCTGGCGATCATGCCCCAGAACAGGCGGGGATTCTCGGTCATCACCTGCGGGCCGGGGATGATGCCCTGGATCGTCATGGCACCGACCATCATCGCCATCACCGCGTTGGGCGGGATGCCCAGGGTCAGCAGCGGGATGAAGCTGGTCTGGGCGCCGGCGTTGTTGGCGCTCTCCGGCCCGGCCACGCCCTCGATGGCGCCGCGGCCGAAGCGGCTGGGGTCGCGGGCGAGCTTCTTCTCCAGCGTGTAGCTGGCATAGGGCGCCAGCACCGCGCCGTTGCCCGGCAGGATGCCCAGGATCGAGCCGATGCCGGTGCCCCGCAGCACGGCGGGGATGGACTGGCGGATGTCGGCCCAGGTCGGCATCAGCCCCTTGATGGGCTTGTCCAGCACGCCGCGCTGTTCGGGGTTCTCCAGGTTGCGCAGAATCTCCGCCACGCCGAACAGGCCGACGGCCAGGGTGGTGAAGTTGATACCCTCGGCGAACTGCGCGATGCCGAAGGTCAGCCGCGGCGTCCCCGTCTCGATGTCCGATCCGATCGACCCCAGAAGCAGGCCCACCAGGATCATCGCCACCGCCTTCACGAAGGAACTGCTGGCCAGCACGGTGGCGCCGATCAGGCCGAACAGCATCAGCGCGAAATACTCCGGCGGGCCGAAGGCCTGCGCCGCCTGCGCCAGCAGCGGCCCGATCAGGGCCACCAGCAGCGTCGCCACGGTGCCGGCGAAGAAGGACCCCAGGGCCGCGATCGCCAGCGCCGGGCCGGCGCGGCCCTGGCGCGCCATCTGGTGCCCGTCCAGCGTCGTCACCACGGCCGAGGTCTCGCCCGGCATGTTGACCAGGATCGCCGTGGTGGAGCCGCCGTACTGCGCCCCGTAATAGATGCCCGCCAGCATGATCAGCGCGCCCAGCGGGTCCAGGCTGAAGGTGATCGGCAGCAGGATGGCGATGGTGGCGATGGGGCCCAGGCCCGGCAGCACGCCGATCAGCGTGCCGACCAGAGCCCCCACGAAGCAGAGGCCCAGATTCGTCGGCGAGAAGGCGGCACCGAAGCCCAGGGCCAGATTGGCGAAGATGTCCATCAGAAACGCGGCCAGATCGAGAGCGGGAGCCCGAGCAGAATCGGGAACAGGATGACGGCGAAGAGGATGAGGCCCGCCCCGAAGATCAGCGTACCGCGCCAGCGGAAGTCGGGCGCCGCGACGGAGGCGACCAGCAGCAGCACCACGCTCGCCAGGACCAGCCCGGCCGGCCGGATCAGAAGGCTGAACAGGATGATGGCCAGCAGCACCGGCAGCAGCCGCCGCCAGCGGAACGGCGCGATCCCGTCACCGCGGACCCGCAGTCCGCGCAGCGCGATACCGCCCCCGAACAGGGCGATCAGCCCCGACAGCACGGTGGGAAAGTAGCCAGGCCCCATGCGGGAGGTCCGGCCCATGTCCAGATCCGCGGCCTGCCAGGCCGCAATGGCGGCCAGCACGACCAGAACCAGCCCGCCCGCCACGTCCTGCGGACTGCGGATGCGCAACGCTCTCACGGCACGGAACTCCCGGCGGCGGTCGCATGGCTGCCTGCCATCGCGTCATCTGCCAGGACGTTGCCCGTCCCGGTGCCCGGCACGGCATTGTCGGTATGCAGGCACGACGGCCGGCCCTGCCTGGCGGCGGAGCTGTTACCCATCCGGATTCCCCCGTTGCCCCCGTGTCGCCGCGTCTGGTCGGCAGCGATCACGCTATCGACCATAGCTTGTACATACTCGCCCGTGACCTTGCAATCAGCCACCCGCAGCGGGCATCGTGGCCTTCGGCACAGTCGGGTTGCGAATGAAAGTTTCCGTCAGGCGCATGACAGGGCAAGCAAATTGCCACTTCGCGCCCGCGTCCGTCTATGGCATGAAGTCAGCCGTTTCCGTCACGCCAGAGGCCGTCATGGAGAAGTTCACCGTTCTCACCGGGGTCGCCGCCCCCTTGCGCATCATGAACGTCGATACGGACATGATCATCCCCGCGCGCTATCTGAAGACGATCAAGCGCACGGGGCTCGGGACCGGCCTCTTCTCCTCCCTGCGGTTCGACGACAGCGGGGCCGAGCGGCCGGACTTCGTGCTGAACCAGCGTGCCTACCGCAACGCCACCATCCTGATCGCCGGCGACAATTTCGGCTGCGGTTCCAGCCGCGAGCATGCGCCCTGGGCGCTGCTGGACTACGGCATCCGTTGCGTGATCGCGCCCAGTTTCGCGGACATCTTCTTCAACAACTGCTTCAAGAACGGCATCCTGCCCATCGCCCTGCCCGAGCCGGTGGTGGAGAAGCTGATGGCCGCGGCGGACAACGGCGCCAACGCCACCTTCACCGTGGACCTTGAGGCGCAGCGGATCGCCACGCCGGACGGTGAGAGCATTCCCTTCGAGGTGGAGCCGTTCCGGCGCGAATGCCTGTTGAACGGCTGGGACGACATCGGGCTGACGCTGCGACAGTCCGACCGGATCGATGCCTATGAGGCGCGGCAACGCACCGAGCAGCCCTGGGCGCTCGGCTGAGGGGCCTGCCCCTTTCCAGGCACCGGCCGAGCGGCTAAGAAGAGACAACAAGAACACACCGGAGTAATCACCATGGCTGGCACCCGTTCCCTGCTTCTGCTTCCCGGCGACGGCATCGGCCCGGAGGTGATGCGCCAGGTCCGGCGCTACATCGACTGGATGGCCCGCAAGCGCGGCATCGAGTTCACCGTGGAGGAGGGGCTGGTCGGCGGCGCTGCCATCGACGCCCAGGGGGTGCCCCTGACGGACGCCACGCTGGAGAAGGCGAAGGCAGCGGACGCCGTGCTGTTCGGTGCCGTCGGCGGGCCGAAGTGGGACGGGCTCGGCTTCGACATGCGCCCGGAGGCCGGCCTGCTGCGCCTGCGCAAGGAGCTTGACCTGTTCGCCAACCTGCGCCCGGCCAAGGTGTTCGACGCCCTGGTGGACGCCTCCAGCCTGAAGCCGGACATCGTGCGCGGGCTGGACGTGATGATCGTGCGCGAGTTGACGGGCGGCATCTATTTCGGGGAGCCGCGCGGCATCGAGGACCTCGGCAACGGCCAGCGCCGCGGTGTGAACACCCAGGTCTACACGACGGCGGAGATCCACCGCGTCGCCCGCATCGCCTTCGAGCTGGCGCGCAAGCGCGGCAACAAGGTCTGCTCGGTCGAGAAGGGCAACGTCATGGAGTCCGGCCTGCTCTGGCGGCAGGAGGTGACGGCCCTGCACCGCGCCGAATACGGCGACGTGGAGCTGAGCCACATGCTGGCCGATGCCTGCTCCATGCAGCTCGTCCGCAATCCGGGTCAGTTCGACGTGATCGTCACCGACAACCTGTTCGGCGACATGCTCTCGGACGAGGCGGCGATGCTGACCGGCTCCATCGGCATGCTGCCCAGCGCCTCGCTCGGCGCGCCGGACGCGGACGGCAAGCGCCGCGCACTGTACGAGCCGGTGCACGGCTCCGCCCCGGACATCGCCGGGCGCGACATGGCGAACCCCATCGCCATGCTGCTGTCGCTGGGCATGGCGCTGCGCTGGTCGTTCGATCTGCACACCGAGGCCGACATGCTGGAACAGGCCGTGCAGAACGTGCTGCGCACGGGCATGCGCACCTCCGACATCATGCAGCCGGGGATGGCGCGCTGCTCCACCTCGGTGATGGCGGACACCATCCTGCGCGAACTGGACAAGCTTGCCGCCTGATCCGGGCGCGGAGACCGGGGGCCGCACGGACGGTCCCCGCCGGCCCCGTCCCCTGGTCCGTCCGGCCCGCCCGGAGGATGCGGAGGTGGCGGCGGCCATGATCGCCGCGCTGAGCAGCGAGGAGGGGATGCCCCCGCCCGCCCTGACTCCGGCCCTGTTCCGGCGTCAGGGATTCGGCCCTGCACGCCTGTTCGAGTCTCTGCTGGCCGAACTGGACGGACGCCCGGTAGGCATTGCCCTGCTGACCCGCGGCTATGACAGCCAGTCGGCCCGCGCCGGCCTCGTCGTCGAAGACCTCTATGTGGAACCGTCGTCCCGCCGGCGCGGGGTGGCGCGGGCGCTGGTCGCCGCCGCGGCGCGTCTGGCGCGGGCGGGTGGCGGCGCCTGGGTCGCCTGGCATGTCCGGCGGCAGAACCTGCGCGCCCAGCTCTTCTACCGCTCCCTCGGCGCCGCGGCGGAGACGGTGGACATCATGGGCCTCTCGGGCGAAGCCCTCGACATCCTCGCGCGGGAGTGACTGCAACGCGCAACCTGTGGTATGCTTCCGCTTTCTGGAGGGAACGCCATGACCCTGACATGCCGGTTCGAGCCGACGGTGAAGGCCCGCGCCGATCGGGACCCCGATTTCCGTCGGGCGCTGGTGGCCGAGGCCGTCAATGCCTTCGTGGAGGGGGACATCGCCACGATGAAGACCCTCCTGCGTGACTACATCAACGCGACGGACGGGTTCGAGGCCGTGGCCGGGACCCTCGGGAAATCGGCCAAGAGCCTGATGCGCTCCCTGGGGCCCAGGGGCAATCCCCAGATCGACACGCTTGCCCCGCTCATGGCCTATGCGGCGCGACGTGAGCGCATCGGCGGCTTCACCGTGGTCGCTGCCGAGTAGCCGTCATCAAGCAGCCGCCAGCCCGCCGGCGTGACCGGCGGGGCTGGCGCAGCCTTCACGGGTGCTGCTTACAGGAAGAAGCGGTCGGTCGGCTTCAGGTCGCCGTCCAGCTCGTAGACCAGCGGACGGCCGGTCGGAATCTCGAAGCCGGGGATCTCCTCCTCGGTCAGACCGGAGAGATACATGACCAGCCCGCGCAGGCTGTTGCCGTGGGCGGAGATCAGCACGCGCTGACCGGCCCGGATCTGCGGCGCGATGCTCTCATGCCAGTAGGGCAGCACCCGCGCCACGCAGTCCTTCAGGCTCTCGGTGCGGGGAAGCTGGTCCTTGCTCAACCCCGTGTAGCGCCGGTCGCCGTCCGGCAGGCGCTCGTCGCCCTCGGGCAGCGGCGGCGGCGGGATGTCATAGCTGCGGCGCCAGATGTGGACCTGCTCCTTGCCGTGCAGGGCGGCGGTCTGGGTCTTGTTCAGCCCCTGCAACCCGCCATAGTGCCGCTCGTTCAGGCGCCAGTCCTTCTGCACCGGCAGCCAGAGCCGGTCCATCGTCTCCAGCACCAGGTTGAGCGTCTTGATGGCGCGCTTCAGAACCGAGGTGTGGCAGGCGTCGAAGTCGTAGCCGGCCGCGAGGAGCTTCTCGCCCGCCGCCTTCGCCTCGGCCACGCCCTGCTCGGTCAGCTCCACGTCCGTCCAGCCGGTGAACAGATCCTGCTGGTTCCAGACGCTCTGGCCGTGGCGGATGAGGACGAGCTTGGTCATGGCGGTCTTTCCCTGGTTTCCCCGTGGCCGCGTCCTAGCACACCCGCCCGGTTGCACCAAGCCCCCGAAGGGCGGCCCTCTGCGGAACGGCCCTCTGCACAGCGGCCCTCTGCGCAGCGGCCCTCTGCGCCGTGGATCGTCGGCCGGCATGGCCTGTTGCCGCATCAGGGCGCCGCCATCCGGGCGGGCGCCGCCGGTTCCGCCAGGGAGGGGGCATGCAGAACATCTGGTACAAGAACGCCGTGATCTACTGCGTGGACGTCGAGACGTTCCAGGACAGCAACGGCGACGGCGTGGGCGATTTCCGCGGCCTGAAGGACCGGCTGGACTACATCGCCGGTCTGGGCGCCACCTGCATCTGGCTGCTGCCCTTCTTCGCCACCCCGAACCGGGACAACGGCTACGACATCTCCGACTACTACGCGGTCGATCCCCGCCTCGGCACGCTGGGCGACTTCGTGGAGTTCACCCGCCTGGCGAACGAGCGGGGCCTGCGGATCATCGTGGATCTGGTCGTCAACCACACGTCAGACCGGCATCCCTGGTTCGAGGCGGCGGTGTCGGACCGGCAGTCCGCCTGGCGCGACTGGTATCTCTGGTCCGACGAGCAGCCCGCGGACCATGCCGAGGGCATGGTCTTCCCCGGTCACCAGAAGACCACCTGGACCTGGGACGACCGGGCGGGCGCCTACTACTTCCACCGCTTCTATGAGTTCGAGCCCGACCTGAACATCGCCAACCCGGCTGTGCGCGAGGAAATCGAGCGCATCATGGGGGTCTGGCTGCAACTGGGCGTCTCCGGCTTCCGGGTCGATGCCGTGCCCTTCGTGATCGAGACCCGCCCGCGCGAGGGGGAATGGGTCCGGCACTACGACTATCTGGGGGAACTGCGGGCCTTCATGTCCTGGCGGCGCGGCGACGCCGTCATGCTGGCCGAGGCCAACGTGACGCCGGACGAGGTGGCGGACTATGTCGGCGATGGCGACCGCATGAACATGATGTTCAACTTCATCGTCAACCAACGCCTCTTCCTCGCTCTCGCCCGCGACGATGCGCGGCCGCTGGCGGCGGCGCTGCGGGACCTGCCCGGCCTGCCGCAGCGCTGCCAGTGGGCCAGCTTCCTGCGCAACCACGACGAGCTGGACCTCGGCCGCCTGGACCCGGCGGAGCGGGAGGCGTGCTTCGCCCGCTTCGCGCCGGACCCCGACATGCGCCTCTACGGGCGCGGCATCCGGCGCCGGCTGGCGCCCATGCTGGGCAACGACCGCCGCCGGCTGGAACTCGCCTACAGCCTGATGTTCAGCCTGCCGGGCTCGCCCGTCCTCTGGTACGGGGAGGAGATCGGGATGGGGGACGATCTCTGCCAGCCCGAGCGCAGCGCCGTGCGCACGCCGATGCAGTGGTCCGACGAACGACACGGCGGCTTCACCGCGGCCCGCGATCCGGTGCGCCCGGTCATCGCCGACGGCCCGTTCGGCTACGACAGGGTTAACGTGGCCGCGCAGCAGCGCGACCGCCGCAGCCTTCTGAGCTGGGTCCAGGCGGCGGCCCGGGTCCGCCGCGGCCTGCCGGAACTGGGCTGGGGCGGCTGCGAGCTGCTGGAAACCGGGGAGGATACGGTGCTGGCCCACCGGGCGCGCTGGCGCGGCCGCACCAGCGTGATCCTGCACAATCTCGGGCCCGACCCGCGGGAGGTGACGCTGCCCGACCTGAGCGACGGCGGCCGCCGGCTCCAGGACGTCTTCTCCGATGCCGACTATGACGGTCCGGTGGACAGCGACGGGCCGGTCCGGCTGTCCGGCTACGGCTACCGCTGGCTCCAGCTCACGGCGGCCTGACGGCTGGCGGATTCTGGGCGTCAGGGATAGGGGGCCGCGATGATGGACTCGCGGCTGCCGTCCGCAGCCATGGCGTCCAGGGCCGCATCGAACCGGCCGACCGTTTCCGGCGTCACGCTGCGCCGGCTGAACAGGACATAGGCGTCGTTCGCCAGGGACAGGGGGTGGGCCTCCATCCCCTCGACCCGACCGCTGGCGAGCAGCCGTTGCAGCACCAGCGCGCCGTCGAAATAGCCGTCGATCCGTCCCCGTTGCAGCATGGCGCGGGCCGTCTCCACCGTCGGGACCTGGACCGCGACGCGGGCCAGCCGGCCGCTCAGCAGCATCGTCTCGAATTCGCGACTGGGCATGGCGCCGAGGATGACGCCCAGGCGGAAATCCAGGCCGGCCAGCTCCTCCAGGGTGCGGCAGCGCCAGCGGCCGCTTTCGCCGCGGCGGACGACCAGCACGTTCGCCCCCTCCCGGTAGGGGTGGGAGTAGAGGCCGAACGCCTCCCGCTCGTCCGTGTGGGAGAGGCCGGCGATGGCGTCGATCCGGCCCTCGCGCAGCCGCGCCAGCAGCCGGCTGCGGGGACCTTCCTCCCATTCCAGGGCGCAGCCCATGCGCCGCGTCGCCTCCTTCACCAGTCGCAGGTCGATTCCCTCCAGGCGGCCGTCCTCCATGCGGTACTGATACGGCTCCCAGGAGGTCCAGCCGAACGTCAGATGGCACGGGCCGTCCGCCCGCACCGCGGATGCCGGGAGGAAGGACAGCAGCAGGCCGATCAGCAGGCCGGCCAGCCGGGTCGGAAAGGACGCGTTCAAATCCGGGTGTCTCTGCATCGCCGCTCAACCAATCGGGGGAGTCTGCCATCGCCGGCCGGACCGGTTCAAGCGTGCAGCGCTGTCCTGGTTAATCCGATGCGAACAGGTCTCCCGGCCGGACGCGGCCGGCGTCGCGCCGCCGCCCCGCTTGCGACCCCGTCCGGCCATCCGCTAAAGGATGAGCGGGCGCCGCGACAGAGGGTCCGGCGGACGGCGCCCCGCCTGCCGCCCCCGTTCCCCCCGTTCCCTTGTCCGGAAGCCTGCCGATGACCGAAGGACCGCTCGCCGCCTATCGCGCCCGCCGCGGCACGGGCACGCTGAAGGCCGATCCCTGCCAGGAGCTGGCGGCGGAGAAGCTCCAGAGCCTCTGGCACGCCCTGCGCGACTACCGTCCGGCCCTGGGGCAGGTCGGCTGGCGGGCGCGCTTCGGCCTGACCCGGCGGCCCGATCCGGCGCCGCAGGGGCTCTACATCTACGGCGATGTCGGTCGCGGCAAGTCGATGCTGATGGACCTGTTCTTCGAGACCGCACCCGTGGAGCCGCGGCGGCGGGTGCATTTCCACGCTTTCATGCTGGAGGTGCATTCCCGGCTGCACGCGCTGCGCAGCGGCGGCGGGGGCGCCCGCCACGCGGACGAGCTGCTGCCCGACCTCGCCCGGCAGATCGCGGAAGAGGCGTGGCTGCTCTGCTTCGACGAGTTCCACGTCACCGACGTGGCCGACGCCATGATCCTGGGCCGCCTCTTCACGGCGCTGTTCGACCTCGGTGTCGTCGTCGTGGCGACCAGCAACTGGGGTCCCGACGATCTCTACAAGGACGGGCTCCAGCGCGACCGCTTCCTGCCCTTCATCGCCCTGCTGAAGGACCGGCTGGACGTGCTGCACCTCGCCGGGCGGACCGACTACCGGCTGTCCCGCATGCTGGGGGCGAAGGTATTCCACTATCCGCCGGGGCCGGCCGCTGCCGCGGCGCTGGCCCGCGCCTTCGACGATCTGGCCGAGGGGGTGACCCCGCGCGCCTGCCATCTGCTGGTGCAGGGCCGGCGCGTGGAGGTGCCGAAGGAGGCGAACGGCGTCGCCTGGTTCCATTTCGACGCGCTGTGTCGGCAGCCGCTGGGGGCGGGCGACTACCTCGCCATCGCCACCCACTTCCACACCGTGATCGTGGAGGGCATTCCCCGCCTGCCGGCGGAGCAGCGCAACGAGGCCAAGCGCTTCATGACGCTGGTGGATGCGCTCTACGAGCACAAGGTGAAGCTGATCGCCTCGTCCGAGGTGGCGCCGGAGCGCATCTACGCCGACGGTGCCCACGCCTTCGAATTCCAGCGCACCGTCAGCCGCCTGATGGAGATGCAGAGCGAGGACTATCTGCGGGTGCCGCATCTGACGTGACCCTGACGCGGGCGCACGGAAACGGTGTCCCGCGTCGTACAGCGCGGAAGCGGCTTTCAGATCCCGGGCTGTCCGGTGGCGGAAATCATTGATGGCCTCTGGACCACCGCGATCTCAGACATGCTGTGCCATCTGCCCGGTATCAGATGGTACGGGCTTAGCCGGTGAAGCCTTGGGCAGAGTTTCAGGCTGAGATCAGAAGGTGGCTGGGGGACTAGGATTCGAACCTAGACTGGCGGAGTCAGAGTCCGCTGTCCTACCGTTAGACGATCCCCCATCCGGGCCTTCGTCGGTGGCGGCGTTGCCAGCGACCGTCGAAGTGGGCGGGCTTCTAACACAGGGTTCCGGGCTTGTGAACCCCTTTCTTCACGATCACCGCAAGATCGTGGGAGAGGTTCCCGTCTATGGTTCCCGTCTGCGGCCCCCGCCCGCGGCCGGTCGCGACCCGGCATGGCCCGGTGCAGGCCGGCGCGCTGCCACAGGAATGCCGCAGTGCGGTACTTGCCCCGGCCCGCCCATGCGGTACGATGGTTGCCGGTTACGGAATGTCGCCGGCCGCGCCCGGGGGCCAAGGGGCTGGCCCCGTTCCCCGGGTGCGTGCCAGGCCCGGAGGCAATCGATTCGTGGAGTCCGATCAGGTCCAGTCCGATCATTTCCAGTCCAGCCGGACCCGCCCCGGACGGGTCGCGTCCGCCGGCTTCGGTGCCGTCGGGTGCGACAGCCCCGACCATGGCGCCGTCGGGGCGGCGGCTGTCGGGCCGGAGCCGGCGGCCGAGGAGCGGGTTCTGCGGCCGGGGCCCGTGTTCGCCGCCTTGGATGTTGGCACCAACAACTGCCGCCTGCTGATCGCCCGCCCCGCCCGGGGCGGCTTCCGGGTGGTGGACGCCTTCTCCCGCATCGTCCGGCTGGGGGAGGGGCTGTCGCGCACCGACCGGCTGTCCGACGAGGCCATGGGCCGGACGCTCTCCGCGCTCAAGGTCTGCCGCTCCAAGATCCGCCGCCGCGGCGTCACCGCCCTGCGCGCGGTGGGAACCGAGGCCTGCCGGCGCGCCGGTAACGGTGCCGAGTTCCTGGAGCGCGTGGAGTCGGAGACCGGCATCCATGTCGAGATCATCAGCGCCGGGGAGGAGGCGCGGCTGGCGCTGGCCGGCTGCGCGCCGCTGCTCGATCCGGCCCTGCCACGCGCCGCCGTCTTCGACATCGGCGGGGGCTCGACCGAGCTGATGTGGCTGGAGCTGCGTCGCGGCCGGCCGTACCTGATCGACCAGGTGTCCGTGCCGCTGGGCGTCGTCGGGCTGACGGAGCGATTCGGCGGCGACCGCGTCTCTCCCGACTCCTACCGCGGCATGGTGGCGGAGGTGCGGGAGGCGCTGCGCCCCTTCGCCCAGCGCAACGCTCTGGCGCGCGAGGTGGCGCGGGGCCGGGTGCAGATGCTGGGCACCTCCGGCACGGTGACGACGCTGGCCGGCATCCGCATGGGTCTGCCGCGCTACGACCGCTCGCAGGTGGATGGCACCTGGCTGTCGCGGGCGGACGCGACCGCCATCGCCGGCGACCTGCGGGCGCTGGACTTCCAGGGTCGCGCCAGCCAGCCCTGCATCGGCCGCGACCGCGCCGATCTGGTGATCGCCGGCTGCGCCATCCTGGACGGCATCTGGGAGACGTTGCCGGTGCCGCGGTTGCGCATCGCCGACCGCGGCGTGCGCGAAGGCATCCTGGCGGAGCTGGCAGCCGCGGCGCGGCGGCCCTGATCGTCCGGCCTTCCCCGTCGGCAGGGCGGCCCGGCGCGCACCGCGCTTGCCTTTACCGGCCATCGGGTCGATATGGGGCGGCATGACTGGCAAGACTCCGAAGAACCCCGGCGGCCCCGCCGGCACCCGGCCCACCGGCCGGACGGCGGCCGTGCGGGTGAAGACCGCGCACCGCCGCTCCCTCTCCTCCACCCGCTGGCTGGAGCGGCAGCTCAACGACCCCTATGTGGCCGAGGCGCGCAAGCGCGGCTACCGCAGCCGCGCGGCGTTCAAGCTGTTGCAGCTCGACGAGAAGTTCCACTTCCTCAAGCGCGGTCAGCGCATCGTCGATCTGGGCGCCGCTCCCGGCGGCTGGACCCAGGTGGCGGTCGCCGTGGTGAAGCCGGGGGAGGGCAGCACCGGCAAGGTCGTCGGGCTGGACCTGCTGGAGGTGGAGCCCGTGCCCGGCGCCACCATCATCCAGCTCGACTTCCTGGACGCCAGCGCCCCCGACCGGCTGAAGGAACTGCTGGGCGGGCAGGCGGACATCGTGCTGTCCGACATGGCCGCCAACACGACGGGCCACCCGGCAACGGACCATCTGCGCATCATCGGACTGGCCGAGGCCGCCTACGACTTCGCGGCCGACGTGCTGGCCCCCGGCGGCGCCTTCGTCTGCAAGCTGTTCCAGGGCGGCGCCACGAAGGGGCTGCTGGACCTGTTGAAGCGCGACTTCGCCGCGGTGCGCCATGCCAAGCCGCCGGCCAGCCGCGCCGACAGTTCGGAGACCTATGTCGTCGCCACCGGCTTCCGCGGCGGGGCCGACCGTAACGGTGCCGACACTGGCGGGGCCGACCGGGGTGCCGCGGAGGCGTAGCGGACGGAAGCAGGGACCGGCCCGTCCTCCCCCTGTCCCGTGCATAGCCGTCCTTCAATATCCTGTGCCTTCCTTTCGGACGGCCCGCGTGTATAGTGCGGCGAACCTCGAACCCTGGGATTTCCCCTCCGCCCCTGCCGGGCGGAGCGGGTTTCCCGTATTTTCATCGGACGCGAGCGGCGCCGTCCCCCAGGCGCCCGGGAGAGACGGTTCATGACGAGCATCGGCGGCAGAATTTCCAGCGGCGACCGCTTCCGCGAGGCGCTGACCTTCGACGACGTGCTGCTGGTGCCGGCGGAATCGTCGGTGATGCCGGCCGAGGTCAGCACCCGGACGCGGCTCACCCGGTCCATCGAACTGGGCATCCCGCTGCTCTCCGCCGCCATGGACACCGTCACGGAATCGGCCCTGGCCATCGCCATGGCCCAGGCCGGCGGCATCGGCGTCGTCCACCGCAACCTGGACATCGCGCGCCAGGCGGAGGAGGTGCGCAAGGTCAAGCGCTTCGAATCCGGCATGGTGGTGAACCCGATCACCATCCATCCCGAGGCGACCCTGGCGGATGCGCTGGATCTCATGGCGCGCCACCGCATCTCCGGCATTCCGGTGACGGACGCGGCCGGCCACCTCGTCGGCATCCTGACCAACCGCGACGTCCGCTTCGCCACCAACCCGCAGCAGCCGATCTCCGAACTGATGACCAAGGACCGTCTGGTCACGGTCAAGGAGGGCGTGGACCGGGCCGAGGCCAAGCGGCTGCTGCACCAGTACCGGATCGAGAAGCTGCTGGTGGTGGACGAGGCCTACCGCTGCGTCGGCCTGATCACGGTGAAGGACATCGAGAAGGCGCAGCTCCACCCCAACGCCTGCAAGGACGAGAAGGGCCGCCTGCGCGTCGCCGCCGCCACCGGCACCGGGCCGGACGGGCTGAAGCGCGCCGAGGCCCTGTTCGATGCCGAGGTGGACGTGCTGGTGGTGGACACCGCGCACGGCCACTCGACCAAGGTCGCCGCCGCCGTGACGGCTGCCCGCAAGCTCAGCAACTACACCCAGATCGTCGCCGGCAACGTCGCCACCGCGGAAGGCGCGCGCAGCCTGATCGACGCCGGCGCCGACGCGATCAAGGTCGGCATCGGGCCGGGCAGCATCTGCACCACCCGCATCGTGGCGGGCGTCGGCGTGCCTCAGCTCACCGCCATCATGGACGTGGTGGAGGAGTGCCACCGCCAGGGCATTCCCGTCATCGCCGACGGCGGCATCAAGTATTCCGGCGACCTTGCCAAGGCCATCGCCGGCGGGGCCGACGTCGCCATGCTGGGCAGCCTGTTCGCCGGCACGGACGAGAGCCCGGGCGAGGTGATCCTGTACCAGGGCCGCAGCTACAAGTCCTACCGCGGCATGGGCAGCGTGGGCGCCATGGCTCGCGGCAGCGCCGACCGCTACTTCCAGGCCGAGGTCAGCAACACGCTCAAGCTGGTGCCGGAGGGCGTGGAAGGCCGCGTCCCCTACAAGGGGCCGATCGGGGCGGTGATCCACCAGCTCGTCGGCGGCCTGCGCGCGGCCATGGGCTACACGGGCTGCGCCACGATCCAGGAGATGCAGACGAAGACCCGTTTCGTCCGCATCACCAACGCCGGCCTGCGCGAGAGCCACGTCCACGACATCACCATCACGAACGAGGCGCCGAACTACCGGCCGGGCTGATCCCCGCCCCGACGGGGCCGGGTCCCGCACGGGCCGGCCCCGGCCCGTCTCCTTCCTGTCCGCGGGCGGATCGGCGTGATGCCGGCCCGCCCGCGCTCCGCCTTTCCAGGGCCGGTTTCCCGCCCTGCCTTTCTCCGGACGTCCGCCCATGACCCCCGCCGCGCGCATCCAGGCCGCCATCGACCTGCTGTCCGAGATCGAGGCGACGCCGCGCCCGGCCGACGCCCTGGTCAGCCAGTTCTTCCGCAACCGGCGCTACATCGGGGCCAAGGACCGGCAGGGCGTGGCCGGGCTGGTCTATTCCGTGCTGCGCCACCGCGGCCGGCTGGGCTGGTGGCTGGACCGCTGCAACGTGATGCCGACGCCGCGGGCGCTGCTGCTGGCGGAGGCGGTGCTGGTGCAGGGGCGGCGGGCCGATTCCGTGTCCGGCCTGTTCAACGGCGCCAAGTTCGGGCCGGAGCCGCTGAACGACAGCGAGCGGCGCCTGCTGAAGGCGGTCGATACCCACACCATCGACCATCCGAAGCAGCCCGAGGCCCTGGCGCTGGAGGTGCCGGAGTGGGCCGAGGCGCCGCTGCGCGCCGCCTTCGGCGACCGCTTCCATGCCGAGATGGCGGCCATGCTGGGGGAGGCGCCGCTGGACCTGCGCGCCAACCCGCTGAAGGCGACCCGCGAGCAGGTGCAGGCGGTGCTGGCCGAGGCCGGCGTGGCGGCCGCGCCGACGGGCCTGTCGCCGCTGGGCCTGCGGGTGCAGGGGCGGGCGCCGGTCTCGGCCCTGCCGGTCTTCCGCGACGGGCTGTTCGAGATCCAGGACGAGGGCTCGCAGCTCGTCGCCCTGCTGGCCGATCCGCGGCCGGGCATGCAGGTCGTGGATTTCTGCGCCGGCGCCGGCGGCAAGACGCTCGCCATCGCGGCGATGATGGACAACAAGGGCCGCGTCGTCGCCAGCGACGTGCTGGAGGGCCGCCTGACCCGCGCCAAGGAGCGTTTCCGCCGGGCCGGGCTGCACAATATCGAGACGCGCGCCCTGTCCAGCGAGCGCGACCCCTGGGTCAAGCGGCACAAGGGCAAGTTCGACCGCGTCGTGGTGGATGCGCCGTGCTCCGGCACCGGCACCTGGCGGCGCAACCCGGACAGCCGCTGGCGCCCCCTGGGGCCGGGGCTGGCCGAGCTGCTGCCGTTGCAGGCCGCCATCCTGGACAGCGCGGCGCGGCTGGTCCGGCCGGGCGGGCGACTGGTCTACGCCACCTGCTCCCTGCTGCCGGAGGAGAATGAACGGCAGGTCGAGGCGTTCCTGGCCGGCCATCCGACCTTCCGCCTGCTGCCCGTCGCTGAGGCCTGGCCGGAGAGCCTCGGCGCCACGCCCGTGACCGGGGACACGCTCCGCCTGACCCCCGCCCGCCACGATACCGACGGCTTCTTCGCCGCCGTCATGGTGCGGGAGGAGGCCGTAGAGGGCACGGAGGAGGCTACGGTGGCGGCGGATGCCGCCGCCGCGGAGCCGCCCGCCGCCGACGTCTGACGGCGGGCCCCGGCAGTCCCGCCGGCCGACTTTCCATTCTTGTGTCCGCTCCGCGGCATCCCTGCCGCCCCCTCTCCCTCCGTCGGGTTGGAGTTGCGGGAGAATTGCGGCAGGATGGTCATCCGAAGCCGGGAGCCGAAGGATGCAGCCGTCGCCCCAGTCGCCTGTCCCAGTGCCGCCGACCCTTTCCGGGCGCGGTTCCGCCTGCCGTCCGGAGAGGCCTTCCCCCGGTGCGGTCCCGCCCGGAGGGATGCCATGAGCGGCGACGCGCCGGATACCCCCCGCCGCGCCAGACCGGGTGCGGGCATCCGTCCGGCGATCCCGGCGGATGCCGCGGGCATCGCGCGGGTGCATGTCACGAGCTGGCGCTCCACCTATCCGGGGATGCTGCCCGACCGCTATCTGGTCGGGCTGTCGCCGCCCGCCTATGCCGCCCGCTGGCGCACCATGCTGGCGGCCGAGGGGCGCGGCCGGCGCACCTTCGTCGCCGTCGATCCGGACGATCCGCACGCCCGCAACGGCGTCATCGGATTCGGCTCCTGCGGCCCGCAGCGGACCTCGCTGGAGGGGTATGGCGGGGAGTTCTACGCCCTCTACATGCTGGACCACATGCAGGGGATGGGCTGGGGCCGCCGCCTGATGGGCGCCATGGCCCAGGAACTGCTGGAGTGCGGCATGCGCTCCGCCGTCGTCTGGGTGCTGCGCGACAACCCCTCGCGCTGGTTCTATGAACGGATGGGCGGGACGCGGCTGGCGGAGCAGCCGATCAGCTTCGCCGGCGCCCGCCTGACGGAGATCGCCTATGGCTGGACCGACCTGGTCCCGCTGGCGCGGCAGGCCGCCGACCCGCATGTGGGCTGACCGGCCTGCGGGCTGACCCGGGCCTGACGGGTCCGCTCCTGCCGCCTGACGGTGCCATCACGGCGCCATCGTCCCTTCGCCCGGTTGACAGGACGGCCGGAACGCCCCACCGTCCGCTGGTTTCCAGGGGTGCCCCGGCAGGGGCTGAGACACCGCAGGCCGGCCGCCAGGGGCGGACAGGCGCGCGGGAACCCTTCGAACCTGATCCGGGTCGTACCGGCGTAGGGATGGAACCGGCGGATGCCCTGCATCCGCTCCGGCCGCTTCGCGCAGCGCCCGGATCTCCGCAACCCAGACGGTGGAGATCCCAGTGCCCGACATTCACAGCCCGCTTTCCGCCCCCGACGGCTTCGCCGTGACCACGGGGCCGCTGCCATCCTCCCGCAAGGTCCATGTCGAGAGCCCGCGGCTGGCCGGCGTCCGCGTCGCCCTGCGGGAGATCGACCTGACCGAAGGCTCCGGCGAGCCGCCGGTGCGGGTCTACGATACCTCCGGCCCCTACACCGATCCGGCCCATGCGGCCGATATCCGCACCGGCCTGCCCGCCCTGCGCCAAGCCTGGATCGAGGCGCGCGGCGACGTCGAGCTCTATGGCGGCCGCGCCGTGCGGCCGGAGGACAACGGCCTGAAGGACGGGGAGGTCAGCCGCGTGCCCGTCTTCGACCGCAGCGGGCGCCGCCCCTTGCGGGCCATCGGCGGCCGGGCCGTCACCCAGCTTGCCTACGCCCGCGCCGGCATCGTCACGCCGGAGATGGAATATGTCGCCATCCGCGAGAATCTGGGCCGGGAGACGCTGCGCGAGCAGGGCCGCACGGTCCGCGACCTGGGCGGGGAGAGCTTCGGGGCCGTCCTCCCGGACCATGTGACCGGCGAGTTCGTGCGCGACGAGATCGCCCGCGGCCGCGCCATCATCCCGGCCAACATCAACCACCCGGAGACCGAGCCGATGATCATCGGCCGGAACTTCCTGGTGAAGATCAACGCCAACATCGGCAATTCCGCCGTCACCTCCAGCGTGGCGGAGGAGGTGGACAAGCTGGTCTGGGCCATCCGCTGGGGGGCCGACACGGTGATGGACCTCTCCACCGGCCGCAACATCCACACCATCCGCGAATGGATCATCCGCAACAGCCCGGTGCCCATCGGCACCGTGCCGATCTATCAGGCGCTGGAGAAGGTGGGCGGTCAGGCCGAGGAGCTGACCTGGGAGATCTTCCGCGACACGCTGATCGAGCAGTGCGAGCAGGGGGTGGACTACTTCACCATCCATGCCGGCGTGCGGCTGCCCTACATCCCGCTGACGGCGCGGCGCGTCACCGGCATCGTCAGCCGCGGCGGCTCGATCCTGGCGAAGTGGTGCCTGGCCCACCACAAGGAGAACTTCCTCTACACCCACTTCGAGGAGATCTGCGAGATCATGAAGGCCTACGACGTGGCCTTCTCCCTGGGCGACGGGCTGCGCCCCGGCTCCATCGCGGACGCCAATGACGCCGCCCAGTTCGCGGAACTGGAGACGCTGGGCGAGCTGACGAAGACCGCCTGGAAGCACGATGTCCAGGTGATGATCGAGGGGCCGGGCCATGTGCCCATGCACCTGATCAAGGAGAACATGGACAAGCAGCTCCGCGAATGCGGGGAGGCGCCGTTCTACACGCTGGGGCCGCTCACCACCGACATCGCGCCGGGCTACGACCACATCACCAGCGGCATCGGGGCCGCCATGATCGGCTGGTTCGGCACGGCCATGCTCTGCTACGTGACTCCGAAGGAGCATCTGGGCCTGCCCGACCGCGACGACGTGAAGGTGGGCGTGGTCACCTACAAGATCGCCGCGCACGCCGCCGACCTCGCCAAGGGGCACCCGGCCGCGCGGGAGCGCGACGACGCGCTCTCCCGCGCGCGGTTCGAGTTCCGCTGGAAGGACCAGTTCAACCTGTCGCTGGACCCGGAGACGGCGGAGCGGTTCCACGACCAGACCCTGCCGGCGGAAGGGGCCAAGCTGGCGCACTTCTGCTCCATGTGCGGGCCGAAGTTCTGTTCCATGAAGATCACGCAGGAGGTGCGGGACTACGCCGCCCGGCAGGAGGCGGAGGCCGGCATGGCCGCCATGTCGGAGACCTTCAAGGAGAAGGGCGGGCAGATCTATCTGTCCGACCGGCCCGTCCCGGCAGACCATCACTGACCGGAGACGGCGGGCAGGGGGACCAGGGGCGGCGCCGGTGACGGGACGCACAGCGCGGGGCGGCGGATGTGCTAGGATGACGCATCCGGAATTGCCACAGCGTGCGTCATGCCCTTCAGCCGCTTCCTGACGATTCTCCGTACTGGCCTTCTCGCCTGTCTTCTCGCCGGACCGGTCCTGGCCGGTCCGGCGGCCGCCTTCGAGGTCCCCTACAAGGACTTCTACGACGAGCTGAAGCGCTTCGAGCCCCGGCCGGGGACGGAGCGTCTGGCGCTGCGCACCTCGCTCCGCGCCAAGGACCGGGACACGGAGCTGGGACCGGTGGAGATGCGTATCCTCACGGCGGACGGCCCGCAGACCGTGCCCGTGGACAAGGAGAACGCCTTCACCCTGCCGATGAACCCCGCCTGGGTGGAGGAGGGGGCGCGGATCGAGCTGAACCAGGACCCGGAGCGGTTCGCGATCCGGGTCCAGGTCGGCATGAAGCTCGACGATCCGACCCGCTTCCCCTATGCGGACGTCGTCGCCGCGTTCGGCCAGTTCGATGCCGTGATCGGGAAGGAGGCGGGGTTCTTCGCCTTCGCCGTGCCGTCGGCCAAGGTGCTGCGCGTCCAGTGCGGCACCGGCTGCACGGCCACCCTGGCAGGCCCCAAGGGTGAGAGCACGATCGCGGCCGACGACCGCGGCCGGGTCAACATCCCCAAGGAGCGGCGGCTGCTGAAGGAGAACCCGACCATCATCCTGTCGCAGCCGGCGCTCTGGACCTCCATCAGCACGAAGGACACCGGGACCCGGGACTGATAGACCGCCCGGGGGCGACCGGACCGGCGGGGGCGCCCTGCGCCGGGCGCGCTTGCGGCCCCCGGCGCCCTGGGATAGGTTGCGGCGCACTTCCCAGCGCCCATCCACAAGCGCCGGTGTCCCGCAAGCGGGGACGCGGGCGCCCCGCCGCAGGTCAGTGCATCCATGCCGAACACTCCCGCCCCCGCCGCCCTCACCAACGACCGGGTCCTGATCCTGGATTTCGGCTCGCAGGTGACGCAGTTGATCGCCCGCCGCATCCGCGAGGCCGGCGTCTACTGCGAGATCCTTCCCTTCAGCGTCGGGGACGAGCGGGTGCGGGCCTTCGCCCCCCGCGCCGTGATCCTGTCCGGCGGCCCGGCCAGCGTGACCGAGGCCGGCAGCCCCCGCGCGCCCGAGGCGGTGTGGACCCTGGGCGTGCCGGTTCTGGGCATCTGCTACGGCCAGCAGACCATGTGCGAACAGCTCGGCGGCAAGGTGGAGCCGGGCGACACGCGGGAGTTCGGCCGCGCCTTCGTGGACGTGCGGGAACCCTGCGCCCTGTTCGACGGCGTCTGGACGCCCGGCGCGCGGGAGCAAGTGTGGATGAGCCATGGCGACCGCGTCGCCCGCCTGCCCGACGGCTTCCGCACCGTCGCCACCAGCGAGGGCGCGCCCTACGCCATCGTGGCCGACGATGTGCGCCGCTTCTACGGCGTGCAGTTCCACCCGGAGGTGGTCCACACCCCGCACGGCGATGCCCTGATCCGCAACTTCCTGTTCGGCGTCGCGGGCCTGTCCGGCGGCTGGACGATGGCCGCCTACCGCGCCCAGGCGGTGGAGAAGATCCGCGCCCAGGTCGGCAGGGGCAAGGTGATCTGCGGTCTGTCCGGCGGCGTGGACAGCTCCGTCGCCGCCGTGCTGATCCATGAGGCGATCGGCGAGCAGCTCACCTGCATCTTCGTCGATACCGGCCTGATGCGGGCCGGGGAGGCGCAGGAGGTGGTGACGCTGTTCCGCGACCACTACAACATCCCGCTGGTGCATGTGGACGCGGCCGACCTGTTCCTGGGCGAGCTGGAGGGCGTCAGCGACCCGGAGGTCAAGCGCAAGACCATCGGGCGGCTTTTCATCGAGGTGTTCGACCGCGAGGCGGCGAAGATCGGCGGGGCGGAGTTCCTGGCCCAGGGCACGCTCTACCCCGACGTGATCGAGAGCGTCAGCTTCACCGGCGGCCCGTCGGTGACGATCAAGTCGCACCACAATGTCGGCGGCCTGCCCGAGCGCATGAAGCTCAAGCTGGTCGAGCCGCTGCGCGAGCTGTTCAAGGACGAGGTGCGGGCGCTCGGTCGCGAGCTGGGCCTGCCGCACAGCTTCGTCGGCCGCCACCCGTTCCCCGGTCCCGGCCTCGCCATCCGCGTGCCCGGCGAGATCACGCGGGAGAAGCTGGAGATCCTGCGCAAGGCGGACCAGGTCTATCTGGAGGAGATCCGCAACGCCGGCCTCTACGACGCCATCTGGCAGGCCTTCGCCGTGCTGCTGCCGGTGCGCACCGTGGGCGTGATGGGCGACGGCCGCACCTACGACTATGCCTGTGCCCTGCGGGCGGTCACCAGCGTGGACGGCATGACGGCCGACTACTACCCGTTCGACCACGGCTTCCTGGGCCGCGTCGCCACCCGCATCATCAACGAGGTCCGCGGCATCAACCGGGTGACCTACGACATCACCTCGAAGCCCCCTGGCACCATCGAGTGGGAATAATTTTTGCCCATCCGAGGGTATCCGAAACTACGCCGGAATACGCTCTAATACACTGAAAAACAAAAATAATTGAGCCAAGGTCTATCGAGGTCTATCGGTGGGCATAGAACGCGTCTGTCGGGTCTGGTGACGGACCCGCCCCCCGTTGATCATCCGGAAAATCGAAAGTACCGTCAGAGCGACCGAGGCCAATGACGGTACTTTTTTCAGCCTTACACGCTGAAATTAAACAGATTTCTCCGCCTGACGCCTCCAAAAACCGCGTGACGGTCCTTTTTCCGCGAGGAGGCCCAAATGTTGACGGACGCAGCACTCAAGTGCCTGAAACCAAAAGCCAAAATGTACAAGGTGACCGATCGTGACGGCATGTATGTGCGCGTCGCGCCGACAGGCGGCATCTCGTTCAGGCTCGACTACCGGCTGAACGGCAGGCGGGAGACCGTCCATCTCGGCAAGTATGCCCGAGATGGGATCTCACTCGCCCGGGCGCGCGAGCTGTGCCTGGACGCGAAACGGATGATCGCCGAGGGGCGGTCCCCCGCCATAGAGAAGCAGCGGGAGAAGCGCCGGATCAAGGAGGCTAAGAGCTTCGGCGAGTTCGGCGAGAAGTGGCTGACGGGCGCCCCGATGGCCGACAGCACACGAGCCATGCGCCGCGCGATCTTCGAGCGTGAACTCAAGCCCGTCTGGCGAAACCGTTTGCTGACCGAGATCACGCCTGACGACCTGCGCGCCCACTGCGCCAAGATCGTCGAACGGGGCGCGCCGGCGACGGCCATCCATGTGCGGGATATCCTGAAGCAGATCTACGCCTTCGCCATTCTCCACGGCGAAAAGGTCGCGAACCCGGCCGATGACGTTGGTCCTGCCTCGATCGCCACCTTTACGCCGAAGGATAGGGCGCTGTCGCCGACCGAGATCCGCATCATGCTCAAGCAGCTCGAGCATGTCGCGACGCTGCCGACGATCCGTCTCGGCATGAAGCTCTACCTCCTCACCATGGTCCGGAAGAGCGAATTGCAGGACGCGGTCTGGGATGAGGTGGATTTCGAGAACGCCGTCTGGACGATCCCGAAGGAGCGCATGAAGCGGTCGAAGCCGCACAATGTCTACCTGTGCCGGCAGACCCTCGACATCATGATTGCGCTCAAGACCTGCGCCGGCAATTCAAGGTATCTGCTGCCGTCCCGCTACGATGCGGATGCGCCGATGTCGCGGGCGACCTTCAACCGGGTCACCTACGCTGTCGTCGAACAGGCCAAGAAGGAGGGGCTGCCACTGGAGCCGTTCACCGTGCATGACCTGCGCCGCACGGGCTCGACGCTGCTCAATGAGCTGGGCTTCAACCGCGACTGGATCGAAAAGTGCCTGGCGCACGAGGACGGGCGTTCATCACGCGGCGTCTACAACAAGGCTGAATATGAGGTTCAGCGTCGCCACATGATGCAGGAATGGGCTGACACCGTCGATGCCTGGGTCGAGGGCCGGAAGTATGTTCCGACGCTGCTGCCGACAGCCATGCCGTCTATCGCGCTTGATCCTGCCCTTTGACCGGGCGGGACTTGCGCTTGGTGACGTCGGGATGCTGTGCGCGAGGGATTGGCTTCGCGCGCCGCGCCAGCAACCAAGCGTGGACCTCGGCGAGGTCCCAGACGATGCAGCGCGGCGACAGCGCGAAGCGGCGTGGGAATTCGCCGCGCTGCTCCATCTCGTAGATTGTGCTGTCGGCTAGGGGCACCATCTCGCGCAGTTGGTGCCGCCGGATTGTCTTCCTGATCTCCAAAGGCTCGCGGTGACCCATACCCAATCTCCTTAGCGGCTGTCGCTGGCGATTGAGAACGATAGGTGCCGATGCCGGAAGTCCCTCCCGAGTGGCGTGCGGCAATTTCGGGCTCTGGCGTGGAAAACGGCGGGTCATTTTCAGTCCTGACAGCGCGGCCGGACATCCGTCAGCCCACAGAATCTGCACGACTCGCCGCACGCGTTCCGCGCCGTAATTGCGCTGTTCAGATCACGCACCATTTACTGCTTGCACCGGCGAGATGCGATCCGGAAGTCCGCTAGCGACGTAGCAACAGTCGAATGTGTGACACTTAAGGATTTCGTGGGCGGCGGTAGCGAGGAGACGGAGAAGACCCATAATCTGATCGGGACAGTTCTCGGGGGCTGACGGGGCTACGTTTGCAAAGACCTTTGCATCATGGGGAACCATCGTGCCGAGATCGAAGATCGAGCTACGCCATGTGCGTTACATCATCGCTGCTGCGGAAAGCGGCAGCTTCCGGCGCGCGGCGCAAGATCTCGGCGTCGAGCAGTCGGCGATCAGCCGCCGCATCCGGGATGTCGAGGATGAGATCGGCGCACAGCTGTTCCGCCGTCATCCTGCCGGCGTCGACCTGACAGACATCGGCAAACAATTTCTGAATCAGGCCGCCCCTGGGGCGCGCCAGATCGGATCGGCGCTCGACGGCGCAAGAACGGTGGCGAACAGAGGACGGCATCTTCGGATCGGCGTGTTCGGGCCTCTGACCATGGGCTTTCTGTCTGAGCTCTTCGGGGCCTTTCGGGGTGACCGCCCGGGGGTCAGGCTGTGGTTCAGCGAGGGCAGCTGTCCCGAACTCATCGCGGCCGTGCGGCGGGAGCAGCTTGATGTCGGTGTCGTCGCCGAAGCATCGCCCGGGAAGGGCTTTGACGTGACGCATTTGTGGGCTGAGCCCGTGTACGTGGCATTGCCGGACGGCGACCCACTCGCCGATCAGAAGGCGCTCCGGTGGAATGACCTGCGTGATCGGCATTTTGTGGTGACTGATTTACCGACCGGCGATTTCGCGAAGGGTTACCTGATGCGAAACCTCCAGACTTCGACCGGAGACCTCCAGATCGAGCAATTGTCCGTCACTCGGGAATCTCTGATGCAGATCGTCGCGCATGGGGACGGCGTCACCATCGCAGGCAGCGCGCATGTCCGTCACGGACTGCCAGGCATTGCTTTTCGCCGGATCGAGGATGCTGTTCTCCGCTATGGTGCTGTCCACCCGCGAGGGGCGCTCCATCGGAACCTCGAGCGCCTGTTGGCGCTGGCAAAGTCTTTCTCGGAGCGAGATGACGCTTGGTTCGCCCGGCAACGGCTCATGCGCCCTGAGCATCGGCGCGTGCCGCACGTTGACTCCCATCGCGGCGCGCGCGGGCGAACCCCCGATCGGTTGCAATGAAGCGCTCGAGCATTGGCACGATCAGCTTGGTCGGGTCGCCGATGGTCTGGCCTTGTTCGCGGCCGAGTGCTGCGGCGTAGGCGACGAGGTCGCGATGCAGTGGCGCAGGGAGTTCAATCGTCACCTTCACCGGCTTGTCGTCGATGATCGGGCCGAGCTTCAGCTTGGTCATCACAACCCTCCATAAGGTTCGAGCACGAGGTCGCGGGTGACGATAACGCGCACGGGGAACCCCGGTCTGATCGTCAGGGTCGGCGCGACATTCAGTTGCCGACGGATGATCTCCTGGCCTGCGTCGTTGATGGTGTCCTGCCCGCCGTTGCGGATCGCCCGGAGCAGCCGATCCTGATCGTCAACGGCGAGTTCGGCACCGACCGACAGCAGTGTCGACAGGCCGGCAGCCTTGGCGAGATCCCACCAATGATAGTCGACGCCATCCTGAAGCCCCGCATAGCCTTGCGCGTCGGCTCCGGGTTGACGTTCCAGGACGATCGAACGACCATTCGGGAGGATGAGCCGCTTCCAGACAAGCAGCACCCGGCGCTGACCGAAACCGACATCGTTGCTGTACTCGCCGATCAGCCGCGTACCCTGTGGGACGAGCAGGATGCGCCCGGTCGGGCTGTCGTAGACATGCTCCGTAACCTGCGCGGTGATCTGGCCCGGCAGGTCGGATCGGATGCCGGTGATGAGGGCCGCGGCGATGACGGCGCCGGTCTGAAGCACATAGGGTGATGCCGGACCCATCACGAGATCTGGCGAGACCGTGCGGCGGTCCACGCCCGCATTCAGGAACGCGAGCTGGCGATCCTGCGCCGTCGCTGCACCTGGCTGGCCCGGAAGACCTAGAGCATTTCCGTTTTATACGGAAGCATATCCTGAGTTGCTGAGATAGTTGGCGCATTC
>NZ_JBHTCM010000013.1:0-20102 GCF_042665545.1 Rhodocista pekingensis | reverse complement strand
CCACGTGCGCGTAGTGCCGGTTCGTCGTCTCGTACTCAACGTGCGCCGTCGAAATCGTGATCCCGCGCGCCTTCTCCTCAGGCGCCTTGTCGATCTGGTCGTACGCCGTGAACGTGGCTCCGCCCGTCTTCGCCAGCACCTTCGTGATCGCCGCCGTCAGCGACGTCTTGCCGTGGTCGACGTGACCGATCGTCCCGACATTGCAGTGCGGCTTCGTCCGCTCGAATTTTGCCTTCGCCATGGCTCTCTCGTCCTTCTTTGATCCCGTGGGCGCCCAGTGATCCGGTTAAGACCCTTCAGGCCATCTTGGCGCGGATCGTATCCGCGACGGCCTGCGGCACCTGCTCATAGTGGTCGAACTGCATCGTATACTGCGCACGCCCCTGGCTCATGGAGCGCAGGGTGTTGACATAACCGAACATGTTGGCCAGGGGGACCATGGCCTCGATGACGCGCGCGTTGCCGCGCTGGTCCATGCCGGTGATCTGCCCGCGCCGACTGTTCAGGTCACCGATGATGTCGCCCATGTAATCCTCGGGCGTCACCACCTCGACCTGCATGATCGGCTCCAGCAGGGCCGGCCTGGCCTTCTGCACGCCTTCCCGGAACGCCGCACGGCTGGCGATCTCGAACGCCAGCACCGAGCTGTCCACGTCGTGGTAGGCACCGTCCACCAGCTCGACCCGGAAGTCGATCACCGGGAAGCCGGCGACGACGCCGCTGTCCTTGGACGACTCCAGACCCTTCTGCACGCCGGGGACGAATTCCTTCGGCACTGTGCCGCCGACGACCTTGTTCTCGAAGCGGAAGCCCTCACCGGGCTTCAGCGGCTCGAACACCAGCTTCACCCGCGCGAACTGGCCCGACCCGCCGGTCTGCTTCTTGTGGGTGTAGTCCACTTCGGCGCGCTGCGTGATCGTCTCGCGGTAGGCGACCTGCGGCGCGCCGACACTGGCGTCCACCTTGAACTCGCGGCGCATGCGGTCGACGATGATCTCCAGGTGCAGTTCGCCCATGCCCTTGATCACCGTCTGCCCGCTTTCGGGATCGACGGCGACACGGAAGGACGGGTCCTCGGCGGCCAGCCGTTGCAGCGCCGTGGACATCTTCTCCTGGTCGGCCTTCGTCTTCGGTTCGACCGCCACCTCGATCACCGGCTCGGGGAACTCCATCCGCTCCAGCACGATCGGGTGCGCGGGATCGCACAGCGTGTCGCCGGTGGTCGTGCCCTTCAGGGCCGCCAGCGCCACGATGTCGCCCGCGAAGCACTCCTTGATCTCTTCCCGGGTGTTGGCGTGCATCAGCAGCATCCGGCCGACGCGCTCACGCTCTTCCTTGCCCGGGTTCAGCACATAGGACCCGCCTTGCAGCGTGCCCGAATAGACGCGGACGAAGGTCAGCGTGCCGACGAACGGGTCGTTCATGATCTTGAACGCCAGCGCCGAGAACGGCGCCGCATCGTCGGTCGGCCGCACGTCCGTCGCCCCGTCCAGAGCGACGCCGCGCACGGCCTCGATGTCCTTCGGCGACGGCAGGTAATCCACCACCGCGTCCAGCATCGGCTGCACGCCCTTGTTCTTGAAGGCCGAACCGCAGAGCACCGGGACCAGCCGCAGGGCGATCGTGCCCTTGCGAATCAGCGCCCGCAGAGTCGCCTCGTCTGGCTCGACGCCCTCCAGGAAGGCCTCGGTCGCGGTATCGTCCAGCTCCACGGCCTGCTCGACCAGACGGGTCCGGTATTCGATCGCCTGGGCGCGCATCCCTTCCGGGATCTCGGTCTCGTAGAACTCGGCCCCGAGGGTCTCGGCCTTCCAGATGACGGCCTTCATCTTCACCAGGTCGATCACGCCGGCGAAGTCGGCCTCCACGCCCAGCGGGAGCTGCAACACGGCAGCGTTCGCCCCCAGCCGGTCGCGGATCATCTCGACGGTGCGGAAGAAATCCGCCCCGATCCGATCCATCTTGTTGACGAAGCACATGCGCGGCACGCGGTACTTGTCCGCCTGCCGCCACACGGTCTCCGACTGCGGTTCCACACCCGCGACGCTGTCGAACACCGCGATCGCACCATCGAGCACCCGCAGGCTGCGCTCCACCTCGATGGTGAAGTCGACGTGGCCCGGGGTGTCGATGATGTTGATGCGGTGCTCGCGCCAGAAGCAGGTCGTCGCCGCCGAGGTAATGGTGATCCCGCGCTCCTGCTCCTGCTCCATCCAGTCCATCGTCGCGGTGCCTTCATGCACCTCGCCGATCCTGTACGACTTTCCTGTGTAGTACAGGATGCGCTCGGTCGTCGTCGTCTTGCCGGCATCGATGTGCGCGGCAATGCCGATGTTCCGATAGCAGTCGAGTGGATGGGAGCGGGACATTGCGTTCTCTGCGCCGACGAACCCTGTCGGACGGGATTGCGGGATCAGCCGGTTACCAGCGGTAGTGCGAGAAGGCCTTGTTCGCCTCGGCCATGCGGTGCGTGTCCTCGCGCTTCTTCACCGCCGTGCCGCGCTGGTTGGCGGCGTCCAGCAGCTCGGCGGAGAGGCGCTCGGTCATGGTGTCCTCGGACCGGCCGCGGGCAGCGGAGATGATCCAGCGGATCGCCAGGGCCTGGGCACGCTCGGAGCGGACCTCGACCGGAACCTGGTAGGTCGCACCGCCGACGCGGCGGGAACGGACCTCAAGGTACGGGCGGACGTTGTTCAGCGCGTCATGGAAGAGCTGCAGAGCGTTCTGCTTCGCCTTCGCCTCGATCCGGTCCAGCGCCCCGTAGACGATGGACTCGGCGACGGACTTCTTGCCGTCGTACATGAGGCAGTTCATGAACTTCGTGAGCACGACATCGCCGAACTTGGCGTCGGGCAGAACTTCGCGCTTCTCGGCCTTGCGACGACGAGACATCTGAAAATCTCCTTACTTCGGACGCTTCGCGCCGTAGAGCGAGCGGCGCTGCCTGCGGTCCTTCACGCCCTGCGTGTCGAGCACGCCGCGGATGATGTGGTAACGCACGCCGGGAAGGTCCTTCACGCGGCCGCCACGGATCATGACGACCGAGTGCTCCTGGAGGTTATGGCCCTCGCCGGGGATGTAGCTGATCACCTCGTAGCCGTTGGTGAGCCGGACGCGCGCGACCTTACGGAGCGCCGAGTTCGGCTTCTTCGGCGTGGTGGTGTAGACGCGCGTGCAGACGCCGCGCTTCTGCGGGCACTCCTGGAGCGCCGGAACCTTGTCGCGAGCCACAAGCGGCGCACGGGGCTTGCGGATCAACTGGTTGATCGTCGGCATCTACCGCCCTTTACTTTGTCCCCAGACGGGGGTGTTTCCCATATTCACAGGCCCGATTCCTGCCGAACGACGAAAACACCCGCATGCGAAGCGAACCAGCCTCGCGCGGGCATTTGTCGAACGCCGTCCGAACAAGGACTCGGGGTCGGCTATCTCACTTTTTCGGGGGGTCCGCGCGGATACGTTCCACGGGCACGGGGCACCGGAACGTCCGTTGGGGCAGCGTCTAGCCCGCCCGAGCCACCGCGGTCTGCGGATGGCCGGGACGGCCTACAGCCTGCCCCCCGAAAACGGTCCGCGGAATATATTGGGGTGACAGGGGGGCGTCAAGCGCAACCGGGGCCGCACGCCGCCGTTTTCCGCAGGGGTCGCCGCACGGCGACGCAGGGCTCCGGCGGGATCGAGGTCCAGGCCCGGCGCGGCTTTCCCGGGCAGGTCCGGCACATCCGGAACGGGGTCCGCCACACCCGGGCGGGGGCCCGCGGCACGCCACGGATCCATGCCCCCGCCATTCTCCTACCCGATGGAGGACGCCGGGTCCAGCCCGCGACGGCGTTCTCCCACCCGACGGCCCGTCCAGCGGACGGCCCGAGGTCCCGAGTCCGCCGGCAGCACCCGCGGGTCAGACATGACCACGACCGCACGGCACGGCATGGCACGCGGGCGCAATCCGCATTATATAGCGCCGGTTTCCAGCAGAGTGACCGCCCCATGTCAGAGACCGCCGCCCCGGCCGCCAAGACCCTGGCCCCCGCCCCCAAGGTGGGCATCGTTTCCCTCGGCTGCCCGAAGGCGCTGGTGGACAGCGAGCGCATCCTTACGAAGCTGCGCTCGGAGGGATATGAGATCTCCGGCTCCTACGACGGGGCCGACGTCGTCCTGGTGAACACCTGCGGCTTCCTGGACAGCGCCAAGACCGAGAGCCTGGACGCCATCGGTGAGGCCATTAAGGAGAACGGCCGGGTCATCGTCACCGGCTGCCTGGGCAAGGACGCCGAGCTGATCCGGGAAGCGCATCCGCAGGTACTGGCGGTGACCGGCCCGCACCAGTACGAACAGGTCGTGGCCGCCGTGCATGACGTGGTGCCGCCGCGGCACGACCCGTACCTGGATCTGGTGCCGCCCCAGGGGCTGCGGCTGACGCCGCGGCACTACGCCTATCTGAAGATTTCCGAGGGCTGCAACAACCGCTGCACCTTCTGCATCATCCCCTCCATCCGCGGCGACCTGGTCAGCCGGCCGGCCAATCTGGTGCTGGCCGAGGCGGAGAAGCTGGTGAAGGCCGGGGTGAAGGAACTGCTGGTGGTGTCGCAGGACACCTCGGCCTACGGCGTGGACCTGAAGTATGCGGAGTCGCGCCATCGCAACCGCAGCGTCCGCGCCCGCTTCCTTGATCTCTGCCAGGAGCTGGGACAGCTCGGCGCCTGGGTGCGGCTGCACTATGTCTACCCCTACCCGCATGTGGACGAGGTCATCCCCCTGATGGCCGAGGGCAAGGTCCTGCCCTACCTGGACATCCCTTTCCAGCACGCCTCCCCGCGGGTGCTGAAGGCCATGCGCCGCCCTGCCGACCATGAGCGCATCCTGGAGCGGATCAAGGGCTGGCGGGCCGGCTGCCCCGACCTGACCCTGCGCTCCACCTTCATCGTCGGCTTCCCCGGCGAGACGGAGGAGGACTTCCAGTTCCTGCTGGACTGGCTGACGGAAGCGCAGATCGACCGGCTGGGCTGCTTCCAGTACGAGCCGGTGGCCGGCGCCAGGGCCAACGACCTCCCCGGCGCCGTGCCCGATGCGGTGAAGGAGGAGCGCTGGCACCGGCTGATGCAGCACCAGCAGGCGATCAGCGACGCCCGCATGCAGGCCAAGGTCGGCCGCAGCATCGAGGTGCTGATCGACGAGGTGGACGAGGACGGCGCCACCGGCCGCTCCTGGGCCGATGCGCCGGAGATCGACGGCAACGTCTTCCTGAACGGTGAGACGGACCTGAAGCCGGGCGATCTGGTCAAGGCCACTGTCTTCGCCACCGACGCCTACGACGTCTGGGCCGAGCGGGACTGACCGGTCAGAGCCGCGGGGGATCTCAGGAAAAAGCGCCCGGCCGCGGGGTCGGCAGCGAGCGCGCGCAGGCGGAGACACTGCGGCGCAACGACCCCGGCGGCCGGGCACGAGCGTTCGGCCGGCACCGTCGGACCCGGCGGGACTGCGGCGTGGCGCCCGCCCGCCTCAGCCCCGGTCTCCTGGCCTCGACGCCGCCGGCCGCCGCATCCTTGTAATGCTAGTCATTCGCATTTGCAATCCCATTTCCCTTCCCGCTCAGCCGTCCCGGCAGCAGGCGGCCAGGGCTTGGGGGGGGCGGCCAGGGCTTCGGGGCAGAAGACGGATGATGGCGCATCAGCGTGACAGGACGCGCTGAATCTCGGTCCGCATGTCTCTTCCCACCCCGTACACCCCCGCAAGCCCGGACCAGCGCGCCACCCCTCCGCGCACTTCGTCCAGGATGCTGGCCATCTGCCGGTCCTTCAGCCCATGCCGCCGCCCCAGGGTCAGCATGTTCTCCACCGTCGGCTGCCGGGCTTCCCCCTCCACGTCCAGATAATGCTCTCCCCCGGGCCCGCGGGAGAAAGTCAGGTCGTAGGCAGGGGCCAGCCGCCAGCGCCCATGCCGGTCCATCAGATAGCTGTGCTGGCGGATATGGTCGTCGCGGTTGTGGGCCAGAACATTGAACACCATGCGCCGGAATGCCATCGCCACATCCGCTGCGGATCGCGTGAGGGCGAGCGTGGCGCGCAGAAAGGTGTCGTAGCTGGCTGCGGTCACGCCATAGGGCGCCTCCAGTGCAGCGCACAGGGACAGCATGTGCAGCCGTCCACCGCCCGCCACCCGATCGAAGCGCCGCGTAGCGAAATAGCCCGGCCCCCTCTCCGCCGGGATCAGCCGGCACTCGGCCATCTCCAGCCCCGCGGCGGTCGCCATCTCCGCATAGACCATTTCGATCGGACCGATATCCTCCGGGTCCTCGGCCGCGCGGAATTTGACGATCCAGGGCTCTGCCTCGCCGGGCAGATCGCCCTCCCCGCAGACAATCCGGCCTGTGCCGTCGAAGCCCACATGCACCTTCGGCCGGGCGCCTCCAGAACTGCCGCCCAGCCTGGCCAGAATCTCGATCAGGTCGCTCTCGCGGCCCTCCAGGATCGCCGCAGCCCCCGCGGCAAGCTGATCCAGGTCGAAACCGCCGTCCTCTCCATCATCGGGGGCGATGGCGGGTTCATAGACCAGCGCTCCCCGACCGGCAGCGCCCACCAGGGCAAGCAGGTCCACCGGGTCCAGATCGTCGATGCGGATACCGGCACGGGCCAGCCGACGGTGCAGCAGGAGCCGCCCCCAGCCATCGGGCAGACTGTCCGCGAACACACCGTGCAGCCCCCCGAAGTGCCGCGTGCGGGCGGGATGCAGGCCGGGCCCCGCCGGGTAACGTAGCGGGTCGATCTGCACGCCGGTCGCTCCGAACCCCGGTGCAAACTCCAGGATCGCCGTCCCGCGGAGAGCCGCCAACCGGCCGACGGTGAGGTTCTCCGCGGCGGACCAGCGCAGGGAAACGGTCAGCGGGTTTCCTGGTTTCAGGCGCATTCATCCGCCCCCTTGCCGCGCCGCGGGGCGCGTCGGCGTCCGGGCGCGGTCTGCTTCAGGGCCTCGTCCAGGGTTGCGTACTCCGGAGCCGGGAAAAGCTCCAGCAGCCCGTCCTCCGCCCGCAGCGCAAGGGCGGTGCGGACGATATCGGCGAAGGAGACCTGACCTGTGGCCTCCAACCGCCGGTAGGTGGAGAAACTGACGCCGGCGCGCTCGGCCAGAACCGACTGGCTCAGGCCTTGGGCGAGCCGGAGGGCCCGGACGCGCTCACCGACCCGGCGGCAGATCTCGGGCGCCGTGTAGAGCATTGCTCATCCATGAACTGTTAATACGCTCTATGGGCCATAATAGCCCACGAGAGAGCGATTATACAGGTCCGTCCGACAGCCACGCGGGCCGCCTGTCCCACTGGCGGCACCGGTCACCGCACCGCTTCCGATCCGGCGACCGGAAAGAAAAAGGGCCGCCCCTTGCGGGACGGCCCTTCATCAACGCTATGGACGTGGGCGGCCTCAGGCCGCGGCCTCGCCACCCTCCGCCAGGGCGGGCGTCTCGTCCTCCCCGTCGGCGAGCTGGAGCGCCTTGTCGCGCTCGGCCGCGATCTGCTTGAGCCGGTTGACCACGGAGCCCGTGCCCGCCGGGATGAGCCGGCCGACGATGACGTTCTCCTTGAGGCCCTCCAGATTGTCCACCTTGCCCTGCACCGCCGCTTCGGTGAGGACGCGGGTGGTCTCCTGGAACGACGCCGCCGAGATGAACGAGCGGGTCTGCAACGAGGCCTTGGTGATGCCTTGCAGCACCGGCTTGGCGATGGCGAAGCGCAGATCCTGCTCGCCCTCGTTCATCCGCTGCTGGACCAGACGGTTCTCCTCATCGAACTCGGTGCGGTCCACCTGCTCGCCGGCGAGGAAGGTGGTGTCGCCCGGGTCCGTGATCTCGACCTTCTGGAGCATCTGGCGGACGATCACCTCGATGTGCTTGTCGTTGATCTTCACGCCTTGCAGTCGATAGACGTCCTGGATCTCGTTGATCAGGTAGTTCGCCAGGCTCTCGACCCCCATGACGGCCAGGATGTCGTGCGGCACCGGGTTGCCGTCCATCAGCAGGTCGCCCTTCTGGACATAGTCACCCTCCTGCACGGAGATGTGCTTGCCCTTGGGGATCAGGTACTCCTTCTCCTCGCCCGTCTCGTCATTGCGGACGACGATGCGGCGCTTGGTCTTGTAGTCCTTGCCGAACTCCACCCGGCCGTCGATGTCCGAGATGATGGCGAAGTCCTTCGGACGGCGCGCCTCGAACAGTTCGGCGACGCGCGGCAGACCGCCGGTGATGTCGCGGGTCTTGGAGCTTTCGCGCGGGATACGCGCCAGCACGTCGCCGGCCCGGACCCTCGCCCCGTTCTCCACCGACAGGATGGCGTCCACGCTCATGTAGTAGCGCGCCTCCAGCCCGTTCGGCAGCTTCACCACCTCACCCGTCTCGTCGCGCAGGGTGATGCGCGGCCGCAGGTCCGCACCGCGCGGCTGCTGGCGCCAGTCGGTGACGACCTTGGAGCTGATGCCCGTCGCCTCGTCGACGACCTCGCGGACGGACACGCCCTCCACCAGATCGACGTAGTTGGCGATACCCTCCCTCTCCGTGAGGATCGGCAGGGTGTACGGGTCCCACTCGGCCAGACGGTCGCCCTTCTTGATCATCGCCCCGTCGGTCGCCAGTGCCTTGTTCAGCTTGGCGCCGTAGGGGACGCGGTGGCGCGCCCGCTCGCGGCCCTGGTCGTCGAGCAGGGCCAGCTCGCAGTTGCGGCCCATGACCACCGGCACGCCCTCGGAGTTCATGACGAGGTTGCGGTTCTTCACCAGCACCTTGGCGTCCAGGGTCGCCTCGATGAAGGACTGCTCGGCACCGCGCTGGGCGGCACCGCCGATGTGGAAGGTACGCATGGTGAGCTGCGTACCCGGCTCGCCGATCGACTGCGCGGCGATGACACCCACGGCCTCGCCCATGTTGACCCGGGTGCCGCGGGCGAGGTCACGCCCGTAGCACTGGGCGCAGACGCCGTCGCGGGTCTCGCAGGTCAGCACCGAGCGGATGTGGACGCTGTCGATGCCGGCGCGCTCGATCACCTCGACCTCGCGCTCGGTGATCATGTCGCCGGCCGCGACCAGCATCTCACCCGTCAGCGGGTGGATGATGTCCACCGACACGGTACGGCCAAGGATACGCTCGCCCAGCGGCACCACGATCTCGCCGCCGTCGATGACGGCCTTCATGGTGATGCCGCGGGTGGTGCCGCAGTCATTCTCGACGATGATCGCGTCCTGGGCCACGTCGACGAGACGGCGGGTCAGGTAGCCCGAGTTCGCCGTCTTCAGCGCCGTGTCGGCCAGACCCTTACGGGCGCCGTGCGTGGAGTTGAAGTACTCCAGCACGGTCAGGCCTTCCTTGAAGTTCGAGATGATCGGCGTCTCGATGATCTCGCCGGACGGCTTGGCCATCAGGCCGCGCATGCCGGCAAGCTGCTTGATCTGGGCCGCCGAACCGCGCGCACCGGAGTGGGCCATCATGTAGACGGAGTTCACCCCGACGCCGGACTTCGGCTGCTCGATCACCTTCATCATCGCCGAAGCGACCTTCTCGGTCGTCTCGGACCAGACGTCCACCACCTTGTTGTACTTCTCGCCCTGGGTGATCAGACCGTCCAGATACTGCTGCTCGTACTCCTTCACCCGGTCCTGCGCCTCGCGGATCAGGATTTCCTTCTCGGCCGGGATGACCATGTCATCCTTGCCGAAGGAGATGCCGGCCTTGAAGGCGTTGGAGAAGCCCAGCTTCATCAGCCGGTCGGCGAAGATCACCGTCTCCTTCTGACCGCAGTGGCGGTAGACGACGTCGATGATGTTGCCGATCTCCTTCTTGGTCAGGAGCCGGTTGATCAGCTCGAACTTGATCGCCGGGTGACGCGGCAGGATCTCGGACAGCAGCATGCGGCCCGGGGTCGTCGTCACGCGCACGGTGATCGGCTTGCCCTCGTCGTCCACCGTCTTGTAGCGGCACTGGATCTTGGCATGCAGGCTGACCGCCTTGGAGGCCAGCGCGTGCTCGATCTCCCCGATGGTGCCGAAGGCCATGCCCTCGCCGACCATGCCGGGCAGTTCCATCGTGATGTAGTAGAGACCCAGCACGATGTCCTGGCTGGGCACGATGATCGGCCGGCCCGAGGCGGGCGACAGGATGTTGTTCGTGGACATCATCAGGACGCGCGCTTCCAACTGGGCCTCAAGGCTCAGCGGGACGTGCACGGCCATCTGGTCGCCGTCGAAATCCGCGTTGAAGGCGGTGCAGACCAGCGGGTGGAGCTGGATCGCCTTGCCCTCGATCAGGGTCGGCTCGAACGCCTGGATGCCGAGACGGTGCAGCGTGGGCGCCCGGTTCAGCATGACCGGGTGCTCGCGGATGACCTCCTCCAGGATGTCCCAGACCTCCGGCCGCTCCTTCTCCACCATGCGCTTGGCCGCCTTGATGGTGGAGGCGAGGCCGTACAGCTCCAGCTTGGCGTAGATGAAGGGCTTGAACAGCTCCAGCGCCATCTTCTTCGGCAGGCCGCACTGGTGCAGCTTCAGCTCCGGACCGACGACGATGACCGAACGGCCGGAATAGTCGACGCGCTTACCCAGCAGGTTCTGACGGAAGCGGCCCTGCTTGCCCTTCAGCATGTCGCTGATGGACTTCAGCGGGCGCTTGTTCGCGCCGGTGATGACGCGGCCGCGGCGGCCGTTGTCGAACAGCGCGTCGACCGCCTCCTGCAACATGCGCTTCTCGTTGCGCACGATGATGTCCGGCGCCTTCAGCTCGATCAGCCGCTTCAGGCGGTTGTTTCGGTTGATGACGCGCCGGTACAGGTCGTTCAGGTCGGACGTGGCGAAGCGGCCGCCATCCAGCGGCACCAGCGGGCGCAGCTCGGGCGGGATGACCGGCACGACCTCAAGGATCATCCATTCCGGACGGGTCGCGTCCGGGAAGATCTTGAACAGCGGGCGGGCGTCCGGCCGCTCGATCCGCTCCTTGTAGCCCTCGAAGCGCTCATAGGCGCCGACATCCTCGACCTCCTGCGACGGGCCGAGGAACGCCTCGATCAGCTTCAGGCGCTTGACCAGCTTCTTGCGCTTGGCCTCGCTGGCGGTCTCCTTCAGCTCCTCGCGGCAGGTGGCCTTCTCCTCGATCAGGTCGAGGTTGGCCAGGAGGTCCTTCATGGCCTCCGCGCCGATCTTGGCGGTGAAGGCGTCCTCGCCGAACTTGTCCTGCTTGTCCAGGAGCTGGTCCTCGGACAGCAGCTCATGGAGCTTCAGGTCGGTCAGGCCCGGCTCGATGACGACATAGTTCTCGAAATAGAGGATCCGCTCCAGATCCTTCAGGGTCATGTCGAGCAGCAGGCCGATGCGCGACGGCAGGCTCTTCAGGAACCAGATGTGCGCGACCGGCGAGGCCAGCTCGATGTGCCCCATGCGCTCGCGGCGCACCTTGGACAAGGTGACCTCGACGCCGCACTTCTCGCAGATGATGCCCCGGTACTTCATGCGCTTGTACTTGCCGCACAAGCACTCGTAATCCTTGATCGGACCGAAGATGCGGGCGCAGAACAGGCCGTCGCGCTCCGGCTTGAAGGTCCGGTAGTTGATCGTCTCGGGCTTCTTGATCTCACCGAAGGACCAGGAGCGGATGCGCTCCGGGCTGGCGATCGAAATGCGGATCTGATCGAAGCTCTGCGGCCCCTGCGGCTGGCCGAAGATGTTCATCAATTCGTTCATGTGCCGTCTCCCCTCGGGGTGGGCTGAGCGCCCTGGCGAAAAATCGGGGCGAAACTCGGGTCGGGCGGGGCGCTGTCAGCCACCCCGCCCGCGTGACGATCCGGACGATCAGTAGGTCCGCTGGTTCAGCTCGACGTTCAGGCCGAGCGACCGCAGTTCCTTGACCAGCACGTTGAAGCTCTCGGGGATGCCGGCCTCGAAGTTGTCGTCCCCGCGGACGATGGCTTCGTAGACCTTGGTGCGGCCGGACACGTCGTCCGACTTCACCGTCAGCATCTCCTGGAGCGTGTAGGCGGCACCGTAGGCCTCCAGGGCCCACACCTCCATTTCGCCGAAGCGCTGGCCACCGAACTGGGCCTTACCGCCCAGCGGCTGCTGGGTGACCAGGCTGTAGGGGCCGATGGAGCGGGCGTGGATCTTGTCGTCGACGAGGTGGTGCAGCTTCAGCATGTAGATGTAGCCGACCGTGACCCTGCGGTCGAACGGCTCGCCCGTGCGGCCGTCGATCAGCGTCGACTGGCCGGAGCGGTCGAGCCCGGCGGCCTCCAGCATGCGGCAGATGTCGTCCTCCCGCGCACCGTCGAAGACGGGCGTGGCGAACGGGATGCCGCGGCGCAGGTTGCCCGCCAGCTCCATCAGCTGGGCCTCCGACATCGGGGCGATGTCGCTCTCGTAGACGGCCTCGCCATAGATGCTGCGCAGACGCTCCTTGAGATCCTCCGCGGTCCTGGCCTTGTCGGCCGCCTCCACGGTGGCGGCGCGCATCCGGTCCAGCATCTCGCCGATCTGGCGGCCGATGCCGGCGGCGGCCCAGCCCAGATGCGTCTCCAGGATCTGCCCGACATTCATGCGCGAGGGCACGCCCAGCGGGTTGAGGACGATGTCGACGTTCCGCCCGTCCTCCAGGTACGGCATGTCCTCGATCGGGGTGATGCGGGAGATGACGCCCTTGTTGCCGTGACGGCCGGCCATCTTGTCGCCGGGCTGGAGCTTGCGCTTCACCGCGACGAAGACCTTGACCATCTTCATCACGCCGGGCGGCAGCTCGTCGCCGCGTTGCAGCTTCTCGACCTTGTTCTCGAAACGCTCCTGCAAGCGCTGCACGGAGTCGTCGAAGACCTTGCCGGTCTGTTCGATGATCTCCATGACCTGGTCGTTCTCGACCGAGATGTGCCGCCACTGGCCGCGGGTGAGGCCGGCCAGCGTCTCGTCGGTGATCGTCTCGCCGCCCTTCATGCCCTTCGGGCCGCTGACGGTGCGCTGGCCGAGCAGCAGCTCCTTCAGGCGGGTGTAGAAGGAGCGCTCCAGGATCGCCTTCTCGTCGTCGCGGTCCTTGGCGAGCTTCTCGATCTCGGCCCGCTCGATGGCCAGTGCGCGCTCGTCCTTGTCCACGCCGCGGCGGCTGAAGACGCGCACCTCCACCACCGTGCCGGCGACGCCGGGCGGCAGCCGCAGCGAGGTGTCGCGCACGTCGGACGCCTTCTCGCCGAAGATGGCGCGCAGCAGCTTCTCTTCCGGCGTCATCGGGCTTTCGCCCTTCGGCGTCACCTTGCCGACCAGGATGTCGCCCGGGCGGACCTCGGCGCCGATGTAGACGATGCCGGCCTCGTCGAGGTTCTTCAGCGCCTCTTCACCGACGTTCGGGATGTCGCGGGTGATCTCCTCCTGGCCCAGCTTGGTGTCGCGGGCCATGACCTCGAACTCCTCGATGTGGATCGAGGTGAAGACGTCATCGCGGACGATCCGCTCGGAGATGAGGATGGAGTCCTCGAAGTTGTAGCCGTTCCAGGGCATGAACGCGACCAGCACGTTGCGGCCCAGGGCCAGCTCGCCCAGGTCGGTCGACGGGCCGTCGGCGATGATGTCGCCCTTCTGGACCCGATCGCCCACCTTCACCAGCGGCTTCTGGTTGATGCAGGTGTTCTGGTTGGAACGCTGGAACTTCAGCAGGTTGTAGATATCGACGCCGGGCGCCGCAGGATCGGTGTCCTCGGTCGCGCGGATGACGATGCGGGTCGCGTCCACCTGGTCCACGATGCCGGCGCGGCGGGTGACGATGGTCACGCCGCTGTCGCGGGCCACCGTGGCCTCCATGCCGGTGCCGACCAGCGGGCTGTCCGCCTTGATCAGCGGCACGGCCTGCCGCTGCATGTTCGAGCCCATCAGCGCGCGGTTGGCGTCGTCGTTCTCCAGGAACGGGATCAGCGCCGCGGCGACGGAGACGAGCTGCTTCGGCGACACGTCGATCAGGTCGATCATGTCGGGGCGGACCAGCAGGTACTCGCCGCCCTTGCGGCACGACACCAGCGGGTCGGCGAAGCGGTTGCCGGCGTCCAGCGGGGCGTTCGCCTCGGCGACGGTGTAGCGGCCCTCCTCCATGGCGGAGAGATAGACCACCTCGTCCGTCACGCGGCCGTCGATCACCTTGCGGTACGGGCTCTCGATGAAGCCGTACTGGTTCACCCGGGCATAGGTGGCGAGGCTGTTGATCAGACCGATGTTCGGGCCTTCCGGCGTCTCGATCGGGCAGATACGGCCGTAGTGGGTGGGATGGACGTCGCGCACCTCGAAGCCGGCGCGCTCGCGGGTCAGACCGCCCGGCCCGAGTGCCGAGAGACGACGCTTGTGCGTGATCTCGGACAGCGGGTTGGTCTGGTCCATGAACTGCGAGAGCTGCGACGAGCCGAAGAACTCGCGCACCGCCGCCGCGGCCGGCTTGGCGTTGATCAGGTCGTGCGGCATCACCGTGTCGATCTCGACCGAGCTCATGCGCTCGCGGATCGCACGCTCCATGCGCAGCAGACCGACGCGGTACTGGTTCTCCATCAGCTCGCCGACGGAGCGGACGCGACGGTTGCCCAGGTGGTCGATGTCGTCGATCTCGCCGCGGCCGTCCTTCAGCTCGACCAGGATCTTGAGGATCTTGAGGATGTCCTCCTTGCGGAGCACGCGCATCTGATCGTCCGTCTCGAAGCCGAGACGGGCGTTCATCTTCACGCGGCCAACCGCGGACAGGTCGTAGCGCTCCTGGTCGAAGAACAGGCCAGCGAACAGGGCTTCCGCGCTCTCCAGCGTGGGCGGCTCGCCCGGACGCATGACGCGGTAGATGTCGATCAGCGCATCCTCACGGCTGGCGTTGCGGTCCGCCGCCATGGTGTTGCGGATGTAGGCGCCGATGTTCAGGTGGTCGACGTTGAGGACGGGCAGTTCCTCCACGCCCATCTTCTCCAGCCGCTCCAGCGCGGTGGCGCTCAGCTCGTCGCCCGCCTCGTAGATCACCTCGCCGGTCTTCTCGTCGATGATGTCGATGGCGAGATAGCGGCCGATGATGTCCTCGATGGCGACCTTGATCTCCTGCAAGCCCTGGTCCTGGAGCTTGCGGATCAGGCGCGGGGTCAGCTTCGTGTCGCGGCTGGCCAGCACCTCGCCGGTGCGGGCATCGACGAGGTCGGTCAGCAGCTTCTGACCCTTCATGCGCTCGGCGTCGAAACCGGTCTTCCAGCCGTCGGCGGCACGCTGGTAGGTGATGGTCTCGTAGAAGTAGCCGAGGATCTCCTCCTTCGCCATGCCCTGCGCCTCGTAGGGCAGCAGGTCCTTGCCCAGCGCGCGGCGCTCGGCGCGCAGCTCGGCCGAGTCGGCGCCATCGAGCGCGTACAGCAGCGTCGTCGCCGGCAGCTTGCGGCGCCGGTCGATGCGGACATAGACGATGTCCTTGGCGTCGAACTCGAAATCCAGCCAGGAGCCGCGGTACGGAATCACCCGTGCGGCAAAGAGGTACTTGCCCGAGCTGTGGGTTTTGCCCTTGTCATGGTCGAAGAACACACCGGGAGACCGGTGCATCTGCGAAACGATGACCCGCTCGGTTCCATTGATGATGAAGGTGCCGTTCGCCGTCATGAGCGGCATGTCGCCCATGTAGACGTCCTGCTCCTTGATGTCCCGGATGGACCTGAGGCCGGTATCCTCGTCCACGTCGAACACGGTCAGGCGCAGCGTGACCTTCAGCGGCGCGGCGAAGGTCATCCCGCGCTGCTGGCACTCTTCCACGTCGTACTTCGGCTGCTCCAGCTCGTAGCGCACGAAGTCGAGCACGGCACGTTCGGAGAAGTCCTTGATCGGGAAGACCGACTTGAAGACTTCCTGAAGCCCGACGTTGGCGCGCTTCTCGGGCGGTACGTCCATCTGGAGGAAGTGGTCGTACGAGCTCCGCTGCACCTCGATGAGGTTCGGCATGCGGGTCACTTCGGGGATGCGCCCGAAGCTCTTGCGGATTCGCTTACGTCCCGTGAACGACTTGGCCATCAGTGCCTCTCGTGAACTCGCCCGGTTCAGTGCGCCCGGCAACTCCGCCCGGACTGCCCTGCCCGGCCGGCGCTGCGGTCGAAACGCGAATCGGCGCGGGCGGCAGGCCACGAAGGGCCGCCGCTCGCCCGCGCCGGGTACGTCAATCGGTCACCCGATGGCCACAGGATGCGGCCGCTCCGGCGACTTATGGTCCGCAGGCTGGGCGCGGGCCCGGCCTGCGGTAAGCGCCCGGCGGGGATGATGCGCCCCCCACCGGAAAAGACAGACGACGCCGGGCGGCGGCACGCCCTTCCGGGTCGGCCACCGTCCAGCGTCGGAATGTGGTTCGCTACGTCGCTCAAATCGGACTTACTTAATGTCGACCTTGGCGCCCGCCTCTTCAAGCTGCTTCTTGATCTTGGCGGCTTCGTCCTTGGTCGCGCCTTCCTTGACGGTCTTCGGCGCACCCTCGACCAGATCCTTGGCCTCCTTCAGGCCGAGGTTGGTGATGGCGCGGACTTCCTTGATCACGTTGATCTTCTTGTCGCCGCCATCGACGAGGATGACGGTGAACTCGGTCTGCTCCTCGACCGGGGCGGCAGCGGCGGCAGCGGCGGCCGGAGCAGCGGCAACGGCGACCGGAGCAGCGGCGGACACGCCCCACTTCTCCTCGAGCATCTTGGAGAGCTCGGCGGCCTCCAGGACGGTCAGGGCGGACAGGTCTTCAACCAGCTTCTCAAGCTTGGACATGATGGTCTCCAGAAATCACAGTATGAGTCGTACAGGATCGGCAGCTCACGCCGCCTCGTCCTTCTTGGCGTAGGCCGCGAGAACGCGGGCCACCTGGCCGCCCGGGGCCTGAAGGACGCCGGCGATACGGGTCGCGGGCGTCTGGATCATGCCGAGCAGCGAGGCGCGCAGTTCGTTCAGCGAAGGCAGCTTGGACAGGGCATCGACGCCCTGGCTGTCCAGCTTGAGCCCCGGCAGGCCGCCACCGACGATCTGGAACTTGTCGTTGGTCTTGGCATAGTCGACGGCCACCTTGGCCGCCGCCACCGGGTCCTTCGAGTAGGCGATCGCCGTCGGGCCCTTGAAGAAGCCGTCCAGCGTCTCGAACTGCGTACCCTTGAGGGCGATGCGGGCGAGCCGGTTCTTGGTCACTTTGAAGCTGCAGCCAGCGGCCCGCATCTTCCGGCGCAGGTCCGTCACCTCAGCCACCGTCATCCCGCTCTGCTTGGTGACGATGATAAGGCCGGCTTCCTGCAAGGAAGAATTAAGGGCCGCGACCGTCGCTTCCTTCTGTGTACGGTCCACGGTTCGCCTCCAAAACTGGGACGATCGGCGCGAACGCCGCCCGTCCCGGTTCACGCTTGAGACCTTTTCCGGTTGGCGACCGGATCGGGTCCCGGTTCACCTGTCCCAGAAGCGACAAGCCATCATGCCCAGGCGAGGCGGGAAACCCGTCCGACCCGGAAACTCCGTGCTCTGCTCCCGTCTCATGCAGGCTGGGCGATTAAGCGTTGGCGGGGTTCCGTTGCCGGAAGACGCCCGCCGCGGCGCCCGCAATCTCGGACAGGGTAGGTGCCACGGGGTCGCCCCCGAAGCACCCGGTCCCGCGGACGGTCACCCGTCCGCGGGAAATTCGGATCAACCGCCCAGCGACGCGACCAGGGCCGGAATGTCGAGCTTGAGGCCCGGGCCCATGGTGGAGCTGAGGGAAACCTTCTCGATGTAGGTGCCCTTGGCACCCGACGGCTTCGCCCGGTTGATGGCCGTGACGAAGGCGCGGATGTTCTCTTCGAGCGCCTGCTCGGAGAAGCTGGCCTTGCCGACGCCGGCATGCACGATGCCGGTCTTCTCGGCCCGGAACTCCACCGCGCCGCCCTTGGCGGCCTTCACGGCCTCGGCGACGTTCGGGGTCACGGTGCCAAGCTTCGGGTTCGGCATCAGGCCGCGCGGGCCGAGGATCTTACCGAGCCGACCGACCACGCCCATCATGTCCGGGGTGGCGATGCAGCGGTCGAAATTGAACTCACCGGCCTGGATCTTGTCCGCCAGGTCCTCCGCACCGACGATGTCGGCGCCGGCGGCCAGGGCCTCGTCGGCCTTGCCAGCGCGGGCGAACACGGCCACGCGCACGGTCTTGCCGGTGCCGTTCGGGAGCTGCACCATGCCACGGACCATCTGGTCGGCGTGACGCGGGTCGATGCCCAGGTTCATCGCGATCTCGACGGTCTCGTCGAACTTCGCGGTGGCGTTGGACTTGACCGCCTTCACGGCCTCGTCGAGGGCGTAGAACTTGTCGCGGTCAACGGTCGAGACGGCCTTCTTCAGGCGCTTGCCGAGCTTCGCCATGGGATCAGCCCTCCACCACTTCGATGCCCATCGAACGGGCGGAGCCGACGATCATGCGGGCGGCGCCCTCGACGTCGTTGGCGTTCAGGTCCTTCATCTTCTTGGTCGCGATGTCGCGGACCTGCTCCATGGTCACCCGACCGACCGGGCCGGACCGACCGACGGTCGAGCTGCCCTTGTCGATGCCGGCGGCCTTCTTCAGGAAGTAGGTGACCGGCGGGGTCTTGGTGACGAAGGTGAAGGTACGGTCGCCATAGGCCGTGATGACCACGGGGATCGGCATCCCCTGTTCCAGGTCGGCCGTCTTGGCGTTGAACTGCTTCACGAACTCCATGATGTTCAGGCCGCGCTGACCCAGCGCCGGACCGATCGGCGGCGACGGGTTGGCCTTGCCGGCCGGAACCTGGAGCTTGATGTAACCGACGATTTTCTTCGCCATGATACGTCCTCAGTTGCCGGCCCCGCCCCGCGGGGCCGCCGGGATGCGTGGTGCGGCTATGGCTTGCCTCCCACGCGCAAAAACCGGCCCCGCCGAAGCGGGGCCGACATTGGAAACTAGACTTTCTCGACCTGCGCGTATTCCAGTTCGACCGGGGTCGCGCGACCGAAGATGGACACCGCGACCTTGACGCGCGCCTTGTCCTCGTCGACTTCCTCGACATAGCCGGTGAAGGAGGTGAAGGGGCCATCCGTGACACGGACCTGCTCGCCCACCTCGAACTGGATCGACGGCTTCGGCCGCTCGATGCCTTCCTTGACCTGGTTCAGGATGCGCATCGCCTCGCCTTCGGAGATCGGCTGCGGCTTGCCGCCGCCACCCAGGAACCCCGTGACCTTCGGCGTGTTCTTGACCAGGTGCCAGGTCTCGTCCTGCAATTCCATCTTCACCAGCACGTAGCCGGGGAAGAACTTGCGCTCGGCATTGATCTTGGTGCCGCGACGGACCTCGACGATCTCCTCCGTGGGGACGAGAATCTCCTCGAACTTCTCTTCCAGGCCCTTCTGGGCGGCCTTCTCACGGATCGCCTGGGCGACCTTCTTTTCGAAGCCGGAGTAGACGTGGACCACGTACCAACGCGCCGCCATGCTCAGCCCCCGATCCCGAGGACGAGACGGATGGCGAACGAGATGAACTGGTCGGCCAGCAGGAAGAAGATGGCAGCCAGGATCACCATGACGAACACCATCACGGTGGACACGGTCGTCTCCTTGCGTGTCGGCCAGGTGACCTTGGCCACCTCGCGGCGGACCTCGCGCATGAATTCGGCGGGACTGGTCTTCGCCATGTCGGCTTGAGCCACCACTCTGGTTGCGTGCTTCGTTTGATCCGCTTCAGCCGATCCGTGTCAGCCTACCGCCCTTGGCGCCACCCGTAGGGGGCGTCGCCGAAGAGTGGCAGGAGTGGAGGGGCTCGAACCCCCAACCCCCGGTTTTGGAGACCGGTGCTCTACCAGTTGAGCTACACTCCTAAACGGAACTCTGTCCGGTGGCGTCCTGTCCACGGCGGAAGCCGCCGGGCAACACGCCCCTCACCCCGTCAGGCTGCGGGGAGAGCGGGTATCTAGCGCATGTGGCCGCGGAAGGCAACAGGCAGAATCGCCGCAAACCCGGAAAATCTTAACAACTCTCTATAAAAAGCGAAGGGCCGCCCGATGGGCGGCCCTTGCTGTCCGGCGCACGGATGCGCGCAGGACTACTCGATGATCTTGGAGACGACGCCGGCGCCGACGGTGCGGCCGCCCTCGCGGATGGCGA
>NZ_JBHTCM010000012.1:0-124622 GCF_042665545.1 Rhodocista pekingensis | reverse complement strand
CCACGTGCGCGTAGTGCCGGTTCGTCGTCTCGTACTCAACGTGCGCCGTCGAAATCGTGATGCCGCGCGCCTTCTCCTCAGGCGCCTTGTCGATCTGGTCGTACGCCGTGAACGTGGCTCCGCCCGTCTTCGCCAGCACCTTCGTGATCGCCGCCGTCAGCGACGTCTTGCCGTGGTCGACGTGACCGATCGTCCCGACATTGCAGTGCGGCTTCGTCCGCTCGAATTTTGCCTTCGCCATAGCCTTGTTCGCCCTTGCCTAAGGTGTGTTCCGACGGAGACGTATGACGTTCACGACTCTGGAGCGGGTGAGGGGAATCGAACCCCCGTCGTAAGCTTGGAAGGCTTCTGCTCTACCATTGAGCTACACCCGCCTGAACTCGTCCCAACAGGATTCCGACCCAGAACTCGTCCGAACAGTCACGCCGAACCCGGTGCCTGCGCGGAGCGGCGCGCCCATCCCATCGGTCTCCGATGAGATGGGGCGCGCCGGAATTGGTGGAAGGGGTAGGATTCGAACCTACGTACGCTGTCGCGGGCAGATTTACAGTCTGCTGCCTTTAACCACTCGGCCACCCTTCCGAAGGCCGCGCAACCGGCCGGGGCCGGAAACGGAGAAGCCGCACTATGCGAATAAAGTTCGGCGTGTCAACGGCAATCTCGCATGCCCCCCGAGCATCTGATACGGCTGGCAACAGCATTAAAGCTGGGCAAGGATGCGCCGCATGAAGAATACCCGAACCCCCTCCCGTTCCGGTCGGTCCGGGGGCCGCGCGCCCTCCCCCGGCCAGCCTGGCCGCCGCCCGTCCGGCGTCCGTTCCGACTCATCCGCCGATGCCGGCACGCCGGCGCGCCGGTCCGGCAAGCCCGCGGGTGCCGCCCCTGCCCGCCCCGCCAAGGAGCCGGCCCGCACGGGCGCGCCCGAACGCGGCCAGCGTCCGGCCGGCAAGCCCGCGCCCCGTCCGGCCGCCGAATCCGCCGCGGCACCCGGCGCCAGCGCCGGCGTGCGGCCCGGGGTCAACCGGCACAACCTGATCTACGGGCTGCATCCCGTCGCCGCGGCGTGGATCAACCCGGAGCGGCGCTGCCGCGGCCTCTATGTCACCGAATCGGCCCTGGCCGCGCTGGACGGCGCCGTGCAGCGCGCGGCGGAGCTGGGGCTGGAGCGACCGGACCCGACCTTCCTGGAGAAGGAGGAACTGGACAAGCTGCTGCCGCCCGGCGCCGTGCATCAGGGCGTGGCCCTGGACACGGCACCGCTGCCCGAGGTCGCGGTGGAGGATGTCTGCATCGCTGCCGAATCGGAGCCGCAGGCCCTGGTGATCGTGCTGGACCAGGTGACCGACCCGCACAATGTCGGCGCCATCATGCGCTCGGCCGCCGCTTTCGGGGCCCGGGCCGTCGTGGTGCAGGACCGCCATGCCCCGCCGGTCACGGGCGTGCTGGCGAAGACCGCCTCCGGCGCGGTGGACGCCGTGCCGCTGGTGCGGGTGACGAATCTGGCGCGCGCGCTGGACACGCTGAAGCAGGCCGGGTTCTGGACCGTCGGCCTGGACGAGAGCGGCGCCCGCCCCCTGCACGAGGTGGACCTGACCGGCCGCACGGCGCTGGTGCTGGGCTCCGAGGGCGAGGGGCTGCGACGGCTGACCGGGGAGCGCTGCGACGAGATCGCGCGGCTGCCCACCGGCGGCCCCGTCGGCAGCCTGAACGTCTCCAACGCCGCGGCTGTGGCGCTTTACGAGGTGGCGCGGCGACGCTAGTGTTGCCGCACCGGCCGGGGGCGTGCGACCAGACGCCGCCCCGGCCCCGCCACGACGCCGGCTTAGCTCAGCGGTAGAGCAACCGCCTTGTAAGCGGTAGGTCGTCAGTTCAATCCTGACAGCCGGCACCATGGTGCCCGCTCGGCCCCGGGTCGCTTGCCCCGGCCCCCGGGCGATCGGATCCTTTCCCGTCCCGAGTCGCTTCCGCACTCCCCCAGCCCGGCTGCCCCAGCCGGAGGCGGACCCGCAGTCCGGGCATCGCATCCTCCAGCGAGAGGGTGGCGCCATGCAGGCGCACGACCGCAGCCACGAGGCTGAGGCCGAGCCCGTGTCCAGCCGTGCCGCGGTGCGATTCGAGGCGCACGAACCGTTCCAGCACCCGATCATGCTGGTCCGGGGGAATGCCCGGCCCGGTATCGGACACCACCAGATCGCAGCCGTTCTGGCTCTCGCGCGCCGTGATCCGGATGCGGCCGCCGGCCGGCGTGTACTTCACGGCGTTGTCCACGAGATTGCTGAGCGCCTGGGCCAGGAGCTGACGGCTGCCGGCAACGACGGGCCGCCCCACCTTCTCCACCCCGAGATCGAGTCCCGCCGCCTCCGCCACCGGGCCGTAGAGGTCCGCGACCTCATGGACCAGGGCGGTCAGATCCACCGGAGCGAAGTCGCGCCGGGCGCCGCCGGCCTCCACCGCCGCGATGGCCAGGATGGCGCCGAAGATCTCCAGCAAGCGGTCGATCTCCGCCATGGTCTGATCCAGCAGCGCCTGATGTCCGGCCGGCAGGCCGGGCTCCGATGCGGCCAGCTCAAGCCGGGCCCGCAGCCGGGCCAGCGGGGTGCGCAGGTCGTGCGCGACATTGTCCGTCACCTCGCGCAGCTCACGCATCAGCCGCGCGATCTCGTCGAGCATGCGGTTGAGCTTGCCGGCCAGCCGGTCAAGCTCGTCGTCGGTGCCGGCCAGGGGCATGCGGTCGGAGAAGGCGCCCTCGGCGATCCGGTCGATGGCGGCGTTGATCGCCTCCACCCTGTCCGCCGCCCGGCGCCCGACCAGGGCGGCACCGGCAGCCCCGACCAGCACGGCCAGGAACACGGCCCTGAAGAAAGCGGAGAGGAGCTGGTCGCGCAGCAGGTAGCGCTCGGTCATGTCGTGCCCGACCAGCAGCGTTCCCCCGTCCGGCAACGGATCGGCGAAGGCGATGGCCGGGTGGGGCGCCGCCGAGTCGGAGGTCTGAGGGATCTCGAAGGAGAGCCAGCCCCGCCGCGCCTCGGGCGGCCAGTCGGCGAGGTTGCCCGCGGCGATGGTGCCGTCCGCGCCGGCCACGGCATAGATCATCGCCGTGCGGGGAACGTCGGCGCGCTCCTTCAGCAGCGCCAGCAGGGCCTCCCGCCCGCGCGACGCCCCGGCCTCGCGCAGCTCCCCCAGTTCCAGAAGGATGGTCTGCTCGGTGTGGCGCTGGATGAAGCCGGCGGTGAACCAGTGGACGACACCGAGCACCGCCCCCGTCGAGAAGACGAAGAGGACCAGATAGAAGCCCGCCAGCTTGAAGGCGGTGGTGCGCAGGACGTTAGCCCGGAGCACGGAGCACGTACCCGGCCCCGCGCACCGTATGAATCAGCGGTGCCGGGTGGTCCTTGTCGATCTTCTGGCGCAACCGGGCGATATGGACGTCGATGACGTTCGTCTGGGGATCGAAATGATAGTCCCAGACGCGCTCCAGCAGCATGGTGCGGGTCACGACATGGCCGGCGTTGCGCATCAGGAACTCCAGCAGCAGGAACTCCCGCGGCAGCAGGTCCACCGGCCGCCCGGCGCGGGAGACGCTCCGCGCCAGCAGGTCCATCTCCAGATCGGCCACCTGCAACCGAGTCACCGGCCCGCTGCCGCGGGCCCGTCGCTCCAGCGCGTCCAGGCGCGCGAGCAGCTCGGAGAAGGCGAAGGGCTTGGGCAGATAATCGTCAGCGCCGGCGCGCAGGCCCTTCACGCGGTCCTCCACGCTGGACAAGGCGCTCAGCACCAGGGCCGGGATACCGTTCCCGGTGGCGCGCAACACCTCCAGCACCGACAGCCCGTCGCGCCCGGGCAGCATCCGGTCCACCACCAGGGCGTCGTAGCTCTCGCTCGCCGCCAGGAACAGACCGTCCTTCCCCGTCGCCGCATGATCGACGACGTGGCCCGCCTCCTTCAGGCCCTTGGTCAGGTACTCCGCCGTGCCGGCGTCGTCTTCGATCACCAGGATCTTCATGGCGGCAAGCTACTCCAGGGCCGCGGGGCGAGAAAGCCCGTGGCGAAAGGACGACCGGGTGCCGGGACGGTACCCGGTCGTTGCGAGTCGTGGTGGGGCAATCGGCTTCAGCAGCCGAGCAGCGCAGCCCGTCGCGGTATCCGGACGGACCACACGGGCGGAAGCTAGCCCCAGGGAATGGCCGCGCCGATGGCACCTGGATGAAATTCCGTTCATGCCGGACCGGCACCGCCCGGGTGCCGACGGAAGCCACGGGTTCTGACAGGCATTTCATCGTGCCGCCATGAGGCGGTGGGCCCGGGACGGGCAGGCTGCCGCTACCCCGAACCGAGCGGAGAATCCCGCATGTACGTCGTCTGGATGGTCCTGGTGCTGGTCTGCGGCGCCCCGCTGGCCGGCTTTCTCTATTACTGCGTCTGGCAGGCCCTGGTCGAATGAGGCCCGCCGCTGTCGGCTGCGGTCCAGCCGTTCGCCCTGAACCGCGCCCCTTCCGGGGACGGCCCCTGACGCTCGAACGGCCGGGAGGCGTGACCCCATGCCCCTGATTCCCGCCCTCGCCGCGCTGCTGGCCGGCGTGCTGATTCTGGTCGTCGCCCTACGCGGCCTGCGTCCGCAGGCCCGCACCGAGGAGCGGCTCTATACCCTGGCCGCCGGCTTCTGGGCCGTGTTCGGCGCCGGCATCCACAACCTGTTCGGCGTCGCCCGGCTGGCGCCCGCCCTGGCACCCAAGGGGCCGCTGGCGACCAGCCTGTTCGGATTCGGCCTGCTGCTGCTGGCGATCGCCGCCGGCTGGCTGAGTCTGTCCGGCAGCGACTGAGCCGCCGCCCCGTCGCCGGCGGGCGACACGTCCACTCATCCGCGATGTGCCAAAGAAAACGGCCGGGCCCCTGTGAAGGACCCGGCCGCATCAACGAGACGGAGATGGTCGCGGCAGGCGACCGTCGCTCCGGTCAGCCCGCCTTCACGAGCTGCCAGAGACGTGCGAGGTCGGCCTGACCGTCCCCGCCCTTGACGGCCCCCAGGGTCTGCTTGGCGCGGGCAGCGTCGCCGGCCTTCAGATAGGCGATGCCGAGATGCAGGCGGGCGTCTTCCGGCTGCTTCAGTCCGCCCTTCTTCAGGCCCTTCTCGAACCAGACCGCGGCCTTCTGGTACTGGCCGTGGCCGGCATAGGCATCGCCCAGCCGGACCGCCGGACCGCCGGAGGCGGCGGCATCCACCTCCTTCTCGGAGGCCGCGAGGGTCTTCTGGTCATCGGCCGCCTGCTTCTCCGCCATGGCGAGCAGACGCTTGTGCCGCTCGGCATCCGCGCCGGTGCCCAGCAGGCCGGCGGCGAAGCCCTTGTTCAGAATCGCCTTGGCCTCGCCGGGGATGTTGTCGCCGAGGGCGAGCTGCGCCATCTCGACATAATCCTCGCCCCGGGTCAGCACGCCGGCGGCGAGCATCAGCCGGTAGACGTCCAGCGAGAGACGGTCCCGGTTGAAGCCGGGCTTCTTCTGCATGCGCAGGATGAGGTCCTGCCAGTACTCGGCCTTCGGATGGTAGCGGACCAGCTTCTCGACCGCCGCCACGTAGCCGGCCTCGTCCTTCTGCTTGACGGCGATGTTGGCGAGGAACTGGAGGCTCTGCTCGTCAATCGGCTGGCCGGCCTTCTCCTTGGCCGCGACCAGGGCGGTCAGCTCCTTGCCGGCGGTGGCGAAGTCGCCGGACAGGTAGAGCGCCTGGATCAGCAGGGTCCGCATGTCCTCGTTCGGGCCGGCCTCCTTGAGGAAGCGCTGCGTCCACGAAGCGGACCGGGCGTAGTCCTTGGCCTGATAGTAGAGCTGAGCGACCGCCTGCACGCGCTTGAGGCGGTCCTCCTCGGAGAGCTGGCCGGTGCCGATCACGGCCTCGAAGGCCTTGGCGGCGCCGCCCTGGTCGCCGGTCTTCATCAGGATGAAGCCCCGGGTCTCCTCCATCACGAAGGTCTCGTAGGGCGTCTTGTCGGCAACGCCGTCCGCCTCACGCACCTTGGCCAGGGCCTCCTTGTACTTCTTGGCCTTGACCAGTTCCTGCGCCGCCTTCAGGGGGTTGCCGATCTCCGCCCGGACGGTGGGACCGGCCGCCTCCTTCTTCGCGGACTCCTTGCCGGCCCGGTCGGCGGCATGGGCAGTGCCGGCACCGACGGTCAGGCCGCCCAGGGCGATGGCGCTGCCCAGGAAGGCGGCGGTGATGATCTGATGTCGCTTCATTGCAGTCTTCCGAAGGGCGATGGGTCCGGCGGGCAGGCCCGACCGGAGGGTCAGTCCAGGAACTGTTCGTTACCGACGATGCCGATCTTCGACACGCCCACGCGCTGGGCAGATGCCAGCACGGCGGCAACGTAGCGGTACTTCACCAGCTTGTTCGGGCGCAGATGCACCTCCGGCTGGGTCGGCATCGCCGCCACGGCCTGGAGCTTCGCCTCCAGCGTGGAACGGTCGGGCAGGACCTCCCCGGACCAGATCACGGTGCCGTCGAAATCCACTTCGATGGTGACGACCTGTGGCTGCTCCGTGACCGGCGGCGGGTTGCCCGCCGGCATGTCCAGCTTCACGGCGTGGGTCTGGATCGGGATGGTGATGATCAGCATCACCAGCAGGACCAGCATCACGTCGATCAGCGGCGTGGTGTTCATCTCGGGGGCGACTTCGCCGTCTTCGGGCGCTCCGCCCCCCCCAACATTCATGCCCATGGGTTGGTCCTTTCCGACGGGTCAGCGGGCCATGATGGCGCCGGCCGGAGGCTCGGTGATGAAGCCGATCTTGAAGATGCCGGCGCGCTGGCACGTGAGCACGACCTTGCCGACATATTCGTAGCGGGCCGACTGGTCGCCGCGGATGTGGATTTCGGGCTGCGGGTTCTTGACCGCGATCTCCTTCATCCGCTCGAACAGCTCGTTGTAGTCCGGGACGAGCTGGGCGTTCCAGTAGATGTTCCCGTCCACATCGACGGCGATGGTGATGTTCTCCGGCTTCGTGGTGGTGGGCTGGTTCATCTCCTTCGGCAGCTCCACGGGGACCGTCTGAATGGCCACCGGGATCGTGATCAGGAAGATGATCAGCAGCACCAGCATCACGTCGACGAGGGGTGTCGTGTTGATCGCCGACACCACCTCATCTTCGTCGCCGGACGGGGATCCGACGCTCATCCCCATGGTCAGGCGCTCCGGGCCATGTGCGAGCGGTGCGTCTGGGCGAGCAGGACAGCGTGCAGGTCGGCCGAGAAGGACCGCAGCGCATCGGTGCAGGCCTTGTTGCGGCGGACCAGCCAGTTGTAGCCGAGCACCGCCGGCACGGCGACGGCCAGACCGATGGCGGTCATGATCAGCGCTTCACCGACCGGACCGGCGACCTTGTCGATCGAGGCCTGACCGGAGAGGCCGATGGCGACCAGCGCGTGGTAGATGCCCCACACCGTACCGAACAGACCGACGAACGGAGCCGTGGAACCGACGGTGGCGAGGAAGGCCAGACCCTCCTGGAGGCGGCTCTGGGTGGTCTCGACCGTGCGCTGCAACGACATCGTCACCCAGGTGTGCAGATCGATCTGATCGGTCAGCGCGCCGTCATGGTGCTCGGCGGAACGCACGCCGCTCTCGACGATGCTGCGGAAGACGCTCTTGTCGCCCAGGCGCTTGGCACCCTCGGTGATGCTGCCGGCGGTCCAGAACTCCTTGCGCGCGACCTTGGCCTGACGCAGCAGGCGGGACTGCTCGAACAGCTTGGTCAGCATGATGTACCAGGTGCCCATGGACATGATGATCATGGCCACGAGCGTGCCCTTCGAGACGAAGTCGCCCTGGGCCCACAGAGCGGAGAGGCCGTAGGGGTTCTCGACCTCGGTAACCTGGCCCGGCAGGCCGACCGGCGGCGCGGCCTCGCCCGGAGCGGCAGCATCCGCACCGGCCTCGGGCGGCGTGGCGCCGTCAACGGGGGCGGCGGCATCGGCGGTCGGGGTCGCGGTGTCGACGGCGGGAGCCGCGACATCGGCCGGAGCGGCCGGGGGAGCGGCTTCGGCCGGCGCCGGCGCCGGCGCGGCCGTCTCCGCCGGGGCGGCGGCCTTCTTCGCGGCGAAAGCGGGGACGGTGGTGCCGGCGAGGATACCGGCGATCAGGGCGGTTGCCGCCACGGCGCGGCTGACTTTGCTCGACATGATGGGTCCTGTGCTCATGGATGGGGGGTATCGGCGTCGGCGCGTCAGCGCGCGTCCTCAAGCCGCCAGGTGTATTTGAAGAGGAACCAGCTTCCTTCCGGCTTGCCGTCCGCGGTGCCGGGCTTGCACTTCCAGCGGCCGCGCTTGGCCTCCTTCAGCGTGGCGTCGTCCAGCCGCGGGTGGCCGCTGCTGGTCTGCACCTCGGCCTCGGTGATCCGGCCGTTCTCGGCACAGAACAGGCGCAGCACGGTGCTGCCCTCCTCCTCCAGCCTGACGGACATGGCCGGATATTCGGGCCGGGTGAAGGAGCGCGCATCCGGCTTCGCAGCCTCCCGCTTGGGTTCGGTGAACCGGGTCGGGGGCGGCGGCATCTCCTTGGGCTTCTCCGTCGTGGTAGCGACGATGGCCTGGGTCTGCGGCGGCGGCTGGGCGACCTGGATCTCCGGCGGCGGGATGTAGGGCGGCGGCGGCGTGTCGAAGGTCGGCGGCGGCGGGGGCGGCGGCGGCTCGTCCGGCAGCTCCGGCTTCAGCTCCTCGATGATCTCCGTCTTGATCGGCGCCGCCACGATCTCCACGGCCTTGCGGGCCAGGCCGGTGACCAGGGCGTAGACGAGCAGGATGTGAAGGACGATCACGAAGCCGATGCCGATCAGCCGGCCGCGCGGGTCCGCTTCGGGCGGCCTGTAGACGTCAAGGGACATGGGGTGACTCTGCTTGCCTTGAGTTGGGTCGGCGAGGCAGTCCAAGGCCGGCCGCGTCCCCCTGCCTCGAAACGGGCCGGGTACGGACGGCAGTTGCGCACGGAATGCCGGTTCGAAAGGGGCGACCAAGCGCATGCCCGTCCGGGAGCACCCTCTCAGGGCACCGGGTCCGAGGACGATGGTCGGGGATCAGGCCGGCGGAAGGTGGTTCCCGCGCGGCAAGTGGCCCTCAGGCCGGAAGGGCGGGCGGACCGGTCGGGCAGCGCCCGGCGGCCTGCGGCCGGTTGGCGGGCCGGAGCCACGCAGCCGGCGAGGGCCGCGAGGCGCGGAAGGACCCTGCGGAGAATGCCGCGATGAAGAGGAAGAAGGCGACAAGAGCCACGCCGATGGAGCCGTCTCCCGGCCCCCCTTCGCGCTCGCGCTTCACCTCGGTTTCGACCCGCGGGGCCCGCGGATCGACGGAGCGGAACTTCTCCAACGCACTCGGCATACCGTCTTCGAGCGCGATGACGACGGTGTCGTGGGTTGCCGCCGCGGATGCCCAGCCGTCCGCAAGGGCGGAGGAGGATCGCCCCTCAACCAGCGTCAGGCAGAAGATAAATGCGAGGAGCCCGTGGGCCCAGCGCCGCAGCATCGCGTAACAATCCTGCAAAAGACCGAAAAAGTCCGTCCCGCCCCATAGCTGCCATCTTTTTCGCCCCTGCGACAACTGTGCAATTCGAGGGCTAAGGGCCGGAGCAATGCGGGCTTTGCATACCATGAAATGGATGGGCTGCGGCCAAGGCATTGGTTCCTCGTCCGGCATGGTTGCTGTCCGGACAGGGGAGAATGATCCGTTCCAGACGCGACGACAGGATATCCGCGACCGCAGCGCACCCGGCGCCCCGGCGACCTGCCGGTGGGATGCCCTGTCCGGAGGCACCGTTGCGTCGGGGCCGGTTCTGCGCGATGGTCCCGGCGCGGGCCGGCGCGACCGGCCCCTGTGGGAGTCGACGAGAGTGTTGCCGAGCCCGCCGCCCCGGTTGCGGTTCTGTGCCCGGATTGTTTCCGGACTGCTGCTCTGTATCGCCATCGTGCTCGGCGGCGGGCTGTCCCGCCCCGGTGGTGCGCTGGAGTCGCTGCGCCATGCCCTGTCCGCATGGCCGACCGGAAGCGACGGGCTGCTGGCCACCCCCGTCGCGGTTCCCAAGGCGATCGACCCCGCCGGCCGCCCCGATCTGACGGCCAAGCGCCTGCCACGGCCCGACAGCGGTCCCGGCCCCCTGCCGCCGTTCCTGACGGCGGCCGGCCTCCGTCTCCCCTTGCCGCGTCGGGAGCGCCCGGCGCGGGCGCCGCGCCCCCGTCCCGTCCCGCCCCGTCGTCCCCTCCCCTCCGGCCTCTGCCCGACCGGCCCGCCGCTCCGCGGCTGAGCCCGGGAGCGGCCGCGCGCAGCGTGCCGCCGTTCCCCTGGCCGTTCCGGTCCCGTCCCCGGGACCGGCGGCGGTCCGACACGTCTGCGCCCTGCGGCCCCCGGGTCCGCGCGTCGCCCCGTGTCCGGCCGATCCCTGCCATTCGAGGAAAGAGCATGAGTCTCGGCATCTGGGAGATGACCGTCATCCTTCTGGTCGTCCTGCTGATCTTCGGCACCGGCAAGCTGCCGGCGGCGATGGGCGACCTCGCCAAGGGCCTGAAGGCCTTCAAACGCGAACTCGGCCGGTCGGCCGACTCCGCCCCCCCTCCGGCCCGGCGGGAGGCGGAATGATGCTCCAGCTCCAGATCTATCTCGCCGCCCACCTGCTGTTCGCCGTCGGGCTGCTGGTCGCGGCCGTGGTGCGCCTGCGCCAGCCACAGGCCGGTCTTGTCGAATGGGGCAACGACGCGCTGCTGATCGGCGCCCTCTTCACCCTGGCGATCGTCGCCGTTCCCTTCCTGGGCTGAAGCGCCAAGACCTGTTCGCAGTCGCGCAAGTAAAGTACCGCGCCTTGACGGGGGGATGGGCGCCGTGACTGGGGTCGCGGCGTCCTTCCCCCCGTAATGGCAGGCCCGCAGAAAGACCTCGCTCACCGGAACGGTACAGTGCAGTAACAAAACTCCCCTTCCGGGCATCCCGGGCCCGGCGTAGATTCCGGGCCAGAACTGCGGATCGGTGTCGGTTGCGTCCGGCGGGTTCCCCCCGGCCGGCCCCCGAAACGTCCCCATCCTGCCATCCCCACCGCGGTCCGGACCCGTCTGTCCTGGCCGCCCCGAGGTCCGCGCCCATGAGCGTCCAGCCGATCGATCCCCCCATGTCCCGCCCGCTGCCCGGCAGGAGCGCCCCTCCCACGCCGCGGCGGCCACGGCACTGGCTGCGCTGGGGCGTCGCCGCGCTGGTGCTGGCCGGTGCGGCCGGGGTCGCCGTCCTGGTCCTGTCCGGTGACGGCGGCAAGGCCCCGCCCGCACCGCCGGCCCCGACCGGCAACAGCTCCGGCCTGACCGTGACGACCGCCCCGGTGCAGTCCATGGTGATGACCCGCCGCCTGATGGTCACCGGATCGCTGGCGGCCTGGGACGAGCTGCCGATCGGCACCTCGACCAGCGGTCTCGCCATCGTCCAGGTGCTGGTGGACGAGGGCGACAAGGTGAAGGCCGGGCAGGTCCTGGCCCGTTTCGACGACAGCGTGCTGCGCGCCGACCTGATGCAGAAGGAGGCGGCGTTGAAGGAGGCGGAAGCCCTGTCAGCCGAGGCGAAGGCCAACGTCCGCCGTGCCGAGGAACTGTCCAAGAGCAACGCCGTCAGCGCCCGTGAACTGGACAGCCGCCGCGCCACCGCCGCCACCGCCGCGGCGCGGGTCGGTGTCGCGCAGGCGAACCGGGAGCAGGCGCTGGCCCGACTCCAGCAGACGGAGATCAAGGCTCCGGCCGACGGCACCGTATCCCTGCGCAACGCGCGCCTGGGCGCGGTCATGTCGGCCGGCGGCACGGAGCTGTTCCGCCTGATCCGCGACGACCGGATCGAGCTGGCCGCCGACGTGCCGGAGCTGGACCTGGTCGGCCTCACCCCCGGGCAGAAGGTGCTGCTGTCCGTCAACGGCAGCGCCGGAGCGCCCCATGAGGGCAAGGTACGGCTGGTGGCCCCGACCGTCGATCCCAAGACCCGCATGGGCACCGTCAAGATCGACGTCGCCGCATCGCCCGACCTGCGGCCGGGCATGTTCGTCACCGGGATGGTGCAGCTCGGCAGCATGACCGCGCCGACCGTCCCGGAGAACGCCCTCGTCTACAAGGACGCCCGGCCGCTCGTCTTCGTGCTGGGTGACGGCAACACGGCCGAGATGCGCCCGGTGGAGACCGGTGCCCGCGAGAACGGACAGATCGCCCTGCTCAAGGGCGTCACCCCCGGAGAGACGGTGGTGGTGGCCGGCGCCGGCTACCTCAAGGACGGCGATACCGTCACCGTGGCGGACAGGATGCCCGACGTGCCGGTGGCGCCGCTGCCGGCGCAGAACTGAGCCAGGCCCGGAACCCGAGAGCGCAAGGCGACCCCCCATGAGCCGCGGCAACATTTCGGCGGTGGCGATCCGCCACCCGGTCCCGCCCATCGTCCTGTTCATGATCCTGATCTTCGCGGGCATCGTCAGTTTCCTGACGATGGACGTGGCGCAGGACCCGGACATCGACTTCCCCGTCGTCAATGTCTCCGTCTCCCGCCCCGGCGCGGCCCCGTCGGAGCTGGAGACCCAGGTCACCAAGAAGGTCGAGGACGCCGTCGCCAGCATCACCGGGATCGACAAGATCTCCTCCACGGTGACGGACGGCAGCACCAACACGACGATCGAGTTCAAGATCGGCTACGACACCGACCGCGCCGTCAACGACGTGCGCGACGCCGTCAGCCGCATCCGGTCCGACCTGCCGCAGGACATCTACGAACCCCAGGTCCGTCGGCTGGACGTCACCGGCGACGCCATCCTCTACTACTCCGTCGCCTCGCAGGTGCGGTCGGTGGAGGAGCTGTCCTGGCTGGTGGACAACGAGATCACCCGCGCCATCCAGCGGGTGCGCGGGGTGGGCGAGATCGAGCGGCGCGGCGGCCTGGAACGCGAGATCAAGGTCAAGCTGGACCCGGTCCGGCTGATGGCGCTGGGCGTCACGGCGGACGAGGTCAACGCCCAGCTCCGCTCCCTGAACGTGGACCTGCCCGGCGGCCGCGGCAATGTCGGCGCCAGCGAGCAGGCCATCCGGACCCTGGGAGCGGCACACACGGTCGAGGACCTGCGCAACACAGAGATCGCCATCTCCGGCGGGCGCAAGGTCCGGCTGAGCGAGCTGGGCGAGGTGGTGGACGGCACCACCGAGATGCGCTCCATCGCGCGCCTGAACGGGGAGCCGGCCGTCACCTTCGCCATCAAGCGGGCCCCCGGCTCCAGCGAGGTGACGGTCGCGGACGGCATCGCCGAGGTGATCGAGCAGCTCAAGAAGGAACATCCCGACGTCCGTTTCGAGCTGATCATCGACCTCGTGAAGTTCACCCGCGCCTCCTTCATGGCCTCCATCGAAGCGCTGATCATCGGCGCGGCGCTGGCCGTGGCGGTGGTGTGGTGGTTCCTGCGCGACGCCCGGGCGACGATGATCTCGGCGCTGGCGATGCCGCTCTCCACCATCCCGACCTTCCTGGCGATGCAGTGGCTGGGCTTCTCGCTGAACGGGATCACGCTGCTGGCGCTGGCGCTGGTGGTCGGCATCCTGGTCGATGACGCCATCGTCGAGATCGAGAACATCGTCCGTCACATCCGCATGGGCAAACGCCCCTACGCCGCCGCCATGGAGGCGGCGGACGAGATCGGGCTGGCGGTCGTGGCGACCACCATGACCATCGTCGTGGTGTTCCTGCCGGTCAGCTTCATGCCCGGCATCCCGGGACAGTTCTTCAAGAGCTTCGGCATCACGGTCGCCGTGTCGGTGCTGTTCAGCCTGGCCGTGGCGCGCCTGATCACCCCGATGATGGCCGCCTACCTGCTGAAGCCGCACCAGGGGGCGGAGCACGGCCCCGGCCCCTGGTCGCACCGGTATCTGGGCCTGCTGGACTGGTGCCTGCGCAACCGCTGGAAAACGGCGGGCCTGACGGGGCTGATCTTCGTCGGCTCGGTGCTGCCGATCCTGTTGATCCCCAGCACCTTCGTCCCGAACCAGGACATCGGCTTCTCCATCCTGTCGGTGGAACTGCCGCCCGGGGCCACGCTGGCGGAGACGGATGCCGCCGTCCAGCGCGCCGGCGGCCTGCTGAAGGACCGCCCCGAGGTGGCGGGTGTCTGGACCAGTGCGGGCCGTGGCGGCCAGGTGCGCCAGGCCCAGATCATCGTCATGCTGAAGGACGCCGCCGAGCGCGAGCTTTCCCAGAAGGAGTTCGAGACGGAGGTGCAGCCGCTGTTCGCCCAGGTACCGGGGGCCCGTGTCTACTTCCAGGCGCAGGGACCCGGCGGCGGCGGACGCGACATCTCCATCGCGCTGACCGGCAACGACGGCGAGCAGCTCGACCGCCATGCCGAGACGGTTGCAGCGGAGCTGCGGACCCTGCCCTTCGTCGCCAACGTGACGACGACGGCGGCGCTGCAACGGCCGGAAATCCTGATCAGGCCGCTGTTCGACCGCGCCGCCGAACAGGGCGTCTCCGTCGCCGCCATCGGCCAGGTGGCCCGCATCGCCACGCTGGGCGACATCGACAGCAACACCGCCAAGTTCAACCTGGGCGACCGCCAGATCCCGATCCGGGTGCAGCTCGCCCCGGAATACCGCGCGGATCTGGAGATGATCGAGAACCTCCGGGTCCGCACCTCCAGCGGCACGACGGTGCCGCTGAAGTCGGTCGCCGAGATCGGGCTGGGCTCCGGCCCGGTGCAGATCCAGCGCTACGACCGGGCGCGGCGCGTCTCCGTCCAGGCCGACCTGCGCGGCATGGAATTCGGCGATGCGATGCGGATCATCAACGCCCTGCCCTCACTGGCACATCTCCCGCCCGGCATCTCCAAGCCGCCGGTCGGCGGTGCCGAGCAGATGGCGATCCTGTTCCAGGGCTTCGCCGTGGCGCTGGGCACCGCCCTGGCCCTGATCGTCGCCGTGCTGCTGCTGCTGTTCCGCAACTTCTTCCAGCCGCCGACGATCCTGATGGCGCTGCCGCTCTCGCTGGGCGGAGCGCTGGGAGCGCTGCTGATCTGCGGCATGAGCATCAGCCTGTCCTCGCTGATCGGCATCCTGATGCTGATGGGGATCGTGACGAAGAACTCGATCCTCCTGGTCGAGTACGCCATCGTCTCGATCCGCGACCACGGCCTGGACCGGCACGCCGCCCTGCTGGACGCCGGTGCCAAGCGCGCCCGGCCGATCATCATGACGTCGATCGCCATGATCGCCGGCATGGCCCCCATCGCCATCGGCTGGGGCGCCGATACGGAGTTCCGCCAGCCCATGGCGGTGGCCGTGATCGGTGGCCTGATCACCTCCACCCTGCTGTCGCTGATCGTCGTCCCCGTCGCCTTCACCTTCATGGACGACCTGCAACACAGGATCGGCCCCCTGTTCAGCCGCTTCCTCACGCCGAAGGAGGAACCCGAGCTGCCACGCCTGCGGCCGGTCGGCGGCGACGACTGAGCAGCGACCGCGTCACGGCCGAACCGGTCCCGATGCCCCGCCGCGTCCGAGCGCCCGGCGGGGCATCGTTTTTCCGCCCTGCCCGATCTGTCCCGCCCCTTCCGGTCCGGTGCGGCTTCCCCGCCGGAGGGCGGCCGAAGAGGGGCGGAATCGCCGCCTGGGCGGACGTTAACCCGCCCGACCGGCAGGGCCGTCATCACCGGCACGTCTTCCGGCGACGGCCATGGCTCTAATCGGCAGGCACGCGCGCCGCGGCCGCCCGTCGCACCGTTCACCGCTATCCGAACCGCCCGGATCCCACGCCTCGGCTTACTCCGGGCACTCCGGGCGCAGAGCGGATTCATGCCGTTTTTCTTACGGCTTCGACCGATGCGGCATGGCCGTGGACGGGAGCCCGTCCCACGATCGCCGCAGCAAGGAGGTGCGGATGAGCCGGTATTCCAGCGACTATGTCACCGCGACGGATGTGGCGGCGGCCGTGTACCGGCGCCATTGCAGCCTGGGTGCCGACACGGTCAGCGCCTTCACCGCCGCCGTCGAGACCTACCGCCGTTTCGCCCCCCGCCTGTCGCGGCGGGAGGCGGCCCGCGCCATCGCCGCGGGCCTGTGGTCGGAGCGTGCCGCCCCCGGCGGCTCCGACCCCTGCCACCTCGGCCCGCCGTCCCTGCCCTGCTGAGATAGAGGTTCCTTTCCGGTCGCCCGCCCGCGGGGCGGACTCGCTCTCTTCCCTTCGCACGGGCCTTGTGCGATTCTGAAAGGAATATCCCCTATCTCTTGGGGAGACGGTGCGGCCGGCCCCGCTCCCGGGAGGGGAGTTCCCGGCGGAACGGCCGCGGCGGCAGAGGCGGGACTGGGGGCGGACATGGCCATCCGAGTGCGCGAGGACTATCGCGGCCTGACCGGGCCGGAGAAGGCGGCCATCCTGATGCTGGCGCTGGGCGAGGAGCACGCCAGCAAGCTGTTCTCGCTGATGGGCGACGACGAGATCAAGGAACTGTCGCAGACGATGGCCAACCTGGGCACCGTCAGCGCCAACCTGGTCGAGCGCCTGTTCGTGGAGTTCGCGGAGCAGATCTCCTCCACCGGCTCGCTGGTCGGCACCTTCGACAGCACCGAGCGCCTGCTGCTGAAGGTGATGTCGAAGGACAAGGTCGACTCCATCATGGAGGAGATCCGCGGTCCTGCCGGCCGCACCATGTGGGACAAGCTCGCCAACGTGAACGAGCAGGTGCTGGCGAACTACCTGAAGAACGAATACCCGCAGACCGTCGCGGTCGTGCTCTCCAAGATCAAGCCCGACCATTCCTCCCGCGTGCTGGCGCTGCTGCCCGAAAGCTTCGCCATGGAGGTCATCATGCGCATGCTGCGCATGGAGGCGGTGCAGAAGGAGGTCATCGACGACATCGAGCGCACCCTGCGCACGGAATTCATGTCGAACCTCGCCCGCACCAACCGCCGCGACGCGCACGAGATGATGGCGGAGATCTTCAACAGCCTGGACCGCAACACGGAAAGCCGCTTCCTCGCCGCCCTGGAGGAACGCAACCGCGACAGCGCGGAGCGTATCCGGGCGCTGATGTTCACCTTCGAGGATCTGAGCAAGCTGGACCCCAGCGGCATCCAGACCCTGCTGCGCAGCGTGGACAAGCAGAAGCTGGCGACGGCGCTGAAGGGCGCCTCGGAGACGCTGAAGGACATGTTCTTCACCAACATGTCCGAACGCGCCGCCAAGATCATGCGCGAGGACATGGCCGCCATGGGGCCGGTGCGCCTGCGCGACGTGGACGAGGCGCAGATGTACATGGTGCAGATCGCCAAGGACATGGCCGCCCGCGGGGAGATCGTCATCGCGTCGGGCAAGGGCGAGGACGAACTGGTCTACTGACGGCCGGCGCCGCGGCCGTCAGCGGTTGCGCCGCGAGCCGCCCTTCTGGATCACGTAGGGCTCGCCGCCCAGGTCATAGCCGATGGCGCTGGCCGGCACCTCGTTGAAGGAGCGGGCCATGGTCCAGTCGCCGTCGGGCCGGTAGTGCCAGAGGTTGCGGCTCTCCACGTAATAGACGGCGCTGGTGCGGAAGGTGAAGAAGCCGTCCTGCTCCAGCGAGACGGTCAGCACCATCTCGGTGTCTGCCGCATCGGGCAGCGCCCGCACGGCGTCCAGACCCAGCCCGGCCAGCACCGCGGAGATGCCCCAGGGGAACTTGTCGGCGACCCAGGTCCCCACCGCCGCCCCCGACGCCAGCACCGTCAGCGGTCCCGGCACGGTATGCACCGGATCGGAGCCGGGCGAGCGTGGCACGATCAGCACATCCACCCCGACCGAGGTCACGTCGGGCCGCGGATCGAGCGCTACCGGATGGCCGCGGTCCACGAATTCCGTCTGCATGGCGCCCAGGAAGGCGTCGGCGAACAGGCTGCCGTCGTTGCGCATCATGTAGACAGCGACCGGGCCCTTCTTGCCCGTCTTCTCCTCCAGATAGGCAGAAACTGCCCAGGCGGCGTCGCGGGCCACGATCTGCCAGTGCGCCGCCGAGTTCAGCAGGGGTTGCGGCTCGGCCAGCATGCCCACCGCGACCGGGCGGGTGCCGCAGCCGGGCAGGCCGAGCAGGGCCGCGAGCAGCAGCGAGGGGACAAGGGCGGAGCGGACGGCGGGGGAGAAGCGGTGGCGGATCGGCATGGCGGGTCCCGGTCGGTGCGTCTGGAACGCTGACCGGACCCAAGCAAGGCGCGTGCCGACCGGACCGCCGCCACGGCGCCAGGGGCCGTGCCTCAGCCGGTGATGGCGCCGGGGCCGCGCAGCCGCCCGGCCAGGGCCGACGCCTCGGCGATCCGGGACGCGGGAAGCGCCAGCAGGCGGGGCGTGATCTCCGCCGATTCCAGCAGGCACTGACGGTCGAACAGCTCCCGGAGCCGGACATAGTCCGCGCGCCAGCCCGGCGCCTCGTCCGCCTGGGCGCCGAGCAGGGAACCGCAGAGCACCTCCACCTGCCCGTGGAGGGCCGCGATGTCCGCTGACGGCGCGTCCGGCAGCAGCGGGGCCACCGCCTCGCGCAGCATCGCGCCATGCGCCCGCCAGAGCCGGAGCATCCGCTCCAGCGGGATGCCCCGTTCCTCGGGGCCGTACGGCCTTATGGCGCAAACGCCACCAGACCGGAACGGGCTGGTCGGGCCGCAGCTTAGGAGGCTGAGCCATGCTCGCTAACCCCTTTGCGCCGAACTATGGTGACAACGCTACAGCCAGCGATTACCGTAGGTTCATGGAAAGCGGAACGCCATATCTTGTCCTGAAGCTTGACACGACGGACCCCATAGAGATTGGGGATTTCGTTGCGTCGTTCACTGCGCTTGCCAGCCAGTATGAAAAATTCATCCGCGCACACCATCCGGATTTGGCGCCTGATGTAAGTATCTATGTAAAGGAGGTGCGCGCCGGATGCATAGAGGCTGAGTTTATCCCTTGGGCCATCATGGGTGTAGCCACCCTAATTGGCGTGATGGATAAAATACTTATTCTAGAAGACTTTATTAAGCGGTGGGGCAAACGCTTGAGCCCTTATTGGAGCGGAGAGGGGCGCGACGAAGAGGCGACCAAATCCGACATTTCAGACTGGATGGGGCAGGTCGCGTCTATCGCCAAGGACCCGGACGCCAGCGCAAGGCTGTCTTGTGTCACCTATGAAAAAGACGAGCGCAAGGAAAGGCTAGCGCTTGAATTTGATACCACTCAGGCCAGAAATGCCCTTGATGGTCTCAGGAGGCACAAGAAAGCGCTTGAGCATGTCGGGGGCGCCGATTATGAAAAGGTACTTATGGTATTTCAGCAATCAAACACAAAGGACGCTGCGCCCGGAAAGCGAACTTCGGAGCGCGTTGTAATCAACAAGATCACCTCAAAAGACTTGCCACTGATCTACGTTTCAGATGTGGCCGCAGAGCGTATCAAGTTCGAGATTCGAGAGGCTTCGGACAACATTTATAGGAAGGGTTTTTGGGTCGATGTGAATGTGGAAACGCGCCCGAACGGGACTCCCATTGCGTTTAGGATAACCGGATACCACGGCATGGCTTCCCTCGACAACGAAGACTAATCTTCCGCTACATGCAGGGTCTTGCACCCCACCGCCTCTAGGCACTGTAAGAAAAATACCGCTGTAAACTTTCCCCTGGCGACCTTGTTCCGAATGTTCACCGATGTATCGTGAACTCCGAGCGCGGCCAGCCTTTCCGTAAGCTGGTCATAGGTCACACCCCGCTTCGTCATCTCAGCTTTCAGCAGCCGTTTGGTGTAAGCGGCCCATTCCTCTTCCGTGCGCATCGTGCATCTCCAAAATCGGTGCAGATGCCATCGTATACGTTACGATTGCCATTGACAACGTTACCCGCATGCCATCATATACGTTACGTGAGTAACGCAAACGATGGCAAACGCAATGGCCCAGCACTTCCTGCTTTCCGCCGCCTCCCGCACGATCAGCCTGAAGGCCGTGCTGAGGATGGACAATGCCGAGGCATGGGCCACCTTCCGCCGGCTGCGCTGGCCCGAGACGCAGGGCGAACCCGTCTGCCCCCATTGCGGCGGCTGCATCTGCTATGACGTGGCTCGCGGCGGCTCGCCCCGGTATCGGTGCCGTGCGTGCCGGCGGGACTTCTCGCCCACGTCCGGGACGCTGTTCGCCTACCACAAGCTCCACGTCCGGGATTACCTTGCGGCCATCGTCATCTTCGTGAACGCGGTGAAGGGCATCAGCTCCTTGCAGCTCGCCCGGGACCTGGGCGTGTCCGCGAAGGCTGCCTGGGTGCTGGGGCACAAGCTCCGGGAGGCGATGGCTTCCGAGATGAAGGGCGCGATGGTCGGCGGGGCCGGCGCCGTGGTCGAGGTGGACGGCTGCTATGTCGGCGGGCACATCCGGCCCGAGAACCGGAAGGAGGATCGCAAGGACCGTCGCCTTGCCCAGCACCAGACCGGCAAGCGCCGCGTCGTCGTGGCGGTTCGGGAGCGCGACGGCCGCACGCTGACCAGCGTGTTCCGCTCCGAGGAAGAAAGCGCGGCCTTCATCCGCGCCCGCGTGGAGCGGGGCAGCACCATCCATGCCGACGAAGCCGCATCCTGGGATGACCTGCGCGCCCGCTACGCCATGAAGCGGATCAACCACAAGGAAGCCTTCTCCTTCGCGGACGCCTGCACCAATCAGGCGGAGAGCTTCTTTGCTCGCCTGCGCCGGGCGGAGTGGGGCCAGCACCACCACATCAGCGGCCTGTACCTGCACCGCTACGCTGCCGAGATGGCGTGGCGGGAGGATCACCGCCGGGACGCGAACGGGACGCTGTTCAGCCGGCTGGTGGCCCGCGTTGCCGCCTGCGCTCAGTCGGTGGACTTCACCGGGCGGTGGCAGCGGCGCGCGGGTTGATGTGGTTTCAGGAGCGCACACCCATCATTATCCCGCCCCTTCACGGCTTCACCCGCCAGACCACGGCATTCCCGGTCCCAAGCAGTTCCAGGACGCCTTTCTGGCGCAGCCGGCGCATGGATTGTCGGACGTGCTCCCGGAACGTCTCCCGTTGCCGTGCGGTGGGCAGTTGCAGCCCCCGCCGCGTGGCGATGATGTCGGCCACGGCCGCAGCGGACATGGGCTCCGACGCCTCCCGTAGAATGTCCAGCGCATCGTTCGCCAGAGAGCCGCGCCGGGTGACTGTCTCCCGCTTCACCACGGGGCAGATGTCTTCCTCCGGCTCACCCTGATAGCCGAACGCCTTCAACAGCCGGTCAACGGCTGCCAGGTCGTGCGCGATGGCGTCCATGCGCTGGCGGAGCTTGGACAACTCGCCCGCCATCTCCGCCCGCTTGGTCAGCAGCCCCGATATGAGGTAGGTGTCTCCCATGCTCATGAAGGTATCGGGAGAGCGGGCCGGCACCTAGGCTGACGCTGGTGGCGTTTGCGCCATAAGGCCGGGGCCGTACTGGACGCTGTTGCCGACCAGGGCCAGCAGCTCGCGCCCGGCCCCGTGGTCCGCCTCGATCTGTTCCGCGATCATGCCTGCCCGCTCTCCCGGCGCTGGGTCCCGGAGGCTGCCGGCCGGCGCGGCCCGCCCCCGACGGGACCAACCGTCCGCGCCCGGCGGGGTTCCGGTCCCGCCGGCGCGGTTCCGGTCACGCCGGCGCGGCCGGGGCGGAGCGACGGTTCAGCGGGTGGGACCGTCGCCGAGGATGCCCGGGGAGACGACGGCGAAGCTGGTTTCGTCGCCCTTCTGGCGCTCCTCCTCCGGCAGGCTGCCGCGGATGCGGAAGCAGACCGCCTCGGCGATGTTGGTCGCGTGGTCGCCGATGCGCTCCAGGTTCTTCGCCGCGAACAGCAGGTGCGTGCAGGCGGTGATCCGCTGCGGCGTCTCCATCATGTAGGTCAGCAGCTCGCGGAACAGCGCCGTATAGGCCCGGTCCAGATCCTCGTCGCGGTCGCGCACCCGCAGGGCCCCGTCGATGTCGTCGTCGAGATAGGCCTGCACCACGGCGTTCAGCATCTCCCCCGCCGTCTGGCCCAGCGGGCCGAGGGAGCGGGTGAGCCCGATCTCCGGCATCTGCTGCAACGCCAGCGACCGCTTGGCGACATTGGCGGCGAAGTCGCCGATGCGCTCCAGGTTCGATGCGGCCTTCAGCGCCGTGATCACCTCGCGCAGATCGCAGGCGACCGGCTGGCGGAGCGCGAGCAGGCGGATGGTCTGGGCCTCGACCTTGCGCTCCAGCTCGTCCAGCAGCCCGTCCTCGCGCACGACCTTGCCGGCGAGGTCCGAATCGCGGGTGACGATGGCCTGCATCGCCTCCCGGAGCTGCTGTTCCGCCTGCCCCCCCATCTCCGCGATATAGCTGTGGAGCTTGCGAAGCTCCTGGTCATAGGCGTTGACGATGTGCTGCGACTGCATTCTGGACCTCCCCTCGGGAACCCTGCCCGCGGACATGCCGCCACGGTTCCACATGAGCCAATAATCCGCTAAGAAAACGATTGTCCACCTCTGACTAGCGGCTGCGCCGCGATCAGGCCATGACGCCCCACGAGTTGATCGCCACGCTGGAGAAGCACGAACGCTGGTTGAAGCGGCTGACGGGCGGCGCGCGGGCGATGATGCCGCTGGTGGACCTCCAGGGGCATAACTTCAATGCCGCCAACCTGCAATCGGCCAAGCTGTCGGGCGCGAACCTTTCGGACTGCGACTTCACGCGGGCCAACCTCAGCCAGGCCGACCTTTTCGCGGCACGGATGACGCGGGCATTGCTGACCGGCTGCAATCTGGCCAAGGCGGACCTGCGCGGGGCGCATCTGCGCGGCGCCAAGCTGAAGGGCGCCATCCTGCGCGAGGCGGATTTGCGCGGCGGCGCCCTGCTGGACCGGCGCAGTCCCAGCCAGATGAGCGTGCAGCGCTCCGACCTGTCGGGGGCGGACCTGGACGACGCGCTGCTCTCCAACGCCAATCTGGCCGGGGCCGATCTGGGCGAGTGCAGCATGGTCGGCGCCGACTGCCAGGGCGCGCAGATGTCCGGCTGCAACTTCTCCAACGCCGTGCTGAAATCGACCAACTTCTCCAGCAGCGACCTGCGCGGCGCCAACCTTGCCGGGGCGAACCTTGCCGGCGCCTCCCTGCGCGGCGCCAACCTGATGGGCGCCAACCTGACCGGCGCCAGCCTGCGCAACGCCGACCTGCACGGCGCGAACCTGGACGGGGTCAGCCTCGCCAGCGTGGACATGACCGGGGCCAACATCACCCGCTCGAAGGACAACTTCTCGCAGAAGGTCCAGGCCACGCTGTCGGAGCATTTCGTCTGGATCAACTCCAACGGCGCGAAGGGTACGCGCGCCACCCTGGACGGGGAGGACCTGTCCCATATCGGGCTGGAGAAGGTGAACCTCAGCGGTGCCAGCCTGAAGCACTGCATCATGGTCGGCGCCAAGCTGCGCGAATCGCTGCTGATCATGACCGATCTGGTCTCGGCCAACCTCCAGAATGCCGATCTCTCCGGCGCCACGCTGGACGGGTCGAACCTGCGCGGGGTCGATCTGACGGGCGCCCGGCTGGACGGGGCGGAGATCGGGTCGGTCGATATAAAGGGACCGGACGGCCGCCCCACCGGGCGGCTGTGGCCGGCGAACCTCTCCGGCACGAAGCTCGTGAAGGCCAGCCTCGTGCGGGCGAACCTGCGCAACGCCAACCTGTCCGGGGCCGATCTGCGGGGGGCCGACCTCACGGGCGCCAACCTGATCGACGCCAACCTGCGCGGCGCCCAGTTGGACGGGGCGGTGCTGACCGGCGCCGCCATGCCCCGGCCGGAGGAGGACGAGGACGACTGACCCCCGATGCCCTGGCGGGCGGCGCCCCTCAGGCCATCAAGCCGTCAGCCGGCAGCGAGTCGTCGCAGCACCCAGTCCAGCCGCTCCGCCGGGGCCATCACCCGGTCCGGCACGACGACCAGCCGGGCGGGATCGACCCAGCGCCGGCACAGCCCCGCCACCAGTTCCTGGAAATGGAGCTGCATCCACGGATTGGGGTAGCGCACGCCGTCATCCTCCAGCGGGATGCAGCCCCAGGGCAGCAGCAGCACGGCGCTGTAGTCCGCCATCGCCGCCACCGCACGGGCAAGCAGCGCCTCGGTGCCGGCGGGATCGTCCACCCCGAACCCGTTGGACAGCCAATGGGCGGCGAAGTCCAGCGGCGTGCGGTCGGTGACGAAGCCGGCTTCGGCCCGCGCCATCCCCCGCACCAGCGCATCCGCCTGGGTGCGGATCAGGTCGCGGTGCCCCTCGCGCGTCAGGGTGTGGAGATCGAATCCGGCCTCCAGCATCGACCGCATCGCCTCCGCCATCACCGGCAGGTCCAGCCGGTCGCCCAGCGCCTCCGCCAGCGTCGTCTTGCCGACGCCGGCGCTGCCGGTGATGCCGATGCGGTGGGGGCGGGTGTGCGGGCGGATATCCATCCGGCGATGCTAGAGCCTTGCGGCCGGGCGGGGAAAGGGGCGCTTGCCGTCCCTGGGCTGCACCCTGCGGCGATGGAGCCGCCTTGTCGTGCCCGGGTGATTTCCCTAGAGTGCCGCACATGTGTCGGTCCCCCCAAAGGGGTGAAAAGGGAACGACGGTGCGGCCTGTGCCCGGGTGACCGGGTGGGGCCAACGCCGTGGCTGCCCCCGCAACTGTGATCGGCGAGTCCGCCGCCCCCGTCCGCACGGACGGGAACAGGCCACTGGGAAACTGGGAAGGCCGGGCGTCGGATGTTGACCCGAGAGCCAGGAGACCTGCCGGCATGAAGCGTCACGCAGCCATCGGGCGGGGTGCATCGATGGGACGGTCCTCCGTTTTGCGGTGACGTGCCCGATGGGTTGCCGTGGACGGGGGTGCGCGCATGCGTCCTCTGACGAGTCGTCTTTGCCGCCAGTACCGCGCCGGTCGTTTCCGGGCGGGGGCGGAGCCGTGCCGTGTCCAAGGGAACCCGAAGTCCCCAACCGCCCGGTCTGCGCCCTGCGCGGCCGTGGCGCCAGTCGGCACGCAAGCGATGCAGAAGCGCCCTTCCCTCTTCCCGCAGACCCGGTTTCCGCTGCCCTTCCTGGCGGCGGCCCTTGTCCTGCCGGCACTCCCCGCGACGGCTGCGGCCGATGATGCTTCCCGAGTGGAGGAGATCGTCGTCACCGCCACCCGGACGCCGACGCCGATCGACCGCATTCCCGCCTCCGTCAGCGTCATCGACCGCGAGGAGATCCGGCGCAACGCCTGGCAGACCCTGCCCGACGCCCTGCGCACCCTGCCCGGCGCCGCCCTGACCCGTAGCGGCGGCCCCGGCGGCAACTCCTCGCTGTTCCTGCGCGGCACCAACAGCGACCATGTCCTGGTGCTGCTGGACGGCCTGCCGGTGAACGATCCGGCCATGACCGCCGGCGCCTTCAACTTCGGCGACGACCTGCTTGAGGGGGTCAGCCGGATCGAGGTGGTGCGCGGCCCCGCCTCCACCCTTTACGGCTCGAACGCCATCGGCGGCGTGATCAACATGATCACCCGCGCCGGCGGCCCCTCCGCCGCCACCGCCGAGGTCGATGCTGCCGCCGGGACGGACAAGACCTGGCGCGGCAGCGCCGGCCTCTACGGCACGCTCGACAATCTGGACTACGGCGTCAGCGTCCAGGGCTTCACCACCGACGGCGACAACGCCACGCCGTCGCGGATGGCCGGCAATCTGGGCGAGGAGGACGGCTTCGACGCCCTGACCGCCACCGGCAAGGCCGTGGTCCGGCTGGAGAACGGCCGGCTGGAGGCGCTGCTGCGCTGGCGCCGGGCGGAGAGCGACCTCGACAACGTCCCGCAGGACGAGCCGAACTCCACCGGGGAGAGCGACCATCTGGCCTGGCAGCTCGCCGGCGAGCGGCTGTTCTTCGCCGGGGCGCTGAATTCGCGGCTGAGCGTGGGGCAGAGCCGCTACGATCGCACCTACCGCAACGACCCGGACAGCGTCTCCGCCGATTACAGCCGCGATACCTATGACAGCGTGCGGACCCAGGCCGACTGGCAGAACAACCTGACCCTGCCGGCGACGGCGGCGATGAAGGACGGGGTGCTGGGCTTCGGCGCATCGTTCGTGCGGGACGAGGCGGATTTCGACACCCGCTCCGTCTCCGCCTACGGGCCTTACACCAGCGCCGTGGACGCGGACGCCGACAGCCTCGCCCTCTATGTCCACGCCCAGGCCCGCCTGTTCGACGCGGTGGACGTGACGGCCGGCCTGCGCAACGAGCATCCGGACGATTTCGGCACCACGACGACCTGGCGCCTGGGTGCGGTCGTGCCGCTGCCCTCCCTCGCCACCCGCCTGAAGGCGGCGGCCGGCAGCGCCTTCAAGGCACCCACCCTGTACGACCGCTTTGGTACGAACAATTACGGCTACCGCGGCAATCCTGACCTGGACCCGGAGAAGAGCGTCGGCTGGGAGGCCGGGTTCGAGACAGACCTGCCGGGGGCGGGGCGCAGCAACCTTGTCACCGTGTCGGTAACCTGGTTCCAGAGCGACATCGACGACCTGATCACCTACCGCTACAACCCGGACTTCACGAGCACGGTCGTCAACGTCAACGAGGCGCACACCAAGGGGGTGGAGACGATCCTTACCCTGCGCCCCGCGGACTGGGCCGAGCTGACGGCGAGCTGGACCTGGACGGATGCCCGCAACGAGCAGACCGACGCCCGCCTGTTGCGCCGGCCTGAGCACGCGCTGGCCTTCACGGCGGCACTGGAGCCCGTCGCGGGCCTGACCGTGGCCCCGGAGGTCTCCTTCATCGGGCGGCGGCGGGACTACATCTATCCCGATGCGAGCGGCTACGGCGGAGAGGGCACGGCCGGCGGCTACGTGCTGGCGAACCTGTCGCTGACCTGGCAGGCGCGGGACGACCTCCAGCTCTACGCCCGCGGCACCAACCTGTTCGACCGGACGATCGAGGACCCCAACGGCTTCGCCCAGCCGGACCGGGGCATCCTCGTCGGCGTCAGAGCGACATACTGATGCGGCGGGCCCTCGCAGCCCTCGTGACCCTGCTGGCGGCGTGGCATGCCCACGCCGCCGACGGGCCGCAGCGGGTGGTGTCGCTCAACCTGTGCACCGACCAGCTCGCGGTGCTGCTGCTGCCGCCGGAGCGGATCGCGGCCCTGTCGCATCTGGCGCGCGACCCCGGCCTGTCGCATGTCGCGGCCGAGGCCAGGGCGCTGCCCGCCGTGCAGGGCGTAGCGGAGGAGATCCTGCCGCTGCGGCCGGACATCGTGCTGGCCGGAACCTACACGACCCGCGCCACCGTCGCCCTGCTGCGGGCGCGCGGCATCCCCGTGGTGGAACTGGGGCTTGCCTCCGGCTTCGACGACATCCGGGCCCAGACGCGGGAGGTCGCCCGGGCGCTGGGCGTGCCGGAGCGCGGCGAAGCCCTGCTGGCGGAGATGGATGCGAAGCTGGCCGCCGCCGCCCCCCATGACAGCGCCCGCCCCACCGCCCTGACGCTGGAGCCGGGCGGTTTCACCGCGGGCGGCGGCACCCTCTCCGACGCGGTGCTGGCCGCGGCGGGCTTCACCAACTACGCCGCCGGTCTGGGCCTGCGGGGCTATGGCTACCTGCCGGTGGAGAGCGTGGCCGCCGACCCGCCGGACCTGCTGGTCGCCGACCGAGGTCCCGAGGCGTACCCGTCGCTGGCCGACCAGTTGCTGCGCCACCCCGCCCTGGCCCGCAGCGTCCCGCCGCGGGCGCGGCCCGACATCCCCGGCCCGCTGATGAGCTGCGGCGCCCCCTTCATCGCCGACGCCGTGGTCCGGCTGGCCGAGGCGCGGCGGGATCTGCTGGGCGCGGGCACGCAGGTGGCGCAGACCCCCGCCGCGGCGGACCTGCCATGACGCGGGAGCTTTCCCCGGGGCTGCTGGTCCCGGTCCTGACCCTGCTGGTCGTGCTGCTGTTCGTGGCCTCCCTGGCCGTGGGACCCAGCGCCGTGTCGCTGTCCACGGCGGTGGGCGACTGGTGGGCCGGCGGCGACAGCACCGCCGCCGTGATCTTCGCGGAGATCCGCCTGCCGCGGGCGATCCTGGGCCTGCTGATCGGCGCCGTGCTGGGTCTTTCGGGTGCCGCCCTCCAGGGCCTGCTGCGCAACCCGCTGGCCGAACCGGGCCTGCTGGGCGTGTCGGCCAGCGCCGCCCTGGGCGCCGTCGTCACCTTCTACAGCGGCCTGTCGCTGGCCTTTCCCCTGGCGCTGCCGATCGGCGGCATGGCCGGCGCCCTGGTGGCGGTGGCCCTGCTCTATGCCCTGGCCGGACGCGACGCCGGCGTGCTGACCCTGATCCTGGCCGGCGTGGCCATCAGCAGCCTCGCGGGGGCGCTGACCTCGCTGGCCCTGTCGCTCTCCCCGAACCCCTTCGCGCTGGCGGAGATCGTCTTCTGGATGCTGGGCTCGCTGTCCGACCGCAGCCTGGACCATGTCTATCTGGCGGCGCCCTTCATGCTGGTCGGAGCCGTGCTGCTGCTGGGCACCGGCCGCGGCCTGGACGCCCTGACCCTGGGGGAGGAGACGGCGCGCTCCCTGGGATTCGCCATCGGCCGGCTGGGCGCGCTGGTGATCGTCGGCACGGCGCTGGCGGTCGGTGCCGCCGTGTCGGTGGCCGGGACCATCGGCTTCGTCGGCCTGATCGTGCCGCACCTGCTGCGCCCGCTGGTGGGACACCGGCCGAGCCGGCTGCTGCCGTTGTCCGCCCTGGGCGGCGCGGCGCTGACGCTGGCGGCCGACGTCGCCGTCCGCCTGGGCGGGGCCGGACCGTCCGAACTGAAGCTGGGGGTCGTCACCGCCCTGCTGGGCGCGCCGTTCTTCCTGGCCCTGGTGCTGCGCACGCGGCGGAGGGTGGCATGAGCGCCCCCCTGCTCGAAGGGCGCGGCCTGCGCCTGTCCTATTCCGGGCGGACGGTCCTGGCCGAAGCCGGTGTCGCCCTGGGGCGCGGCGAGCTGGTCGGACTGATCGGCCCCAACGGTGCCGGCAAGACCACCCTGCTGAAGTGTCTGGCCGGGCTGCTGCGGGCCGACGCCGGGACGGCGACCCTGGACGGCACGGCCCTGGACCGGGTGCCGCCGCGGCTGCTGGCCCGCCGGCTGGCCTATCTGGCGCAGTCCACCGCCGTCCACTGGCCGTTGACGGTGGAGCGGGTGGTGGCGCTGGGCCGGCTGCCGCACCTCGACCCCTGGCGCGCGCCCGGCGCGGCCGATGCGGCCGCCATCGAGCGGGCGCTCTCGCAGTGCGGCGTCGGCCATCTGCGCGACCGCGTCGTGACGACGCTGTCGGGCGGTGAGCGGGCGCGGGTGCTGCTGGCCCGTGCCCTGGCGGTGGAGCCGGACCTGCTGCTCGCGGATGAGCCGGTGGCGGGGTTGGACCCCTACCATCAGCTCCAGGTGATGGAGGTGCTGCGCCAGGGCAGCGCGCGGGGCATGGGGACGCTGGTCGTGCTGCACGACCTGACGCTGGCGGCCCGCTACTGCGACCGGGTGGTGCTGCTGTCGCGCGGCGGCGTCGCCGCGGACGGCCCGCCGGCGGAGGTGCTGCGCCCGGTGCTGCTCGAGGCGGTCTACGGTGTGCGGATGCTGGCCCTGGAAGCGGGCGGCGCGGTCGCCTACGTTCCCTGGGAGCGGCTGGGGCGGGACCCCGAATCCTGATCCCCCGGCCGGGTGCCTGCCCGTCCGCCCCGAGAAGGAGCGCCTTTGTCCCTGGCCGCCGCCGCGCCCGCGACCCTGAGCCCCGATCCCGCCGCCCGTAGGACGCGGATGCCCCGCCGCGCGCTGGCCCTGTCCGTCGCCGCACATCTGCTGGGGCTGGGGCTGCTGGCGGGACTGGCTGCCGACCCGCAGCGCCGCGCCCCGCTGGAGGAGACGGCCGTGGAGGTGCTGGTCCGTCCCGCGGGCGGGGAGGCGTCGCGCGCTACCCTGCGCCGGGCCGCCGCCGCGGCCCTGGCGACGGTGACGGGCCGGGTTCCCGCCAGCCCGGTGGACGATGCCGGCGCGACCGTCGGGCCGGAGTCGCTGCCGGAGCCGCCGCATCATCTGGCCTGGCCGGAGTTGCCGGTGCGGATCGCACCGCCCCGGCTGGCGGCACAGGCGACGCAGGCGCTGCGGGCCCCGGACGCGCCCCCGCCCCTGCCGGCGCCGGAGCCGGTGGACCTGGAGTCCTTCATCACGCGCGTGCCCGCCGGCCACGACCTGGGGCCATCGCCGGCCCGCGCGCGGCCAGACAATCCGGCGCCGGCCTATCCGGAGGCGGCCCGGCGCCAGGGACTCCAGGGAAAGGTGCTGCTGCGGGTCACGGTCGGACCGTCGGGCGAGCCGGTCCAGGTTTCGCTGGTGGAGAGCAGCGGCTGGGCCCTGCTGGACGATGCCGCCATCGACACGGTGAAAGGGTGGCGCTTCGATCCGGCCCGCCGGGACGGGCTGCCCGTCGCCGCCGTGGTGGAAGTGCCGCTGGCGTTCAATCTCGACCGCCCCTGATCCCCGCTGGCCCCGGACACGGACCGCACCGCCGCCCGGGGCGGTCCCCGTCAGGCATCCAGTTCGAGGTGGGCCCTGTCCAGATTGGCCGTCACCCGGTTCAGGATCTGAGTCGCGCGTTCGATGCTGCCATGGTCGAGACCGACGACGGCGGCGCGGGAGACATCCGCCAGACAGGGCAGCAGGACTGTCTTCAGCTCCCGCCCGCGGTCCGTCAGGTAGACATTGACCTTGCGCCGGTCGTGCGGATTGCGCACGCGGCGGACCAGACCGCTGCGTTCCATCCCGTTCAGGGCGGTCACGGTCGTCGGCTCCATCATGCCGACGCGCTGCGACAGTTCGCGCTGCGTGACGCCGTCCAGCTCCCACAGGGCACGCAGAAAGAACCACTGGCCCATGGTGACCCCGTGGGGCGCGATCCGCTGCTGGAGGGCACGGTAGAAGGCCCGGTACGCATCGCGCAGCACCGGTCCCAACTCCTGGGGTCCTCGCGTTGACAGGGCCATCCCCCTCCCCTGACGCTCGACCACGTAACCTGCATCGACCATCTGTTTCCCCGACACATACAATCTTACCTAGCGCGGCAGGCGCAGGTAGGAAAAATGCCCCCCGTTGCGCCGGTTGCGTGCTAACGGTATGTAAACGCACGCGGCCGGCGTCCCGCGAACATGATCCGACACAGTATTTATGTCAAAAATGGTTTTTTCCCCGCCGTTTGGCAATGGATTTCCTGCGATATCGAAATCAGCCCGCCCACTTGCGCAATAATATGTCCTCGGCATGGCGCCGTTTCGCTTGTCTGGCGGACGCGAACTCTCCGGGAGAGGTACTGCCAGAACCGCTGCCAGCCGCATTTTTGCAGGATCGGATACCCGGCGCGCGGACTGGTGGAAGGGCCGATGTCAGGGGCATCCCGCCCCGGTACGGCAATGCGCCGTGCCTTCCCATCTGCGGGTCGGCTATCATCGGTCGTGGAAGTCCGCCGTGGCAGGCGACAGCGATATCGCGTATCAGTTGCTGGATCAGGGAGGAGCGGAGAGATGCGGAACGTCACCCTTGCCGCCACGCAGTTCGCCTGCGGCCGGGACCGCGCGGCGAATGTCGCCAAGGCGGAGGAGATGGTGCGCCGGGCGCACGCGGCCGGCGCTCAGATCATCCTGTTGCAGGAACTGTTCGAGACACCCTACTTCTGCAAGGACCAGAAGGCGGAGCTGTTCGACCTTGCCGCCCCGGTCGATGGAAACCCGGTGCTGGAGCGGATGAGCCGGCTGGCCCGCGAGCTTGAGGTCGTGCTGCCGGTCAGCTTCTTCGAGCGGGCGAACACGGCGCATTACAACTCGCTGGCCATGATCGACGCCGACGGCGCGATCCTGGGCATCTACCGCAAGAGCCACATCCCCGACGGGCCCGGCTATCAGGAGAAGTACTATTTCAATCCCGGCGACACGGGGTTCCGCGTCTTCCAGACCCGCTACGCCCGCGTCGGCGCCGCCATCTGCTGGGACCAGTGGTTCCCGGAGACGGCGCGCGTGATGGCGCTCCAGGGGGCGGAGGTGTTCTGCTATCCGACCGCCATCGGCTCGGAACCGCAGGACGGCTCCCTGGACAGCCGTGACCACTGGCAGCGGGTGATGCAGGGCCATGCCGGCGCCAGCCTGATCCCCCTGATCGCCAGCAACCGCATCGGCCGCGAGGACGGGGAGAGCTGCGGCATCACCTTCTATGGTTCCTCCTTCATCGCCGGACCGAAGGGGGAGAAGCTGGCCGAGGCCGGCCGGGAGGAGGAGGCGGTGCTGACCGCGACCGTCGATCTGGACGAGGTGGCCCGCACCCGCACCGCCTGGGGCGTCTTCCGCGACCGCCGGCCGGAGTTGTACGGCCCGCTGCTGACCCTGGACGGCCGCACCACCCGGGGCTGACGACCGGGCCGGCAACGGCACCGCGACGACCGTCCCGGGTCGCCCGCGAACGGGCATGACGGCGCCCTCTGCTTGTGTATGATGGGGAGGCAACCCGTTCCGGCTGCCTCCCGCCATGCGGCTACTCCTCCTGGTCATCCTGCTGCTTCTGCCGGTCGCCTCCGTCGCCCAGGAGGCGCCGCCGTCGCGGCTGGAGGCGCTCTATTCGGAGCGGGCGGGGGAGCCGCTGCGCCGCTTCGGTGCGACGCTGTTCGACGGGCGCGGCGCACCGACCGGGCCGGTCCTGGGGGCCGTCGCGGACGACCATCCCCTGAAGGTGGGGGACGAGGTGACCATCGTCCTGCGGGGCCAGACCTCCGGCAGCCGCACATATGCGGTCGGTACCGACGGAATGCTGGCGCCGGACGACCTGCGCCCGATCGCCGCAGCCGGCCGCCCGCTGGGCGACGTGCGCCGCCAGATCGTGGCGGAGGTCGCCGCGGTGCTGCCGCAGACGGAGGCGTTCGTCACCCTGTCCCGCCCCCGCCGCCTGACGGCCCTGGTGCTGGGTGAGGTCGCCCGCCCCGGGCGGCACGACCTGCCGGCCTTCGCCAGCGTTCTCGACGCGCTCTACGCCGCCGGCGGGGTCGCCGGAACCGGCAGCCTGCGGACCATCCGCGTGCTGGAACCGGGCGGGCCGCCGGGCGGCGTGACCGTCGATCTCTATGACCTGCTGCGCGAGGGGACAGGGGCGGCCGACCGCCGCCTGCCCGACGGCAGCCGCATCGTCGTCCCGCCGCTGGGCGCCACGGTGGCCGTGGCCGGGGCGGTGAAGCGACCGGGCATCTACGAACTGCCGCCGGGGGAGCCGCGGCTGTCCCTGGAGGCGCTGCTGGATCTGGCCGGCGGCCCCCTGCGCCCCGGCCCTGAGCGGGCGCTGCGCCTGTCCTTCGGCCGCGACGGGGCGGAGCGCTCCACGGCGGTGGCGGACCCCGGCGCTGCCCTGTTCGGGGACGGCGACGTGCTTCTCTACGCGCCCGCCCGCTCCGACCGGCTGGGCACGGTGATGCTCGGCGGCCATGTCCGCCAGCCCGGTCCCCGCAGCCTGGGGGAGGCTCCCACGCTGGAGCGCCTTTTGCCGCCGGAGGAGCTGGGGCCGGCCCCCTACCTGCCCTTCGCCGTGCTGGTGCGGCGGGGCGACCGCATCGGCGCCCGGACCCTGCTGCCGCTGGACCTGACCCGGCTGGCGGACGGAAATCGCGGTCCGCCCCTGGCGGACGGGAAACGAGCTCCGCCCCTGGCGGACGGGGACCGCCTGCTGGTGCTGGGAGAGGCGGACGTGGCCTTCCTCTCCAGCCGGCGGGTGCTGGCGCTGCTGGCGGGCGACGGCCCTGTCGCGGAAGACAGGGACTGTCCCGCCCTCGCCGCCCTGGCCGCCCGGCTGGCGGCCGATCCGGCAGGCCCCCTGGCGGCCGGGGCGCCGGCCCGGACGGCGGCGGCCCTGTCCGGACCCGACCTGCCCTGCCCCGCCCTGTTCGCGGCGGAACCGGACCTGCTGCCTTTCGCGCTGGAGCATGCGGCCCTGGTCCGCCGGGGCGTGCTGCGGCCGGGGCTCTATCCCGCCACCCCCGGCGGAGCAGCGGCGGCGCTGGTGCGGGCGGCGGGCGGGGCCGCGGGGATCGCAGCGATGCCGCCATCCGCCCTGCCGGCCGACCGCATCCTCGATGTCGCGCCGCCGGGGGTGGAGCTGGCGGGTGCCGTCCAGCGGCCCGGGGTGCGTCCGCTGGCCGCTGCCCGGACCCTGCGCGCGCTGCTGGGCGACGGCGATGTCCTCGCCCCCGACGCCTACGGACTGCTGGCCGTGGTGGAGCGGTTCGACTCGGCCGGGGTGGCGCGCAGCCTGATCCCCTTCGCGCCGGTGGAGGTGCTGGCCGGCGCCCTGGACCGCGGACTGCGGGACGGCGACCGGGTCGTGATCCTCGCCAGCGGCTGGGTCCGCTCCCTGGCCCGGGGACCGGGAAACGAGATGACGCTCACCGGCCCCGACGCCGATCTGGCGCGGCTGGCGCTCGACCGGACCGTGCAGGTGCGCGGCGCGGTGGCCGTGCCGGGCGCCTATCCGGTGGCGCAGCCGGTCGCCCTGCGCGACCTCGTGGCTGCTGCCGGCGGGTTGGCGCTGGAGGCCGATGCCGCCGCCGTGGAGATCGTGCCCGCCCTGGGGAAGCCCCCCGGAGACGGTGCGGGCGGCGATGCCCGGCCGCGCCGGATCGACCTGTCCGGGTCCGCCGGACTGGCGGTGCGGGCGGGCCCCGGGGACGGCATCCGCGTTCCCGCCCGCTTCCACCCGCGCGAGCCCCGCTGGGTGGAGATCGCGGGCGAGGTACGGCAGCCCGGCCGCTACGATCTGACGCCGGGCGAGCGGCTGTCGTCCCTGATCGCGCGGGCCGGCGGGCTGACACCGGACGCCTATCCGGACGGTGCCGTCTTCACCCGTGAGAGCGCCCGCCGCGCCGAGGAGGAGGGCTTCCGCCGCGTCGCGGCCGAGATGGACCGGGGACTGGCGCTGGCCCTGCTGCGCGAATCGCCGCCCTCGCCGGCCCAGGTGGAGCTGACCCGGCAGCTCGCCGACTCGCTGCGCGGCGTGCGCGCCGTCGGCCGCATCACGGTGGAGGCGGACCCGGCGGCGCTGGTGTCCGATCCGGCGGCCGACATCCTGCTGGAACCGGGCGACCGCATCCTCTTCCCCAAGCGGCCCCTGACCGTGACCGTCTCGGGCGAGGTGCTGTCGCCCGCTTCGCTGCGCTTCGTGCCGGGCAAGGAGGCGGCGGACTATCTGCGTGAGGCGGGCGGGCTGACCCGCTTCGCCGACCGCGGCCTGATCTTCGTGCTGTATCCGGACGGCAGCTCGCAGCCGCTGGCGGCACCCCGCGGCCGCCATGCGCTGCTGACCATTCCGCCCGGCTCGACCCTGGTGGTGCCGCGCGATCCGGAGCCGTTCGAGTTCCTGCCGGTGGCGCAGAGCGTGACCACCATCCTCAGCCAGCTCGCCCTGACGGCGGCGGCGGTCACGGCCATCCTCGACGATGATTGAGACGGACCGGCGTGCCCTTCTTCTCCATCATCACCGTCGTCAAGGACGATGCGGCCGGCCTGATCCGGACGCGGGAGTCCCTGCGGGGCCAGGGCTGGCGTGACGTCGAATGGCTCTGCGCCGACGGCGGCTCGACCGACGGAACAGCGGCGCTGCTGGCCGGCTGGGCGGGCGAGCTGGCCTGGTGGCGCAGCGGGCCGGACGGCGGCCCCTTCGCCGCGATGAACGAGGCCGCCGCCCGGGCGCGGGGGCGCTACCTGCTGTTCCTGAACGGCGGCGACCGGCTGGCCGGACCGGACGTCCTGGCCGCCGTGGCCGCGCAGGCGGTCCGCCATGGCTTCCCCGGCCTGCTCTACGGCGACACGCTGGAGGACCCGGGCGACGGCCGCCCCCGGCTGCGGCCGGCCCGCGACGTCCGCCACGCCTGGTACGGGATGCCGGCGCACCACTGCGCCCTCTTCTACCGCCGCGACATCGTCGCCGGTCTTGCCTACCCGGCCGGATACCGCATCGCCGCGGACTACGCCTATACGCTGGCGGCCCTGGCCCGCGTGCCGGACCCGCTGCGCCTACGGATGACAGTGGCGGAGTTCGCCCCGGGCGGGTTGTCGCGGCGCCATCCCGCGCTCGGCCGGCGGGAGCAGGACCACATCCGGCGCGACCTGCTGGGGATGGGCCCCGTGAGTCGCGGCGCGATCATGGCAATGCAACACCTAAGCTCCGGCCTCAGGCGACTCGCGCCAGCAACATACGCTTGCATCCGATTTAGGAGCACCCGTCAGGGATGATGTGACTACGAACCACACCTTGCTGAAAGATTCTTCTATGCATCCGGCGATCTTCTTGGCGCCTTCCGGTCGCTCCGGCACCGGCTGCCGGTGAGGAGTTGCCGCGCTTGGCACAATTCCTTTTGCCAGCTAAGCATTCTGCACTATACGTCGTGGGCGCCGTTCCTGGTTTGGAGATCGAAATGAGCGCTAAGAAGAGCTCGAAGAAGGCCACGCTGGCGAAGGCCTATTCCCTGTCCAAGCGAGGGGAAGGCCCGAATCCCATCGATATTCACGTCGGGCAACGGCTGCGCCTGCGCCGCACGCTGCTGGGCCTGAGCCAGGAAACCCTTGGCGAGGCGGTCGGGATCACGTTCCAGCAGCTTCAGAAGTACGAACGCGGCGCCAACCGCATCAGTGCGAGTCGTCTGTTCAATCTGTCGCAGGTCTTGGGCGTACCGGTGACCTTCTTTTTCGAAGATCTGCCGGCCAGTGGTCCCGAAGCACCGCTTGACGGTGGCAGCGAGACACAGGAATTCGAGTCCATGGCCCGGCGGGAGACGCTGGAACTGGTCCGTGCCTATTACCGCATCCCCGACGAAGGGGTGCGCCGCCGCGCCTTCGATCTGGTGAAGGCCTTGGCCGGCGAGCCGGAGATGTCCGGCCAGGACTGACGGGTCAGCGCAGCCGGCCGGGATCGGCGTCCCGGCCCGTGCTGCGCTCGGCCGCGATCCAGTCGCGCTTGTAGGCGATCAGCCAGTAGTAGAAGGCCCGCCCCAGGGCATGGTGCAGGCCGGCGCGACCGTCCAGGAAGCCCAGCCTGACCCCGTACTCATAGAGGAAGACGGCCAGCGGCCGTCCCGGCAGCGCCGCGAACAGGCGCTTCAGCCGTTGCCTTGCCCTGCCCTCCGTCCCCAGGATCGCCGCCCGGCCGGTGCCGGCGTCCAGCCACGCCTCCCAGTCGGAATAGCGGTTGTGCCGCTCGACCCAGGCGAAGGGCGGCTTGGCGTCCGCGTGCAGGAGCGGCGCCCGCAGCCGTCCGACCGCCCCCTCGACCTGCGGCTGGTAGTGCCCCTCCACCTCCCACATCGCCGCGACGGCCAGATCGTCGCAGGGCGGGAAGCGGACACGGCGACGGTGCATCAGGGCGATCTTGCGGTAGCGCGCACCGAAGCGCAGCACCCGCCCCAGCACCACCGGCCGACTGTCCAGGAAATAGGCCGCCGCCGCCGGCGGGGCCGCGAACAGCCGCCGCAGTTCGTCCCGCAGCGCCGGGGTCAGACGCTCGTCCGCATCGACGAACAGCACCCAGTCATGCGCGAGGTCGGGCAGGTCCAGGCACCATTGCTTCTTCTTCGGATAGGCGCCGTTCCAGACGAAGGGCACGACCCGCGCGCCCGCCGCCCGGGCGATATCTGCCGAGCCGTCATCGCTGCCGCTGTCGGCGACGACGATCTCGGCCATCCCCTCCAGGCTGGCGAGGCAGCCGGGCAGGTTGGCCCGCTCGTTGCGGACCATGACGATGACCGTCAGCGGCAGCGGGAACCCGGTCACGGCCCCGCCTGCCGCCAGGCGCCGCGGGCATAGACGATCACCATGCCGATGGCGCCGCCGGCAAGCGCCCCCACCGCCAGCAGCACGAGCGGGTCCGGCCAGTCCGGCAGGCCGGGCGCCGATGGCGGTTCGATCACGTCGGCGGCGAAGGGCAGTGCCACGGCGATCATCTGCCGGATACGCTCCTGCTCCGCCAGCAGGCCGCCGAAGGCCCGGCGGTTCTCGGCGGAGGTCTCCTCCCGCACACGGCGGCGCAGATAGTCGATCTCGGCCCCCGTCCGCCGCTCGGCCTCCTCCCGGATCAGCCCCTCGGCCGCGGCATGGATGGCGGCCAGCAGGGTGCGGCCGAACTCCCGGTCCGGGTGGCGGAAGCGCAGCCGCCGCATCGGGCCGTCGCCCACAGGGGTCACGATCAGCTCCTCCTCCAGCAGAAGCGCAAGCTGATGGGCGTCGGGCGGTAGCCAGGAGTCGCGACCGGCCAGCCGGAGCAACAGCCGCTTGGCGCGGGAGAACGGATCGCCCGGCGGGCGCCAGCCACCGTCGGGCGCCACCGACGTCTCGAACAGGGTGCGCAGGATGCCGGGCTGCCGGGCAAGCCGCTCCGCCACCGGGACGGAGCACAGCAGTTCGGCATAGCGGGCGTAGTCGGACAGCGCCTCGTCGCCGATGCCGTGCTCCACGATGGTGCGCGACGCCCCGCCCGGCCCCACGGGGACGCGCGGTCCCATGGCCGCCGGACCGCTGCGCGCCGTGGGGCCGATCACCATCTCCACCGTGAAGCGCGGCGTCACCAGCCAGAGCGTCACCAGGGAAATCAGCAGCCCGAGCAACCCGCCGCCCGCGATGAGACGCCAGCCGCGCAGCGTCTCCAGCACCAGCCCGCGCAGGGTCAGCGCGGGTTCCGGCGGCGGCGTCATCGGGCGCAGCGCGGCCGCCACCCCCTCCAGGTCCCCGTCCCTCATGGCGGGGCGGGTCCGGCGGGAACGGCAGCCCCCGCCGGAACAGTCGGACCGGGCCGCAGGGAGCCGGCAAGGGCGAGGAAGCGGGCCGCGGCCCGGTCGGCGTCCCAGCGCTCCGCCGGGTCCTCGGCCCGATGGCGGGCGGCGGCACGCGCCTGTGCCATCCGGCCGGGCGCGCGGGCGAAGCTGCGGATCGCCGCCGCCAGAGCCCCCGGCTCCCCCGCCGGAGCCACGGCGCCGGCGTCCCCGATCATCCGGGCCGCGTCGCTGCCGGGCGGGCCGTGCAGCACGACCGGGCAGCCCGCGGCCAGCCCGGCCGCCACCTTGCACGGCAGCATCAGCCCTTCCGCCCGTGGATCGAGCAGGGCGAGATGGAGATCCGCCGCGGCGTAGAGCCGGGCCAGCGCGGCTTCGTCCTGATAGGGCAAGAGGCGCAGCGTCCCCCCGGCCGCGATCCCCGCCAGCGCGGCCCGGCGGCGGCCGTCGCCGGCAACCAGGATGCGCACGTCGGGATCGGTGACGGCCAGTTCCGCCGCCGCCTCGGCCAGCGCCGCCACGGGATGGGCGCGGCCCAGATTGCCGGCATAGAGCGCCAGGAAGCGGGCGCCACCGGCCAGGACCTCACGGATGGCCGGATCGGGCTCCTGCGGGCGCAGGCCGGGCTGGCCCCAGTTGGGCAGCACCTCCAGCCGGGCAGCGGGCAGGCCGCGCGCGGCGAGCCTCCGGCGCATGCAGGCGCCGATGGCGACGATCCGGTCGTGCCGGCCGAGCGCCGCGGTGGAGAGGGCGGCAATCCCCGTCAGCACCGGCCGCGGCAGCCCGACGCCGAGCACGGGGAACAGTTCGGGGTAGAGGTCCTGGCACCAGTGGATCAGGCGGCTGCCATGGCGCAGGCGCAGCAGCGGCCCCAGGCAGGCCAGCATCGGCGGGTCCGTCATGGTCACGGCCACATCGTGCGCCGGCTGCGCCAGGGCCGTCGCCGTCAGCCGGGCGAGTGCGCCCAGATAGCCGGCGGCACCCGGAGCCTCCTCGCCCCCGCCGCCGCTGCGGACGACCCGCACGCCCGCCGGCCCCCCGTCTGCCAGCCCCCCGTCCGCCGATGCCGCGCCGTCGGCCACCACCGTGACCCGCCAGCCGGCCAGGGCGAAGCGGCCGGCAAGGTCGCACAGCAGCCGGCCCGTGGCGCCGCGGTCGGGCGGAAAGACCCGGTTCACGAACAGGATGGATGCCTGCCGCCGCATGCCCGTGGCGCCCCGCCCGCCGGTTCCCCCTACACTTGCAGGAGGGAAGAGTGGGAGAAGGCGGGTGTCCTGTAAAGTTTGATTTCAATTTTTTGGGGTTTCGTCCTTCGCGGCTGCAAGCAGGAGGACGGTGCAAAGCAGGCCGAAACACAGATATTTGTAACTGGTGTGCAGGAAGAGGGCGACCGCGAGGGACGGCAGCGCCGCCAGCGCGATGTCGGCCCGCCGCCGCAGCGCGGGCCAGGATTCCGCCAGCAGCGCCGCGAGATAGCCGGTGGCCGCGACGAAACCCAGAAGCCCCGTCTTCACCAGGAAATAGCTCGCCGCATTGTGGGTGAAGGAGACCCGCCAGTTGCCCACCGCCGGGCTGGCGACCAGGGCACCCCAGCCGTCACCCAGGAGGAAGGCCGGCAGGGAACGGCCGATCTGGCGCAGCACGGCACCCGCTTCGGCCGCGCGGTTGTTCCAGCCCACCTCGCCCGTCTTCTCCGCCACCAGCGACAGCGCCCCCAGCGCGGCCCAGCCGAAGGCGGCCAGCAGCCCCGCGCCGGCCACCGGCACCAGCCGCCAGTCGCCGGGGGCGGTACGCAGGCGCAGGGCGACGCCCAGACCGATCGTCCCCAGCACCAGCCCCAGCGCCGCCCGGTGGACCGCCCCGGCCAGGGCTCCGGTACAGAGCAGTCCGGCGGCCCCGAGCACCAGCCCCAGCGCCACCGCTCCTGCGCCGCGGGCCGGGAACAGCCGGCGCAACCCCTGGAGCGTGAGCCAGACGGCGGCGAAGGGCACGGCGGCGCTGTTCAGCAGGTAGAGATCGCCTTCCGCGAGGGTGCGGTCGCCCACGGCGGCGAAGCCGAAGGCCACATGCGCCCACCAGCGGAAGGCGAAAGCGAGACCCGCCGCGGCCAGCGCCGCCGCCAGAAGGTCCGCCACGGCGCCGCTCCCGGCAGCACGACGGGCGGACAGGCCGCGGCGCAGCAGGAGCGGCAGGAACAGGAACCCCAACGGCACGACGTCGCGCACGATGTCGGTCGGCTGCCAGCCCATCAGACTGCCGCGCACCAGCGGCAGCCAGAGCAGCAGAGGCAGACACAGGCAGGCGACGATCTCGGCCGGAGTCGCGCCGGGACAGCGCAGCAGGTAGCCGGTCCCCAGCCAGAGCGGGGCGCGCAGCCCGACGGCGACCAGAAGACCCAGCCCCACCGCCAGCTCCGCCGGCCCGACGGAAGCGGGGGCGGGGGCGCCGGCCACCCCGTAGACGACGATGGCGCCGACCAGCGCCGCCAGCCGCAGCGCCGCCCCGTCCCCGCCCTGCCGTTCAGCCAGGGTCGCCATCGCCTCCGGCCCGTCTCCGATCCCCCGTGCCGCCGGCCAGTCTGGCAGGGGCCGGCGGCACGGACCAGTCCCGACCTGCCCCTGGACGGGGGCCGCACCGCTGTGGCTTGATCCCCGCATGGCACACACGATCGACGACCTGCCCCTCGCCCACGGCCGCGCCGGCACCCGGCGCGTCCTGCGCGTCCACCGCTTCGGGACCCCAGGTGCCCGCCCCAAGGCCTACATCCAGGCCGGCCTGCACGCGGACGAGACGCCGGGCCATCTGGTGGCGCAGCACCTGCTGGCCGCGCTGAAGGGGCTGGATGCGGCCGGCGCCGTGACCGGGGAGGTCGTGCTGGTGCCCGTCGCCAACCCGATCGGGCTGGACCAGATCGTGCTCCAGTCCCTGTCGGGCCGCTTCGAACTGGCGACCGGCGTCAACTTCAACCGCAGCTATGCCGACCTGTCCGGCGTAGTGGCAGACGCCGTGCGCGGCCGGCTGTGCGGCGACACGGCCGCGGATGTCGCCCTGGTCCGGCAGGAGCTGCGCCGGGCGGCGGAGGCCCTGCCGGCGGCGACGCAGGCGGACGCGCTGCGCCGGGCGCTGCTGACGCTGGCGCTGGACGCGGACCTGATGCTGGACCTCCACTGCGACTTCGACGCCGTGATGCACCTCTACACGGCGCCGGGGCTGTGGGAGGGGTTCCGCGACCTTGCGGCCCGCCTGGGCTGTGAGGCCGCCTTCCTGGCCGACCAGTCGGGCGGGCATCCCTTCGACGAAGCCTGTTCGGGCGTCTGGTGGCGGCTGCGGGAGAGGCTGGGGACAGACGCCGACGCCCTGCCCGTCGCCTGCGCCGCCACGACCATCGAACTGCGCGGCCAGCTTGCCGTGGACGACGCGACGGCGGCGCGCGACGCCGCCGCCATCCTGGAGCATCTGCGCCACCGCGGCATGCTGGCCGGCGATCCCGGCCCCGCTCCGGCCCCGCGCTGCGGCGCCACCCCGCTGGCCGGGGTGGACCGGGTGGCCGCGCCGGAGGCCGGCATCGTGCTGTTCCGGGTGGCGTTGGGCGACCGGGTGGAGCCCGGCCAGGTGGTGGCGGAGATTCTGGAGCCGGAGAGCGGCATCCGCCATCCCTGCCGGGCGCGGGTCGCGGGGCCGGTCTGGACCCGGCACCTGAACCGCTTCGTGGGCGCGGGAGAGGGCGTGCTGAGCATCGCCGGAACGGAGCCGCTGGCCGCCCCGGGCACGCCGCTGCTGACGGCGTGACCGGACGGCCGCTGGCACCCTAGCCCAGGATGTTGTAACCGCCGTCGATGTACTCGACCGAGCCGGTCACCGCCTGCGCCGCGTCACTGGCCAGGAAGGCGGCATAGGCGCCGACATCCTCGATGGTGACCAGATGCCGGGCCGGCGCCCGCTCCGCCGCGCGGGTCAGAAGCTGGTCGAAGCGGTCGATGCCGCTGGCCGCCCGGGTCTTCAGCGGCCCCGGCGACAGGGCATGGACGCGGATGCCCTTGGGGCCCAGCTCCACCGCCAGATAGCGCACGACGCTCTCCAGCGCCGCCTTGACCGGCCCCATCAGGTTGTAGTGCTCGACCACCTTCTCCGAGCCGAAGAAGCTGACCGTCTGGAGACAGCCGCCGTTGGCCATCAGCGGCTCGGCCAGATGCGCCATGCGGATGAAGGAGTGGACGGAGACGTCCATCGCCTGGAGGAACCCCTCGCGGGAGCAGTCCACCACCCGCGCATGCAGATCCTCGCGCGGGGCGAAGGCGATGGAGTGCAGCAGGAAGTCCAGCTTGCCCCAGCGCTGGCTGACGGCGTCGAACACCGATTCGAGCTGACCGGGCTCGCGCACGTCGCAGGGCAGGATCAGGCTGGCGTCCAGCCCCTCGGCCAGCGGCCGGACGAAGGGTTCGGCCTTGGCGTTCAGGTAGGTGACGGCCAGGTCCGCCCCCAGCGACCGGAAGGCGCGGGCGCAGCCATAGGCGATGGAGCTGTCATTGGCGATGCCGATGACGAGGCCGCGTTTTCCTTCGAGCGTGATCGGTAGCATGCGTTCCCCTTCCGCCCGGCGGGCCGCCGCGGCGCGGTGCAGTGCGATGCAGCATGCTAGCGCGGTGGTCCCGCCGCGGCAACGCAGGGTGGACCTTGCCGCACCGGCCGGTCGGGCGTCATATCGGGGACAGCGGCAGCCGCGTCCGCCCGCGGGGCTGGCCCTTGAACGGACCCCGCCTTTCCGGGCAGGGTCCGAGATGGAACTCTGCGCCAGGAGATCCCGGCCATGCACCTCGCTTCCCCCCGCCCCCCGCGATCGGGGTTTCCCCGCGTCCGGCTGCTCGCAGCCCTGGGCCTTGCCGTCATCCTCTTCCTCGGTTTCGCCGCCGGCAGCGCCCGTGCCGCGGAGTTCCGCTCCGGCGACACGGTGCGGGCCACGGGCCGGATGGACAGCGACCTGTTCATCGCCGGCCGCACCGTCGGCATCGACGCCGCCATCGACGGAACCCTGTTCGCCGCCGGGCTGAACGTGGCGCAGATCGGCGCCGTCGGCGACGACGCGCTGATCGCCGGATTCGACATCGCCCTGGACGGTCCGGTGGCGGGCGATCTCATGGCCATCGGGGCAAGCCTGAAGCTGACCAGCGCCGTGGCCGGCGATGCCGTGCTGGTCGCGGGGGAGCTGCGCCTCGCCCCCGGCAGCGCCGTGGCCGGCGACCTCAGCGCGTCGGGCGGAGAGGTCGATCTGGCCGGCACCGTGGCGGGCGACGCCCGGGTCGCCGGCGGCCGCGTCACCATCTCCGGCGCCGTCATGGGCGACCTGGACGTGGCGGCGGGCGAACTGGTGCTGCTGCCCGGCGCCCGGATCATGGGCACGCTCCGCCATGCCGGCCCGGACCGGCCGGAGATCCCCGCCGGCGTGACGGTGGAGGGCGGCATCGAGCAGCAGGACGACACGGCGGAGGAAACGGATTTCGGCCCCACCCTGGCGGGCACGCTGGGCGGGGCGCTGGCCCTGTTCCTGCTGGGCGCCGCCGTCCACCTCGCCTTCCCCGGCTTCGTCGGGGCCGCGGCGGCGGAGGTCGGCGGCAACCCCGGCCGCACCTTGCTGCTGGGCGTCGTGGCCCTCCTGGCGACCCCGCTGCTGGTCGGCCTGCTGATGCTGACCGTCATCGGCATTCCGGTCGGGCTGCTGCTGCTGTTGCTCTACGGCATCGCCATCGTGCTGGGGCTGGCGATCGCCGGCTTCGGCGTGGCCGAGCTGATGACCCGCAACCGCCCGGCCGCCGGGATGACCGGCGGCGACCGGCTGAAGCGTTTCGCCTTCTTCGCCTTGCTTCTGACCCTGGCCGGACTGGTGCCGCTGGTCGGCGGCTGGATCTGGTTCGCGGCCGTGGCGATGGGGGTGGGGGCCGTGCTCGCCCGCACCCTGGCCTCGCGCCGGCGCCCCGCCTACGCCTGAGCGGCCGCGACAGGAAAAGGGGCGGACCGGGCCGCCTGACGTCCGGCCGTTACCCCGCGACCAGCGCCCGCAGCGTCTCCAGCCGGTCGGCCTCGTGCGCGGGCTTGTCCCAGCGGATGCGGGCGATGCGGGGGAAGCGCATCGCCAGCCCCGACTTGTGCCGGCCGGACGGGTGGACGCTGTCGAACGCCACTTCCAGCACCAGGGCCGGCGCCACCTCGCGCACGGGGCCGAAACGGTTCACCGTGTTGGCGCGGACCCAGCGGTCCAGCCGGCCCAGCTCCTCGTCGGTGAAGCCGGAATAGGCCTTGCCCACCGGCACCAGCTCCCCGCCCCCGTCGGGATCGCCGGTCCAGGCGCCGAAGGTGTAGTCGCTGTAGTAGCTGGACCGCTTCCCGTGCCCGCGCTGGGCGTACATCATCACGCAGTCCAGCGTCAGCGGCCCGCGCTTCCACTTGAACCAGGGTCCCTTCGGCCGGCCGGCGAGGTAGGGGCTGTCGCCGCGCTTCAGCATCAGCCCTTCGATGGCGTTCTCCCGCGCCCCCGCCCGCAGCGCCGCCAGCCCCTCCCAGTCCGCGAAGGGGATCAGGGGGGACAGGTCCATGCCCGCCGGGCGGACGCGGGCGTACCAGTCCTCCAGCCGCTTCCGCCGCGCATCGAAGGGCAGGCCGCGCAGATCCTCCCCCGCCTCCACCAGCAGATCGTAGAGCCTCACCCAGGCCGGGTAGTCGCGCAGCATCTTCGCCGTGACCTGCCGGCGGTTCAGGCGCTGTTGCAGGTCGTTGAAGGGGCGCACTTCGCCCTCGCTGACCACCAGCAGCTCGCCGTCCAGCACGGCGTCGAAGCCCAGCCGCGCCGCCACGTCGGGGAAGCCGGCCGTGATCTCGTCGCCCGTCCGGCTGTAGAGGCGCCCTTCCCCCAGGGTGCGTCCGACAAGCTGCACCCGGATGCCGTCCCACTTCCATTCCGCCCGGTAGGCCGCGGGGTCGAGGGCGGCGATGTCCGCCTCCTCCAGCGGGTGCGCCAACATCAGCGGGCGGAAGCCGCCGGCCGCCGACACGTCCGGCCGGGGTGCGCGCATCTCCGCCCAGGCGAACAGCTCGGCATAGGGCGGGCGCAGGCCGTGCCAGACCTCCTCCACCGCGTCGATGCCGATGTCCGCCCCGTTGCCCGCCCCCCACTCGGCCAGCGCCGTCTTCGCCAGCCGGGCGGAGACGCCGACGCGCAGCCCGCCGGTGATGAGCTTCAGCAGCGCCCAGCGGCCGGTGGCGTCCAGCGCGTCAAGCCAGCCCTCGATCAGCCGCGGCACTTCCGCCCGTGTCGCCCGGCCGAGGTCTGCCACCACCTCCGACAGGGTGGGCGGCGGGCGGTCCGGCCCCGGCCGCTCCGGCCAGATCAGGGCCACGGTCTCGGCAAGGTCGCCGACGAAGTCGTAGGACCAGCCGAACAGCTCCGGGTCCACCCGCTCCATCACCAGGGCGCGGACGGCCGCCGGCTTCGCCGCGGCGAAGGACAGGGCGCCGGTCAGGGCGGCCAGGACCCAGCCGCGCTCCGGGTCCGGCGTGGTGGCGAAATGGTCGGCGATCAGCCGGACCTTGCCGGTGCGCGACGGCATGAAGGCCAGCGCGTCGATCAGGGCGGCGAAGCGGTTCATGCCCGGCCTGCCGTCTGCCGCGGGTCAGACATCCTCGTCCTCGAATCCGATCAGCGCCAGCGCCCGCGCCCGGTAGCCCTGGCCGCTGGCCCAGTGGACCAGCGCCTCCTCCCGCCCGTGCGTGACCCATAGCTCCGGCGCGCCCACGTCGCGGATGGTGGCGGTCAGTTCGTCCCAGTCGGCATGGTCGGAGATCACGAGCGGCAGTTCCACCCCGCGCTGGCGGGCGCGCTGGCGCACCCGCATCCAGCCCGAGGCGTAGGCCACCACCGGGTCCGGCAGCCGGCGGGACCATTTGTCCTGGATCGCGGACGGGGGGGAGAGCACCACCTGCCCCCGCAGGTCCTCCCGCGTCGCGGCGGTGGCGGGGCGCAGGTCGCCCAGGTCCACCCCATGCGCCCGGTACAGCTCGCACATCGGGATCAGCGCCCCGTGCAGCCAGACCGGCCGGTCGTAGCCGGCCCGGCGCAGGAGCGCGATCAGGCGCTGGCACTTGCCCAGCGCATAGACGCCGACGACATGCGCCCGCTCCGGGAAGAGGGTGAGGCTGTGCAGCAGCTTGCCCACCTCGTCGGCATCCGGCGGGTGGCGGAAGACCGGCAGGCCGAAGGTCGCCTCGGTGACGAAGGCGTCGCAGGGAACCGGCTCGAACGGCAGGCAGGTGGGGTCGGGCCGGCGCTTGTAGTCGCCCGAGACGACGACGCGGCTGCCCCGCCACTCCAGCACGATCTGCGCGCTGCCCAGCACATGCCCGGCCGGAACCAGCCGCACCCCCACCTCCCCGACCCGCAACGGCTCCCCGTAGGGCAGCGGCTGCTGCACGGCGCCCGCCTGCTCCCCCAGCCGCGCCCGCATGATCGCCAGCGTGCCCGGAGTCGCCAGCACGCGGGCATGGCCGGGCCGGGCGTGGTCGGAATGGCCATGGGTGACGACGGCGCGCTCCACCGCCCGCACGGGGTCGATGTGGAAGCCGCCGGGTTCGACCCACAGCCCGCCGCCCTGTTCCGGCGGACAGGGACGGACCCAGCTCTCCGGACGGGGATACGCCGGAGGGGGGCTCGCAGGCCCGGGGCCTTCCGGGCGGGGGGTGGACGGATCAGCCATGCAGGGAATATAGCCTGCCCCGCTCCCGCCGCCACGCCGCCGCCGTTGCGCCCGCCCGCGCCGGGGGGCATGTTCCGGCCGCACCCACGGAGGCGATCCCATGCACGACTTCCTTTCCATCCACCCGGAGGTGGCGGCGGCGCTGAAGGCCGGCCGCCCGGTCGTGGCCCTGGAAAGCACGCTGATCAGCCACGGCCTGCCCGCTCCCGCCAGCCTGGAGACGGCGCGGGAGATCGAGGCGGCCGTGCGCGCCAACGGCGCCGTGCCGGCGACCATCGCCGTGCTGGACGGGCGCATCCGCATCGGGCTGGACGACGAGGACATGCAGCGCCTCACCGTCCCCGGCACCGCCAAGGTCAGCCGGCGCGACCTGCCGCTGGTGCTGGCCAAGGGGGCGGACGGGGCGACCACCGTGGCCGCCACCATGATCGCCGCCGATCTGGCCGGCATCGCCGTGTTCGCCACGGGCGGGATCGGCGGCGTCCACCGCGGGGCGGAGACGACGGGCGACATCTCCGCCGACCTGGAGGAGCTGGCCACCACCCCCGTCGCCGTCGTCTGCGCCGGGGCCAAGGCCATCCTGGACCTGCCCCGCACCCTGGAATACCTGGAGACGCGCGGCGTGCCGGTCGTCGGGTTCGGCACCGACGCCTTCCCCGCCTTCTACCACCGCGACAGCGGCCTGCCGGTGGACGGCCGCTGCGACACGCCCGAGGACGCGGCGCGGGTCCTGAACGCCAAGTGGCGCCTGGGGCTGGAGGGCGGCATTGTCGTCGCCGTGCCGATCCCGGACGCGGCGGCGCTGGACGCGGCGACGGCGGAGGCCGCCGTGCAGCAGGCCGTGGCCGAGGCGGCGGCCGGCGGGGTCCGCGGCAAGGCGCTGACGCCGTTCCTGCTGCACCGGCTGGAGACCCTCACGGGCGGCGCCAGCCTGACCGCCAACCGGGCGCTGCTGCTGAACAACGCCGCGGTGGGCGCCCGCATCGCCGTGGCCTACGCCCGGCTGAAGCAGGAGACGACGCTGCCGAAGAAGCCGCCGCCGAGCAAGCGCCCCACCTACTGAGGCGGCGCCCCGGCGACCGGCGGCAAAGACCGCAAGACTTCGTAAAGAAAACCGGCCGCATGATGCCCGCCGGGCGCGCTCTCCGCTTGGGAACCCCTTTCCCGGCGCGGACGTTCGTCAGGCAAGGAGGGACTCATGCGCAGGCAGCATCATCGGGCGGTCGCGGCGACGGGCGGCATGGACGCCGCCATCGGTCTGGTCAACGGCGTTCTTCTGTCCGTGCCGCTGTGGGCGGCCTTCCTCTGGCTCGCCACGGCGTTCTGAGGCAGGCCGGGCACCCGGCGGCGGTCCGGTCGAACCGCCGCCCGGAGACCGTCAGCCGGTAGCCATCATTCCGGGATCGGGGTGACCAGGGTCCAGACATGGCCGAAGGGGTCGCGGATCTTGGCGAAGCGGCTGCCCCAGATCACGGGCTGCGGCGGCACCAGCACGGTCGCCCCGTGCTCCACCGCCCGCTGCACCAGCGTATCGACGTTCGGCACGTTCATGTGCAGCGTCACGGGGCTGGCGGTCAGGACCAGCGGGTCGCGCGACTGCCCGCCATTGTGCTCAGGAAAATCGTCGGAGACGAAGAAGGTGCCGCCGTTGATCAGCAGCACCGAATGCGTGACGCGCACCCCGTCGGGCTCCGTCTGGCGCACCACCTCGTGCGCATCCAGGGCATGGACATAGAAGGCGATGGCCTTCTGCGCATCGCCCACCGTCAGATAGGGAACGACACCCTTCAGCATGTGGGTATCGGACATTCCAGGCCTCCCTCCGTTCGCCGCTGCCCGGAAAGGCTACCACGGAATGGAGGGGCGGGGCAGTGCCGCCGCGGGCGCGGCCCCGTCTTCCCCGTCCCTTACAGTGCCGCCCCCTACAGCGCCGCCCCCTACAGCGCCGAAGCCACCCGGCGCAGCAGCAGCGAGGCGCAGCGCGCCGCCGCGGCCACGAAGGTGTAGAAGTCCATGTGGCTCTCCGCCCCGGCAAGGTCGGAGAGCGACCGGATGATCAGGCAGGGCACGCCGAAACGCTCCGCCACCTGGGCCACGGCCGCCCCTTCCATCTCCACCGCCGCGGCGCCGAAGCGTTCATGCAGCCGCTGGCGGGTCGACTCGCAGTTCACGAACTGGTCGCCGGTGGCAATGGTGCCGAAGGTGATGCGCGGCGTCCGCTCAACCCCGCCGGTCGCCTTGGCCGGGATCGGCGGCAGCTCCAGCCCGTCCAGCGCCGCCCGCACCGTCGCCTCGACCGCGGGGTCCAGGGCATAGCCGTGCGTGTCGGCGACGCCCGGCACCGGCGTCACGCCCGGCTGGTAGACGCGCAGGTTGCCGCGGACCAGGGCGCCGTAATCGTGCTGCACCAGCCGCGTGCCGACCACGACATCGCCGATGCCCAGCGCGGGGTCCACGCCGCCGGCGACGCCGGAGAACAGCAGCATGCGGCAGCCGAACCGCTCGATCAGCAGGGTGGAGACGACGGCCGCGTTGACCTTGCCGATGCCGCACTCGACGACGACGGCATGACGTCCGTCCAGCAGGCCGCGGCGGAAGACGAAGCCGCCGATCGTCTCCGCCTCCGATTCGACGAAGTGCGGGCCGAAATGGGCGATCTCCTCCGGGATGGCGCAGAGCAGACCGAACGGCGCGTCGGCCGAGGGGCCGCCCCCCGACTCCAGCAGGGTGACGGCGCGCGCATGTCCGGCCGCCCGGGCCAGGGACAGGGCGGTGGCGCCGTCCGCCGCGGCGCGGTGCGGGTCGGCGCCGTGCTCCAGCAGCAGCGCGATCAGTTCCAGATGGCCGTTCCGCGCCGCCGCGTGCAGGGCGGTGTAGCCCCCGTGCCGCGGGGCGTCGGGCACGGCACCGTGCGCCAGCAGCGCGCGGGCGATGCCGAGATGACGGCCCGCCGCTGCCGCGTGCAGCGGCGGCAGTGCCGTCGGCCCCATGCCCGGCGGGGTCGCGTCGGCACCGCGGGCAAGCAGCCAGTCCACGACCGCCTGCCGGCCGAAGAAGGCGGCGAGGCCCAGGGCCGTGCGGCCGTCCGGCGCCGGCCGGTCGATGGCGGAGGGTTCGGCCTCCACCAGAGCGATGACGCGGTCGAGGTCGCCCAGCGCCGCCGCCTCGTAGAGGTCGAGCGCGGGCTTCAGCGGCCGTAACGCCTCCTGCACGGGCCGGGCGCCCCGGTAGGCCGCCAGCAGGATCGGCGTCGCGCCGTCGGGACCGCGCTCCTCCAGCAGTCCCGGATCGGCGCCGGCGATCCGCGCCGCCCCTGCCGCATCCCCCGCATCCACCGCCGCCAGAAGCTCTGCCAGACCCGTCATTCCGATCTCCCGCACCCGCTCCGGATGCACCGCGCCAACACCCCGCTTTCGACCGGGGCGGTTTCCGGTTCATATATCCCGCCACGATGAGCGATGTCCTCCCCTTCGACGGTCCGGACGGCGCCCCCGCCGCCGCCGACCTGCTGCCCCCCGCCATTTCCGGCTGGTTCCGCAGCCGCGGCTGGACGCCGCACGCCCACCAGATCGCCCTGGTCCAGGCGGCGCGCGACGGCGTGGACGCCCTGCTGATCGCGCCGACCGGCGGCGGCAAGACCCTGGCCGGCTTCCTGCCCAGCCTGATCGAGCTGTCGGAGCGCCCGCGCGAGGGGCTGCACACGCTCTACATCTCGCCCTTGAAGGCGCTGGCGGTGGACATCCAGCGGAACCTGGAGCTGCCGCTGGCGGCACTCCGGCTGCCGGTCCGGGCCGAGACCCGCACCGGCGACACGCCCGAGGCGAAGCGCCAGCGCCAGCGCGCCCACCCGCCGCACATCCTGCTGACGACGGTGGAGAGCTTGGCGCTGATGCTGTCCTACCCGGAAGCGCCCACCATCTTCGGGGGTCTGCGCCGCGTCGTGATTGACGAACTGCACGCCCTGGCCGGCACCAAGCGCGGCGACCTGCTGGCGCTGGGGCTCGCGCGCCTGTCCACGCTGGCGCCGGGGCTGCGCCGGGTCGGGCTGTCGGCCACGGTGGCGCATCCCGCGGCGCTGGCGGCGTGGCTGTCCCCCACCGGCCGCGCGGACGCCGGCCCCAGGGACGCCGGCCCCAGGGACGCCTCCCTCGGGGACGCTGCCGTGCGGCTGGTCACCGGCCGCGGCGGCGCGCGGGCGGAGGTGGAGATCCTGACGACGGAGGCACCCCTGCCCTGGGCCGGGCACATGGCGCTGCACGCCCTGGGCGAGGTCTACCGCCGCATCCGGGAGGCCGGCACCACCCTGGTCTTCGTCAACACCCGCGCCCAGGCCGAACTGGTGTTCCAGGAGCTGTGGCGGCTGAACGAGGACAACCTGCCCATCGCCCTGCACCATGGCAGCCTCGCGGTCGAGCAGCGCCGCAAGGTGGAGGCGGCGATGGCCGCCGGCCGGCTGCGGGCGGTGGTGGCGACCTCCTCGCTGGACCTGGGCATCGACTGGGCGGCGGTGGATCTGGTGGTACAGGTCGGGGCGCCGAAGGGCGTCTCCCGCCTGCTGCAACGGATCGGCCGCGCCAACCACCGGCTGGATACGCCGTCGCGCGCCCTGCTGGTGCCGGCCAACCGCTTCGAGGTGCTGGAGTGCCGGGCGGCGCTGGACGCCATCGCGGAGGGCACGCTGGACGGCGACCCGCCGCGCGCCGGAGCGCTGGACGTGCTGGCGCAGCATATCACCGGTACGGCCTGCGCCGGGCCGTTCGACGCCGACCGCCTGTATGCCGAGGTGGTGCAGGCCGCCCCCTATGCCGACCTGTCGCGCGACGAGTTCGACGACGTCTTCGACTTCGTCGCCACCGGCGGCTACGCGCTGGGCACCTACGAGCGGTTCCGCCGGCTGACGGAGACGGAGGACGGGCGCTGGGCCGCCGCCTCGCCCCTGGTCGCGCGGCAGTACCGGCTGAACGTCGGCACCATCGTGGAGGCGACGGTGCTGCGGGTCCGGCTGGGGCGGACGCTGCTGGGCGAGATCGAGGAGTATTTCGTCAACACCCTGACACCGGGCGACACCTTCGTCTTCGCGGGCCAGCTCCTGAAGTTCCTGGGGGTGCGGGAGACGGAGGTGCAGGTCGCCAAGGGCGGCCAGGGCGAGCCGAAGGTGCCCGCCTATGCCGGCGGGCGGCTGCCGCTCTCCACCCATCTGGCCGACCGGGTGCGCGACCTGCTGGCCGACCCGGCGCGCTGGTCCGCCCTGCCCGGAGCGGTGCAGGAATGGCTGCGGCTGCAACGCTGCCGCTCCGTCCTGCCCGACCGGCGCTCGCTGCTGGTCGAGACCTTTCCGCGCGGCGGCAAGCAGTTCCTGGTCGCCTACTGCTTCGAGGGGCGCAACGCCCACCAGACGCTGGGCATGCTGCTGACCCGCCGGATGGAGCGGGCCGGGCTGGCGCCGCTGGGCTTCGTCGCCACCGACTACGTGCTGGCCACCTGGTCGCTGCGGGCGCCGGCCGCGCGCGACATCCCCGCCCTGTTCGACGAGGACATGCTGGGCGACGACCTGGAGGCGTGGATGGAGGAATCCTCCATGCTGAAGCGGACCTTCCGCAACGTCGCCGTCATCGCCGGGCTGATCGAGCGCCGGCACCCGGGCCAGGAGAAGAGCGGCCGGCAGGTCACCTTCAGCAGCGACCTGATCTACGACGTGCTTCGGCGGCACGAGCCGGGGCACGTGCTGCTGCGCGCCACCCGCGCCGACGCGGCCGCCGGCCTGACGGACGTGCGCCGGCTGGGTGACATGCTGGCCCGGGTGCGCGGCCGCATCGTCCACCGCGACCTGGACCGCATCTCCCCCCTGGCGGTGCCGGTGCTGCTGGAGATCGGGCGGGAGCAGGTGCAGGGCAGCGCCCTGGACGACCTGCTGGACGAGGCGGCGCGCGAACTGATCGCGGAAGCGGTGCCGGAGCTGCTGCCGCGGCGCGACGGGCAGGGCCGGCTGGCGCTGTAGCGCCCGCTTCCCACCGCAGCGCGGACAGGGCGCCCCCACATCGCCCCAGGTCCTCTCCGCCCGCTTGCCGGCATCCCTCCCCGCCCGCACCCTGCCCGGCAGACCGGCTGGCGACAGGCCGGGAAAGGGAGGAAGACCATGGCGGACGCGGATTTCGAGACCCTGCGCTATGCGGTGGCGGACGGCATCGCCACCGTGACGCTCGACCGGCCGGACCGGATGAACGCCTTCACCGGCACCATGATGGCGGACCTGATCGCCGCCTTCGACCGGGCCGACGCCGACGACGGCGTGCGCGCCGTGGTCGTCACCGGCGCCGGCCGGGCCTTCTGCGCCGGGGCAGATCTGGCGGAGGGGGCGAAGACCTTCGACTACGCCGCCCGGGGAAGGCTCGCCCCCGACGACGGGATGCGCGACAGCGGCGGCCGCGTCACCCTGCGCGTGTTCGAGATGAGGAAACCGGTCATCGCGGCCGTGAACGGCCCCGCCGTGGGCATCGGGGCGACGATGCTGCTGCCCATGGACATCCGCATCGCGTCGGCGGAGGCGCGCTTCGGCTTCGTCTTCACCCGCCGCGGCATCGTGCCGGAGGCGGCGTCGAGCTGGTTCCTGCCGCGGCTGGTGGGAATCGCCCAGGCCCTGCGCTGGGTGCTCTCCGGCCGGGTCTTCGATGCGGCCGAGGCGCAGGCCGGCGGGCTGGTGTCGGAGGTGGTGCCGCCCGATCGCCTGTTGCCCCGCGCCTACGAGCTGGCGCGGGAGATCGCGGACGGCACCAGTGCGGTCTCCGTCGCGCTGGCCCGCCAGCTCCTCTGGCGGATGCTGGGGGCCGACCACCCGATGGAGGCGCACAAGGTGGACAGCCGCCTGATCCAGCAGACGGGCCGCTCCCCCGACGCGGCGGAGGGGGTCGTGAGCTTCCTGGAGAAACGCCCGGCCCGCTTCCCGCTGCGGCCGTCCGCCGACATGCCGGACGCCTTTCCCTGGTGGGAGGAAAGGCCCTTCACCTGATGGGCGGTCCCGCGGCAGCCGTCACAGGAAGGCCGGCAGGCTGCCCACACCGGAAAAGCGAGGCCCGCCCCACCCGCGCAACTCTACGCAAAATTGTGCGACACTTTGCGGGGCTGCCGCGCAGTGCCGGCGAGGCTAGAAGTTAACCATTCTCAGAAGTTGGATTTCGACCCCGAAGTCTTCTTATTTCAGAGGCCCACCCGGTTGTTCAGCCGGGTGGGCTTCTTAATGAAGGCGCCCATAAGCATGGGGGCGTCTTGGTCGTTTCTTGGCCGTAACGGACCAGAACCGGCAGTCACAGGCCCTCATACTGGCCCCCGATCCGCTCCCGTCAGGCCGGGCGGTCAGACCGCGTCCTTGGCGTACTTGATGGTGCAGCCATAGGGCTGGCTGGTGGGGACCGCGACAGGCTGGCCGGCCAGGGTGGCGTCCAGGGCGGCGCGGACATGGCTGGTGGCGCCGTCCAGATCCTCCAGCCGGGCGGTCGGGCGGTCGTCGATGGCGCCGTCGTAGACCAGCAGGCCCGCAGGGTCGATCACGAACATGTGCGGCGTGGTCTTGGCCGCGTAGGCGCGGCCGATCGTTCCCTTGGGATCAAGGATCTTGTGCGTCGGCGCGGCCTTCGCCTCGTCCACGATGCGCTGCGCCTCCTCCGGCGTGACATGGCCCTGCTGGCCCTCGGCGGAGCTGACGACGGTGATCCAGACCACCCCCTTGCCCGTGTAGTCCCGTTGCAGCGCCTGCATGTTGCCGCCGCCATAGTGCTTCATGACGAAGGGGCAGAGATGGTTCGTCCACTCCAGCACGACGGTGCGGCCGCGCAGATCGGCGAGGCGGACGGCCCGCCCCGCGATGTCGGTGGCGCTGAAGTCGGGGGCCGCGGCGCCGACGACGGGAGCCGCCAGGGCCGGCCGCGGCAGCAGCGCGGAAAGCAGGCCGGAACCGCCGCCGGCCAGGACGGCGCCGCCGGTGGCGGCCAGGGCGCTGCGGGAAAGGAAACGGCGGCGGGAAACGGGGGACGTCATGGTCTCTGCCTCCTCTGGAGCCGTATGGGCACCGGGGGAGATGGGATGCAGGGTCCGCCCTGTCAAACCCGCCCGGAAACCTACTTTCCGCGGGGACTTTCCGGGTCGGTCCAGGGCCGGACCATGCGTCAGGAGGCGCGGTCGGGCAGCGTCTCCAGCGCCTCCAGCACCAGCCCGGGGGTCAGGATCTGCGGCAGCACCTCCGGCTCCGCCTCGCCCGGGCGGTAGAGCAGGTAGAGCGGCACGCCGCTGCGCCCGAACCGCTCCAGCACGCGGGCGATGCCGGCGTCGCGGTTGGTCCAGTCGCCCTTCAGGTAAGCCACGCCCTTGGCCGCCATGGCCTGCTTCACCGTGTCGGCGGAGAGCGAGGTGCGCTCGTTCACCAGACAGGTGATGCACCAGGCCGCCGTGAAGTTCACGAAGACCGGCCGCCCCTCCGCCCGCAGCGCCGCCAGCGCCGCCTCGTCGAAGGGCGCCGTGTCGTCCGCGGCGGCGGCCGTCCCGGCCGGCGGCGGCGGCACGGCCGGACCGGCCAGTGCCGGCACCCGCGCCATCGCCACGGCCCCGGCCAGCGCCAGCACGCCGAAGGCCGAGGCGCCCAGGCGCCAGCCGGCGCCGCTGCTCCGGGTCACGCCGTAGAGCCAGGCGGCGAAGGCCACCAGCACCATGCCGCCCAGGACCCAGGCGACGGCGTCCGGGCCGGCCTGGATCGACAGCACCCAGACCAGCCAGACGGCAGTGGCGTAGAGCGGAAAGGCCAGCGCCTGCTTCAGCCGCTCCATCCACAGGCCCGGCCGCGGCATCCGGCGCAGCAGCGCCGGGCTGAGCGTCAGCAGCAGGAAGGGCAGCGCCATGCCCAGCCCCAGCGCCAGGAAGACGGCCAGCGCCAGCGGCCAGGGCTGCAACAGGGCGAACCCGATGGCCGTGCCCATGAAGGGGGCGGTGCAGGGCGTCGCCACCACCGTCGCCAGCACGCCGGTGAAGAAGCTGCCGGCATAGCCGCCGCGGGCGGCCAGCCCCTGCCCCAGCCCCTGCGCCCTGCCGCCCAGCTCGTAGACACCGGAGAGCCAGAGGCCGAGCAGGAACATCACATAGGCCAGCACGGCCACGACCAGCGGGTCCTGCAACTGGAAGCCCCAGCCGATCTGCGCCCCGCCGGCGCGCAGGGCCAGCAGCAGCCCGGCCACGGCCGCGAAGGTGGCCAGCACCCCGGCGGCATAGGCGGCGCCGTGGACGGGCGCCCGGCCGGGCGCGTGGCTGACCAGCGCCAACACCTTGATGGACAGCACCGGGAAGACGCAGGGCATCAGGTTCAGGATGGCGCCCCCGGCCAGCGCCAGCAGCAGCGCCAGCCCCACACCGAGCGATGCCGTCTCGGCCGCCGCGCGGCCGGGAGCCGGGGAGCCGCCCGCGGGCGCCGCCTCGATCGGGGCGTCGATCTCCAGCGCCTGCCGGATCTCCCGCCCCTCCAGCCGTTCGGTCAGCAGCAGCACGCCCGTCACCGATTCCGCGGGCAGCGCCCCGGACCGGGGCAGCACGAGGCGCACCCCGTCCGCGTCCAGCCGCAGCTCCTGCGGGGCCGCGGCGGGGGTGACGGACCAGAGGTCGGGGAAGAAGAAGGCGTCCGCCAGCTCGGCCCCGGCAAGGTCGCCGGTGGAGAGGACGAGCTGGTGCGCCGTATCGCCGGCCAGAAAGGTCGCCGGGAACGGGCTGGGCACCGGCAGCGCCCGCCGCGCCTGCGCGAACAGGGCCGCCTGCGCGGGCGTCGGCGCGACCGGGCCGGCCGCCACCGGCAGGGTCAGCTCCAGCCGGGCCGATTCGGGAATGCAGATGTCCTCGCAGACGAGCCAGTCCGCCTGGGCGGCGATGGTCACCGTGCCGCCAGGGGCGGCGTCGGCCGGCACGTCCACCCGGGTCAGCAGATGCACCTCGTCCTTGTAGCCGAAATTCACCAGCGGCCCGACCGGGAAGCGTTCCGGCGCCGGCCAGACCAGTGGACCGGCCTGCCAACCCGGCGGCAGGGTCCATTTCACCTCGGTGGCGATGCCGGAGTCGCCGGGATTCTTCCAGTAGGTGTGCCAGCCCGGCCGGATGCGCTGGGTGACCGCCAGCCAGAGCGGCTCGCCCGGCACGGCCGCCGGCAGCTCGGCCCGCAGCTCGGCTTCCACATTGTCGGTACGGACCGGGTTGGCCGCGGCCGGAGTCGGCAGCCCGACGGCCAGGGCCAGCAGAAGGACGAACGGCAGCAGCAGGGCAAGGCGCGGCATGGCAGCATCACGGACGGCCAGGGGGACCGGGGGAATGTAGGCCCTGCCGCGCCCGACCGCCACCCCGACTGGACCGGCACCCCGGCTGGACCGCCACCCCGGCTGGACCGGCACCCCGACTGGACCGGTATGTCACATCCCGGCACCCTGGAGCGTCCGGGGGGCGCTTCCCAGATATTGAAGGCGGCGCGGGCTGCGGCTAGGGTCGCGGCCCCGTCGGCGTCCCGCCCGCCGTGAGGCGCGCGGCCCCGCTTCCAGACCATCCGAGGACTGTCCCATGGCCACCCACCGCACCAAGGTCCTGATCATCGGCGCCGGGCCGGCTGGCTATACCGCCGCCATCTACACGGCGCGCGCCAACCTGGAGCCCCTGCTGGTGCAGGGCATGCAGCCGGGCGGGCAGCTCACCATCACCACGGACGTGGAGAACTATCCGGGCTTCGAGCACGCGGTGCAGGGTCCGTGGCTGATGGAGCAGATGCAGAAGCAGGCCGAGCATGTCGGCACGCGGATGATCGGCGACCTGATCGTGGACGTGGATTTCAGCCGCCGGCCCTTCGTCTGCAAGGGCGACAGCGGCGACGAGTACGTGGCCGATGCCGTCATCATCGCCACCGGCGCCCAGGCGCGCTGGCTGGGCGTGGCGGGTGAGCAGCATTACCAGGGCGCCGGCGTGTCCGCCTGTGCCACCTGCGACGGCTTCTTCTTCCGCGGCCGCCCCGTGGCCGTGATCGGCGGCGGCAACTCCGCCATGGAGGAGGCGCTGTACCTGACACACCACGCCTCCAAGGTGACGCTGGTCCACCGCCGCGACAGCTTCCGCGGCGAGCGCATCTTGCAGGACCGGGTGCTGAAGAACCCGAAGATCGAGGTCGTCTGGAACCATGTGGTGGACGAAATCCTGGGCGAGGGCGGCGAGAGCTTCGAGAACCCCAAGCGCGTCACCGGCATCCGCCTGAAGCACGCGCAGAGCGGGGAGACCCGCGAGATCGCCCTGGAGGGCGTCTTCGTCGCCATCGGCCACGACCCCGCCACCAGGGTGTTCCGCGGCAAGGTCGCCATGGACGACGAGGGCTACATCCTGACGGCGCCGGACAGCACCCGCACGGACGTGCCCGGCGTGTTCGCCGCCGGCGACGTGAAGGACAAGGTGTTCCGTCAGGCCGTCACCGCCGCCGGCATGGGCTGCATGGCGGCCCTGGAGGCCGAGAAGTGGCTGGCCACGCTGGAGGGCTCCCCCGCCGAGGCGGCGGCCGAAGCCTCCCGGCCGGACATGATCGGCGCCTGGGAGTGACGGCAGGGAGCCAGGGCACAGCCAGGGGTGGAATATTCCCCCGGCGGCCCGTCCCCCCGGGATGCGGAAACGACCGGCGCGCCCAGCGCCGGACCGTCGATCCGCAGCGGAACGGTGAAGACCTTCCGGCCCGGCCGGACCACGGACATTAGGCCGACCACCAGAAATCACTGTCAGAACCACGCTTTCCAGGTCGTTCCGGCGCCGGCCGCCGGGATTGATGTCGTCCTCTACTGGGGGGACGGCGCGGCGACCGGGTATAGCCATCGGATCAGCTTGACCTACAACCTGTAGCGCCCTGGTCCGCAAGCGTATATCATCATCGTGCCGGCCCATATCCGGGGCCGGCCAATGTCACCGCGGTCGGTGCCGGACGGCCGCACTTCCCGAAGGGACGGGCATGGACTGGGACAAGCTTCGCGTCTTTCACGCCGTCGCCGAGGCCGGCAGCTTCACGCATGCGGGCGAGACCCTCAACCTCAGCCAGTCGGCCGTCAGCCGCCAGATCAGCGCGCTGGAGGAGAGCCTCCATGTGCCGCTGTTCCACCGGCACGCCCGCGGCCTGATCCTCACCGAACAGGGTGAGCTGCTGTACCGCACGGCGCGGGAGGTGTTCGCCAAGCTCTCGATGACCGAGGCGATGCTGTCGGAGAGCAAGGAGCATCCGAAGGGCCCGCTCAAGGTCACGACGACGATGGCCTTCGGCTCGACCTGGCTGACGCCCCGGGTGCGCGAGTTCCTGAGCCTGTATCCGGACGTGCAGCTCAGCCTGCTGCTGGACGACACGGAGCTGGACCTGTCCATGCGTGAGGCGGACATCGCCATCCGCATGTCCGCGCCGCGCCAGCCCGACCTGATCCAGCGCCACCTGATGACGGTGCGGGTCCACATCTACGCCCACCGCGCCTATGTGGAGAAGCGGGGCCTGCCGCAGTCGTTGGACGAGCTGGACCACCACGACATCATCGCCTACCCCGCGGAGACGCGGGCGCCGGTGTCGAACATCAACTGGCTGCTGCATGTCGGCGACCCGCCGGGCGGCGAGCGTCAGACCGTGCTGCGCGTGAACAGCCTTTACGCCATGTACCGGGCGGTGGAGAGCGGTCTCGGCATCGCGTCCCTGCCCGACTACGTGGTGGACGGCAACCCGGACATCGTGCGCGTGCTGCCCGACGTCAGCGGGCCGCGGATCGACGCCTACTTCGTCTATGCGGAAGAGCTGCGCCATTCCAAGCGCATCGCGGTGTTCCGCGATTTCCTGGTGCGGAAGGTGCAGGAAACCTTCCCGGCAAGCCATGCGGTTGGCGCATGACCGGATTCAGCAAATGTGCCTGGAATTGGGCAGCCGAGTGATTAAGTTTTGGGCGTCCGCTGCTGCGACGCAGCATCGGACACTTCACCGGGGATGCCCGTCTCCGGTTGGGCCTTCGGGCCCTGCGTCTCCCAGACGTGAAGCCTCCCTGTTCAACTCGGCCGGTAACCCCTGGGTTACCGGCTGATTTTTTATGCACAGGAGGCATGGCCGGCAGCCCCGGAGGGGAAAGGCCCCCGCGCAGGGGGCGGGGCTGCGGTCAGATGGGGCTGTCCAGGTGGCCCGCTCAGATAGGCTCGCCCGCGCTGTGTGACAGCCAGAGCGACAGTTCCCCCGCCGCCTGCTCCAGCTCCGTCGCCAGCACCTCGGCCGCGGGGCGCAGGTCGGTCCCGCCACGGATGGCGGTGTCCAGACTGGCGGCGGCGGCGGCGGCCCGCTCCAGACCGAAATTCCCCAGCACCGAGATCAGCTCGTGCGCCAGATCGCCCAGACCCTCCGGATCGCTGGTGCCGCGCAGGCGCCCGATCCAGGTCGGCAGGTCCAGCACCAGATCGCCGACCAGGCTGTCCAGCTCGTCCCGGCCGACGGAGTGCTGCAAGCGCCGCCAGGTGCCGGCGCTGACGATGGGCAGCGGACTGATGGCGAGGGGGACCTCGCCGACCTGCGCACGCCCGGCCAGCCGGGCAATGGTGTCCAGCAGCAAGGCCGGCTGCAACGGCTTGGTCAGCACCTCGTCCATGCCGGCATCCAGGCAGGCGTCAAGCTCGCGTGAGCCGGCCTCGGCCGTCAGGGCGACAATCGGGATGGCGCCGCGGGGGCCGCCCAGCGCACGGATGCGCCGCGTCGCCTCCAGTCCGCCCAGCCGCGGCATGCGGACATCCATCAGCACCAGATCGAACGGCGTGGCGGCCACCGCCTGCACGGCGTCCAGCCCGTTGGCGATGACCGTGACGCGGTGACCGGCCTTGGTCAGCAGGGCCACCGCCAGGGCCTGGTTGGCCTTCACGTCCTCGGCCAGCAGGATGCGGGCGCTCTCCACCGACCGGACGGGCTCCGGCGCACAGGGCGGCGGCCGGCTGGACTCGTCGGCCGGCAGGGGCAGCTCGAACCAGAACAGCGAGCCGCGGCCGGGCGCGCTCTCCACCGCGATGGTGCCGCCCATGAGGTCCACCAGCCGGCGGCAGATCGCCAGTCCCAGGCCCGTGCCGCCATAGCGCCGGGCCGTGGCCCGGTCGGCCTGCACGAACTCCTGAAACAGCCGGTCCTGCTGCTCGGGCGCGATGCCGATTCCGGTGTCCAGCACCTCGAACCGCACGCGCCCGTCCACCACGGGGAAGACGGCCAGCGCGACATGGCCCCGCTCGGTGAACTTCACCGCGTTGTTCAACAGGTTCAGCAGCACCTGCCGCACCCGCTTGGCATCGCCCTGCACCACCTCGGGCAGGCGCGGATCGACCGCGACACGGAGCGCGAGGCCACGCTCCTCCGCGGTGGGGCGGACGAGATCGGAGGTGCTGCGGGCCAGCCGTGCGAGATGGAACGGGTGCGGGTCCACCTCCAGCCGTCCGGCCTCCAGCTTGGAGAAGTCCAGCACGTCGGAGACGACGGTCAGCAGCGCCTCCCCCGCCTCACGCTGGAGCGTCACCCATTCGCGCTGCTCCGCCGTCAGCGGCGTCTGCAACAGCAGGTCGGCGAAGCCCAGCAGGGCGTTCAGCGGTGTCCGCACCTCATGGCTCATCACCGCCACGAAGTCGGACTTGGCGCGGTTGGCCGCTTCGGATTCCGCGCGGGCCTCATCCGCGCGGGTGCGTGCCGCGGCCAGTTCCTCGGCCAGAGCGACCATCTCGGCCGCCTGCAACTCGGCCTCGCGGCGCGCCTCGTCCACGTCCTCCAGGGCGCGCCGCAGCTCCTCCTCGCGCATCTTCTGGGCGGTGATGTCGGTGGCAAGGCTCAGCACGCCGCCGGTGGAGATCGGGTGTTCGCTCACCCGCAGCCAGCGCCCGTGTGCCGTCAGCCGCTCGAAGGCGCGGCCGTCGGCCGCCCGGCGCCAGGCGATCCGGTCGGCGATCCAGCGTTCCGTGTCGTCATAGGCCTCCGGATCGCCGACCTCCCGGTTGGCGATGAAGATGCGCAGCAGATCCTCGAACCGCATTCCCTTGAGGGCCGGCACGCCGCGCAGGCTGGGATAGCGCTCCAGGAAGCGGTCGTTCCAGGTCACCAGCCGGTCCTCGGCGTCATAGACGACGAAGCCGTCCGGCATGGCGTCCAGGGCGGCCCGCAGCCGTTCCTCCGCCTCCGCGGCGCGGCGCTGCGCAGCGGCCAGCGCGCGGCCCTGCCGACGGGCCGTCAGGAGCACGGCCACCGCGATGGCGAAACCGAGCCCGGAGAGGGCGACGCCCGCCGACAGCCAGTCCACCAGCCGTTCCGCATAGGTCACCGCCTCCGTCTGGCGGTTGCGCAGGTGCTCGTGCGCCTCCGCCAGCAGGATGTCCAGCCGGCCATGGATCGCGCGGATCGAGGAGCGGTCGTCCTCCCCGTCGAAGGCGGTCAGGGCATCCGCCAGCCGGCCGGCACGGGCGAGCGAGGCCGCGTCCTCGAACACGGCGGCGTTCCGGTCGGCCAGCACAGGGATCGCGGCCACGCGCGCCTGCTGCTCCGGCCGGCCGTCGAACCGGTCCGCCAGCTCCGCCGCCAGGGTATCGAGCGTGTCGTGGCCGCGCCGGGCCAGTTCCAGCCGGGCCGGATCGAGCGAGGCGAGATAGCTGCGCTCCCCCGTTTCCAGATCGCGCAGGGCCTCGCGCATCGCGGAAATGGTCTGCTCGATGGCGGCGGCCTGGTCGGCATCGCCGCGGATCAGGTCCAGCCCGGCATCATGCCGTGCCGCCATCCAGGTGCCGGCGCCGAACGCCAGCAGGCAGGCCACGGTGACCAGCGCGATCCGCCGCAGCGGTGCCCGTTCCGTCCCGACAGTCGCTGTCCGCACGCCGCAGAACCCCTGCCTCAAGGACCCATAGAATACGACGGCATGCGCGACTGGCAACAACGACCACGGCCGATCAGGTCCTGCGCGTTGCCATAATCCGTTAACACACCCGCCGGCGGAGGGCATAGCACCGGCCGCAGCGCAAATCGAGCGTGCCGGCTCCCTGCGGCGGCGCGCTCCTTGTCCCCGACAGCCGGACCGGCGCCGCCCGCGATCCGAGGCCTGGGGTCAAGCGCTTGAAAGCAATTATGGAATTGTGGGAATTCAGGGGCGTCCACCGGGGCGGCGGGCTTCCGGCATGCCTGTCCCGGACCGCGTGCATGGCGGATCGCCCCGGGCGACGCGGCGCTGGCACCGGCCATCCTTCCCGGGCCGGCCGGAGAAGACCGGGGCAACAGAGACGGAAACGGGCGAGCCCGTGGAAAAGATCGAGAAACCGGTGCGCAGGACTTGCGCGACACCCGCCTTACGCGCAATTCTCTTTACACATGATACCCGGGTCTTTCCCCGATCGAGTCGGCTGTCTGCCAGCGGGTTGCATTGGTGTCGGCGGAAACAGGGGAGTCACAGATGGACGGACATCACCCGGCAGAGACCTTCCGACCCGGAGAGACGGCCGACTTCGAGGTGCTGTACAGGCACTGGCTCCGTCTGGGCGATGACCGGATGCCGCCGCCCGCGGCGCTCGATCTGGTGGACCTGCCCTTCCCGCTGGAAGATGTGATCGTGCTGACCGTGGACCGGGAGCGGGATACCTTCCGTTTCGCCCGGGTCGGCAGCCGACCGCTGCTCTGGTTCCGGCGGGAGGTAACGGGGCAGACCCTGGCCGAACTGTCCGGGCATCCCTTCTATGGCCATTTCCACGCGGCCCTGGACCGCTGCCTTGCCGGCGGCGCCCCCCACCGCACGGTGTCGGAGGTGGAGATCGGCTCGCACCGCTTCCGCTGCTCGGCCCTGCTGCTGCCCTTCGCACGGGACGGGCGCACGCCCGACCTGCTGCTGATCGCCACCCGCACCACGGCGCTGGGCGCGGCCCACTGACGGAACGGGCTCAGGCGGCACCATGCAGGGGAGCTGCCGCCTGCCCGCCGATCTTCGGAATTTCCGTCAGGTCGCCCTCATGGGGAAAGACCTCGACGACCTGGAAACCGCCTTCCTCGGGAAAGCGCACGGCCAGCTTCCGCCGGGCCCGGGCCGGATCGGTGGCGTAGCAGAAGAGATAGCGCCCCTCCGACCAGAGGCGGGAGACGGGGGCGGGCTCCAGCGGCGGGGCGGCGGTGCTGTCCCGGCGCAGCAGCACGATCCAGCCCCGTTCGGACAGGCCGCGCCGTTCGTCCAGCACCAGCACCCGGCGGTCCACCTCCTCCAGGTCCTGCACCCGGCGTTGCAGCCCGGCGATGCGCGCCTGGATCTCGCCCACCTCCTCCTCATCATGCCCGGCGGTGAGGCGCTGGTGCAGACTCTCGCGCGCCAGGACGCGCACCTGATGGCTGAGCGTGCGGCGGCGGCGCTCGACCTCCGCCACGGTGCGGCGGGCGGCGCGGACCGAAAGCCGGGCCCGGTCCAGGGCCGGCTTCGCGGCCAGCAGCACGACCATGCCCCCGAGGATGAGGCCGAAGTCGGTCATGCTGCCACTCCGGTTTCGGCCGCCCTGGGTTCTGCCGTCCTGATGTCGGTCCCTCTGGTGTCGGTCGCTCTGGTATCGGCTGCCGCCCTGGCGTCTGCCGCCTTCGGGGGCGGGACCATGGACCGGGTCGCCGGGCGGCCGTCGGCGCCCAGCGGCATCATGCTGAGGATCTTGAAGCCCACGGTCTTGGGGAAGACGCGCTCGAACTCGGCCGTCGCCTCCTCCTCGTTCTGCGCCCAGATATGGACAGGCACCGCCCGCGCCCAGGAACTGTCGTAGAAGGGGTGACGCTCGCCCCGGCGCACCTGATGGGTCACCGAACTGTTGATGGCCATGGCCTCGTAACAGCGGTTCGGCAGCAGCTCCTGCCCGACGACGCGGACGAAGCGGTGCTGCGCCGTCTCCAGCTCGCGCAGGCGGCTGCGGAGCTGCTTTTCCTGCCGTTCCGCCCCGAACAGGGAAGAGGCCGATCCGGCAGCGGCGTTCTTGCGCGCCTCCAGACGGTTCTGGAACCCCAGGGCGAGGCGGGAATAGCGAGCGATGCGCTGACGCGCCGGTTCGACACCGCCGGTCTGTTCGATCACCGCGGCCCAGAGATAGCCGGCCACGGCAAGGACGATGTTCGCCGCGACGGAGGCCACGAAGGTGAACAGCCCGAATTGCAGGATCGCGATGATGCCGGAGCCCATTATCGCCGGGCGGTCTTTGCCGCCCCTCCCCCCGATTACTCCGTTCACACTCTAGGGGAAGAAGGGATGCCCTCCAAGGGGAAAGTCAAAGCGGCAATTCCCGTAAAGACAGTGAGGACTCACATGAACAGCGCCTCACCCTGCAAACCGCTGTAGATTTGGGCAACCTCATTGCCATAGCCGTTGTATATCAGCGTCGGCCGCAGCTCATCGGTCCCAAGCATTCTTTCCTTTTCCTGACTCCAGCGCGGGTGCGGAACCCCGGGGTTGACATTGGCCCAGAACCCGTATTCCTGCGCATTCACAAGATTCCAGAAGGTCTCGGGCCGCTGTTCCATGAACCGTATGCGGACGATCGACTTGGCCGACTTGAAACCGTACTTCCAGGGCACGACCAGCCGCAGGGGGGCGCCATTCTGGCGCGGCAGCGGCTTGCCGTAGAGGCCGGTGGCGACGAAGGCCAGTTCGTTCGTCGCCTCCGCCAGCGTCAGCCCCTCCCGGTAGGGCCAGGGATACCAGCGCTGGCGCAGGCCCGGTGCCGCGTGGACATCGGCGCCGAAGGTGGTCAGCTCGACATGACGGGCCGAGCCCAGCGGCCGGGCGTACTCGACCAGGGCGCGCAAGGGAAAGCCGCTCCATGGCACGGCCATGGCCCAGGCTTCGACGCAACGGTGGCGGTAGAGCCGCTCCTCCAGCGGCATGGCCGCCAGCAGCGTGTCGATGTCCATCTGCATCGGCGTCTCGACCAGCCCGTCAATGACCACGGTCCAGGGGCGGATCGGCAGCTCCTGCGCCTGCCGCCAGATCGTCTTGTGCGAGCCGAACTCGTAGAAGTTCGTGTAGGTGGTCACCTCCCCCTCCGGGGAGAGGGGACGGTCCAGCGTGAAGGCGGGGTTGCGCGGCACCGGGTAGAGCCCGGCCGAGGGATCGGCCGGCGCCTCCGCACCGGCATCGCCGCAGCCCGCCAGCGACAGCGTGCCGGCCGCCATCGCCCCCAGCCCCGCCAGCCGCAGCAGCCGGCGGCGGTCCAGATAGACGGATTCCGGGGTCGCCTCGCGCTCCGGCATCTCCCAGCCACGTCGCCTCTTCAGCAGCATGCCCGTCTCCCTGTCCGTCGGTTCCGCCGCACCGGCCGACAGTCAGGGTGGGGCGCCGGGCACGGTCGTCAACCGGCCGCCCCCCGATGCCCGGCTCGATGCCCGTCCCAGCCCCCGTCAGGGCGCGCCGAAGCCGCCGCCGCCCGGCGTCTCGATGACGAAGACGTCGCCCGGCCGCATCTCCACCCGCGCGGTGCCGGGCAGCTTCTCCACCGTGCCGTCGCCGCGCTCCACCCGGGCGCGGCCGACGGCGCCCGACCCGCCGCCCACCAGCCCGGCCGGCGGCACGCGGCGGTGGTTGGAGAGGATGGCGGCCGTCATCGGCTCCAGGAAGCGCAGCCGGCGCACCACGCCGCATCCGCCGCGCTGGCGTCCCGCCCCGCCGGAGCCGCGGCGGATGCGGAAATCCTCCAGCAGCACCGGGAAGCGCCACTCCAGCACCTCCGGATCGGTCAGGCGGCTGTTGGTCATGTGGGTGTGGACGGCGTCGGTCCCGTCGAAGTCCGGCCCCGCCCCGGCACCGCCGCAGATGGTCTCGTAGTACTGGTGGCGGTCGTTGCCGAAGGTGACGTTGTTCATCGTCCCCTGCGAGCCCGCCAGCGCCCCCAGCGCGCCGTAGAGGGCATCCGTCACGGCCTGGCTGACTTCGACATTGCCGGCGACCACGGCCGCCGGGGGCCGCGGGTTCAGCATGGAGCCCTCGGGGATGACGATCTCCAACGGGGCGAGGCAGCCGTCGTTGAGCGGGATGTCGTCCTCCACCAGGGTGCGGAAGACATAGAGCACCGCCGCGCGGGTGATGGCGGCGGGGGCGTTGAAATTGCCCGGCTGCTGCGGGCTGGTGCCGGTGAAGTCGATGCGGGCGGCGCGGCGCGGGCGATCGATCCGCACCGACACGCGGACGACCGCACCGCTGTCCATCTCCAGCGCGAAGTCGCCGTCCTGCACCACGCCGATGACCCGGCGCACCTGCTCCTCGGCGTTGCGCTGGACGTGGTCCATGTAGGCGCGCACCGTCTCCAGCCCGAACAGGTCCACCATCTTCAGCAGCTCCGCGGCCCCGCGGGCGTTGGCGGCGACCTGGGCGCGCAGGTCGCCCAGGTTCTGCGCCGGGTTGCGCGCCGGCCAGCGGCCCCCCGTCAGCAGCGCCACCACCTCCGCCTCGCGCAGACGGCCGCCCTCGACCAGCAGGAAATCGTCGATCAGCACCCCCTCCTCCTCCAGCGTGCGGCTGTCGGGGGGCATGCTGCCGGGGGTGATGCCGCCGATGTCGGCATGGTGGCCGCGGCTGGCGACCCAGAACAGAAGCTCCGTCCCGGCCGCGTCGAACACCGGGGTCACCACCGTCACGTCGGGCAGGTGGGTGCCGCCGCGGTAGGGGTTGTTCAGCATCACGGCGTCGCCGGGCCGTAGGCCGTCGCCCCGGGCCGCGATCACCGCCCGCACGCTGTCGCCCATGCTGCCGAGATGCACCGGGATGTGCGGCGCGTTGGCGATCAGGCCGCCGCCGCGGTCGAACACGGCGCAGGAGAAGTCCAGCCGCTCCTTGATGTTCACGGAATGGGCGGTGTTCTCCAGCGCCAGCCCCATCTGCTCCGCGATGGACATGAAGAGGTTGTTGAAGACCTCCAGCATCACCGGATCGGCCTCGGTGCCGACGGCGACCCGCGCCGGCAGCGGCACGACCCGCTCCAGCACCAGCCCGCCGGCCGCGGTCACGCGGGCGCGCCAGCCGGGTTCCACCACCGTGGTGCCGGTCGGCTCGCGCAGGATGGCGGGACCGTCCAGCACCGCACCGGCGCCGAGCGCGCCGCGGTCGTGGACCGGCACGGTGCGGTGCTCCCCCGCCATCCAGGCGCCCACGGCGGCCAGCGGCACCGGCTTCCCGGCGGGCCCGGCAGGGGGCGGCAGGACCGCCTCGCCGCCGGCACGGCCCACGGCCTCCACCCCGGCCAGTTCCACCACCAGGGGGCGGTCGCCGGGATCGAAGCCGAAGCGCTGCCGGTGCTGCGCGGCGAAGCCGGCCCGCATCTCCGCCTCCGGCCCGAACGGCAGTTCCAGCGCCGTGTCCGTCCCCTGCACCTTGAGGTGCGCGCGGGGGTGCAGGACGATGGCCCCGATCCCCACCCCCTGGGCGAGCAGCTCGTCCGTCGCCGCCCGGCCGAGATCGGCCACCAGCGCGTCGAGCGACGGCATCAGGTCGGGCCCCAGCACCGCCTCCACCGCGCGGTCGCGCAGGGCGACCAGATCGGCAAGGCCGATGCCGTAGGCCGACAGCACCCCCGCCAGCGGGTGGACGAAGACGGTGCGCATGCCCAGCGCGTCCGCCACCAGGCAGGCGTGCTGCCCGCCCGCCCCGCCGAAGCACTGGAGCGCGTAGCGGGTGACGTCGTAGCCGCGCTGCACGGAGATCTGCTTGATCGCCTGCGCCATGTTCTCCACGGCGATGCGCAGGAAGCCATCGGCGATCTGTTCGGGGGCCAGGGCGCGGCCGGTCGCGGCCGCCACCTCCCGCGCCAGCGCGGCGAAGCGGTCGCGCACCACGGCCACGTCCAGCGGCTGGTCGCCGCCGGGTCCGAAGACGGCGGGGAAGAACTCCGGATGCAGCTTGCCGACCATGACGTTGCAATCCGTCACCGTCAGCGGGCCGCCGCGGCGGTAGCAGGCGGGGCCGGGATCGGCCCCGGCGCTCTCCGGCCCGACCCGGAAGCGGCTGCCGTCGAAGCGGCAGATGCTGCCGCCGCCCGCCGCCACGGTGTTGATCCGCAGCATGGGCACGCGCAGCCGCACCCCGGCCACCACCGTCTCCAGGCTGCGCTCGTACTCCCCGGCAAAATGCGACACGTCCGTGCTTGTGCCGCCCATGTCGAAGCCGATGATGCGGTCGAAGCCTTCCGCCGCGGCCGTGCGGGCGGCGCCGACGATGCCCCCGGCGGGGCCGGACAGGATGGCGTCGCGGCCCTGGAAATGCGCGGCCTCCGCCAGCCCGCCGTTGGACTGCATGAAGTAGAGCGGCACCCCCGGCAGCTCCGCCGCCACCTGCTCCACATAGCGACGCAGGATCGGGGACAGGTAGGCGTCGGCCACGGTGGTGTCGCCGCGGCCGACCAGCTTCATCAGCGGGCTGACCTCGTGGCTGAGGGAGACCTGCGGGAAGCCGATGCGGCGGGCGAGATCCCCCACCGCATGCTCATGCGCGGGGAAGCGGTAGCCGTGCATCAGCACCACGGCGCAGGCGCGGAAACCGTCCTCATAGGCCCGGCGCAGGCCGGCCTCCACCGCCGTCAGGTCCAGCGGCCGCAGCACCTCGCCCCGGGCGGCGATCCGCTCGGGCACCTCGACGACGCGGGTGTAGAGCTGCTCGGGCAGGTCGATGCGCCGGGCGAAGATGCGGGGCCGCGCCTGATAGCCGATGCGGAGCTGGTCGGCGAAGCCGGCGGTGACGGCGAGCACGGTCGGCTCGCCCTTGCGTTCCAGCAGCGCGTTGGTGGCGACGGTGGTGCCCATGCGGACCGCCGCGATGCGGTCGGCCGGCACCGGGTCCCCGGCCGCAAGGCCCAGCAGGTCGCGGATGCCCTGCACGGCGGCGTCGCGGTAGCGCTCCGGGTTCTCCGAGAGGAGCTTATGGGTGACGATGCCGCCGTCGGGGTGGCGGGCCACGATGTCCGTGAAGGTCCCGCCCCGGTCGATCCAGAACTGCCAGCGCCCCTCGGTCATCGCCCCTGTCCCCGTCCGTCGGAAAGGGTCGGAGTGTGCCCCGCGGATGCCGGCCGGGACAACCTGTCAGAAATCAGGAATCGGGCGTCAGGCCGCCCGCGCCGGTTCCCCCTGCCACTGGTCCAGCATCACGCTGAGCGGCAGGGTGGAGCGGTCCAGCGCCTCCTGCGCCAGCGTGATCGGGGTCGGCGGCGGCAGTTCGATGTGGCTGGAGACCTCGCCATAGGCGAAGGCGCAGGGCCCCAGCAGGGTGGTGGCGATGCGCTGCATGCGCCGGTTCTCCGGCAGGCAGACGACGCAGAGGCGGCGGATGCCGCGGTTGCGCGCAATGGTCAGGACACGGCGGACCAGGGTGGTGCCGATGCCCTGGCCCTGCCAGTCGTGTTCCACGCTGACGGCCAGTTCCCCCTCCTGCGCGCCTTCCCTCTCCAGCCGCAGTTCGGTGGCGCCGCGGATCTCCCCGCGCACGAAGGCGGCGATGATCACCGCGCGCGACCAGTCGATCCGCCGGCAATGGGCGTCCACCGCATCGTCGGACACCGCTCCCATGAAGCGGGCGCGGCGGTCATCCATCGACAGGCGCAGCAGGTGGGCGCGGTAGCTCCGGATCTCGGCCGGCAGAATCCTGCGGAAAACAGTCATTCTCGATCCTCTCGCATCGAAACCCGCCGTGGCAGGGCTCCTCCGGCACGCCGTCTTCAACGCTTCGCTTGCTGCGGCTGCGAATACGATATTGTGCAGTGCGATATAATAAGGAGTAAACACTTCGGCCAGCATGCCCGATCCGCGTTAGCCGCGGATGATGCAGGGCAATATGACGCAGCCCGGGGCGGCCCCGCCGAGGAGCGCCGGCCGGCCCCGCCCTGCGGCATTGGAAACCGCCCGACGGACCGCTATGGTGGGGGGAGCCGCCGTCGGGCGGCGTCTGCAAGCGCGGCAAGACGACAGCATGAGCATCTGGGGCAAGATCCTGGGCGGGGCCGCGGGCTTCGCCATCGGCGGGCCGTTGGGCGCGCTGCTGGGTGCCGTTGCCGGGCACGCGGTGGACGAGCTGCGCGCGCTGGACGAGCCGCAGGGAACCGACGACCAGGGCCGTCCCGACCAGACCAAGACCATCGCCTTCACCGTCGGCGTGATCGTGCTGAGCGCCAAGATGGCCAAGGCCGACGGCGTCGTTCACCGCAAGGAGATCGACGCCTTCCGGGAGGTCTTCAGCATCCCGCCGGAGGAGCTGCGCAATGTCGGCCGGCTGTTCGACCTCGCCAAGCGCGACAGTGCGGGCTACCAGCCCTATGCGCAGCAGCTTGCCCGCATGTTCCAGGACCGTCGCGCGGTGCTGGAGGACCTGCTGGGCGGCCTGTTCCACATCGCCAGGGCGGACGGCACCCTGCATGCGGCGGAGCTGACCTACCTGCATGCCGTCGCCCGGCTGTTCGGTTTCAGCGATACCGAGTACGAGCAGATCCGCCGCATCCACGGCGGCGCCGCGGCCGGCATCGCCGATCCGCTGGACGACCCCTACGCCGTCCTGGGCGTGCCGCGGAGCGCGGGCATGGACGAGATCAAGACGGCCTATCGGCGGTTGGTGCGGGAGCACCACCCCGACCGCGTCATGGCCCAGGGCCTGCCGCCGGAGTTCGTCGAGATCGCGCACGACAAGATGGCCGCCATCAACGCCGCCTACGACCGCATCGAACGCGACCGCGCCGCGGCCCGCACGCCCGGCGAGATCGCCACCCCCTGACCCGAGGGCCCATGGCCGCAACTCCTCCCCTGGTCGCCCTGCGGGGCGCCGTGATCGAGCTTGGCGCGACGACCCTGTTCCGCGACGTGGACGTGGGCATCGGGCGCGGCGACAAGGTCTGCCTCGTCGGCCGCAACGGCAGCGGCAAGTCCACCCTGATGAAGTGCCTTGCCGGTCTGGTCGTCCCCGACCGCGGCGAGCGCTTCGTGCAGCCGGGGGCGAAGATCGCCCATCTGGCGCAGGAACCCGACTTCAGCGCCCATCCGACCGTCGCCGACTTCGTCGGGGCCGGGCTGGACGAGCTGGCGCATTACCGGGTGGAAGCGGCGCTGGAGGCGCTGGACCTGCCCGGCGACCGCGCCTGCGCCACCCTGTCGGGGGGTGAATCGCGGCGCGCGGCCCTGGCCCGCGCCCTGGTGGGCGAGCCGGACGTGCTGCTGCTGGACGAGCCGACCAACCACCTGGACATCCCCACCATCGAGTGGCTGGAGCGCGAGTTGCAGTCCTTCCGCGGCGGGCTGCTGCTGATCAGCCACGACCGCGCCTTCCTGAACGCGCTCTCGCGCCGCACGCTCTGGCTGGACCGCGGCACCATGCGGGAGACGGAGCGGGGCTTCGCCGACTTCGAAACCTGGCGGGAGGAGGTCTTCGCCGAGGAGGAGGCCGCGGCGCACAAGCTGGACCAGCGCATCAAGGCCGAGCTGAAATGGATGTGGGAGGGTGGCATCAGCGCCCGCCGCACCCGCAACATGGGGCGCGTCCGCCGGCTCCAGGGCATGCGGCAGGACCGGGCCGAGCGCATCCGCTCCCGTCAGGTGACCATGGCGGTGGCCGAGGCCGACCTGTCCGGCCGGCTGGTGCTGGAGGCGGAGCGGATCGGCAAGGAATTCACCGGGCCGGAGGGCACGCGCACCATCGTGCGCGACTTCTCCACCCGCATCCTGCGCGGCGACCGGGTCGGGCTGATCGGGCCGAACGGGGCGGGCAAGACGACGCTCCTGAAGATCCTGACCGGGGAGATGGAGCCCGATTCGGGCAGCGTCCGCCGCGGCACCAACCTGGAGATGGTCATCTTCGACCAGCGCCGCGCCCAGCTCGCCCCGGAGGCGACGGTGAAGCAGGTGCTGCTGCCGGCCGGGGGCGACACCATCCTGGTCGGCGGCCGGCCGCGCCACATCGCCTCCTACCTCAAGGACTTCCTGTTCGATCCGTCGATGATGGACCAGCCGACGCGGGCGCTTTCGGGCGGCGAGCGCAACCGGCTGCTGCTGGCCCGGCTGTTCGCGCGGCCCAGCAACCTGATGGTGCTGGACGAGCCGACCAACGACCTGGACATGGACACGCTGGACCTGCTGGAAGAGGTGCTCGCGGACTACGAGGGCACGCTGCTGCTGGTCAGCCACGACCGCGACTTCCTGGACCGGCTGGTCACCTCCACCATCGCGGTGGAGGGCGACGGCGACGTGCAGGAATACGCCGGCGGCTACAGCGACTATCTGGTGCAGCGCCGCCCCGCCGCTGCCCAGGCCGCTCCGGCTCCGGCGGCGAAGCCGGTGGCCCCGGCCGCCGCAGCGCCGGCCCGGGCGAAGACCAAGCTGAGCTTCAAGGAAGCGCGCGAACTGGACGAGCTGCCCGGCCGGATCGACGCGCTGAGCGCCCGCATCGGCACGCTGGAGGCGAAGCTGGCCGACCCGGCCTTCTATACGAAGGACGCCGCCGGCTTCGCCCGGGCGACGGAGGACCTCTCGACGGCGCAGGCCGAACTGGCCGCGGCCGAGGACCGCTGGCTGGAGCTGGAGTCCCTGAAGGAGGAGCTGGGTCGATGACCCCGCTCCACATGCTCCAGGCGCTGACGGTGATGGCGATCTGGGGCTTCAACTTCGTCGTCGCCAAGGTGGCGATGACCGAATTCTCGCCGCTCCTGCTGATGACCCTGCGCTTCGCGCTGGTCGCGGTGATTCTGCTGCCGTTCGTGAAGCCGCCGCGGGGGCACTGGCGGCAGATGTTCCTCTATTCCCTGGTGATGGGGGGCATGCATTTCCCCCTGGTCTTCCTGGGCGTGCAGCAGGTGGACGCCTCCACCGCCTCCATCGCCATCCAGCTCCAGGTGCCGTTCGCCTCGATGTTCGCCGCCATCTTCTTCAAGGACCGGCTGGGCTGGCGGCGCGCCCTGGGCATGGCCGTGGCCTTCGCCGGCGTCGCCGTGATCGCCGGCGTGCCCGACGAGCGCACCAGCGTGCCGCATGTGCTGATGATCGTCGGCGCGGCGCTCGCCTTCGCCTTCTCCAACATCCAGCTCAAGTGGCTGGGCGGCATCGACTGGAAGACGCTGAACGCCTACATGGCGCTGTTCGCCGTGCCCCAGCTCCTGGCGCTGTCGCTCCTGTTCGAGTCGGGGCAGATGGAGCAGATCCGGAACGCCGACTGGCTGGGGCTGGGCTGCCTCGCCTATCTGGCGCTCCTGGCGACCATCCTCGCCTACGCCTTCTGGTATCCGCTGGTGCGGCGGTTCGACGTGAACCAGACGGTGCCCTTCCTGCTGCTGGTGCCGGTGTTCGGCGTCGGCGGCGGGGTGCTGACGCTGGGCGAGCCGGTGACGTGGCAGCTCGTGGTGGGCGGCCTGCTGACCCTGGGCGGAGTCGGCGTCATCATCGTCCGTCGGCCCCGCCTGACCCCGGCGCGGAGCACGACGTGAGCGGGTTCCGGCTGATCGACCTGCCTTCCCCCAACCACGGGCCGCGCCGGGCGGGAGCGGCCATCGACATGCTGGTGCTGCACTATACCGGCATGCGCACGGCGGAAGAGGCGCTGGAGCGGCTCTGCGACCCGGCGGCGGAGGTCAGCGCCCATTACGTGATCGACGAGGACGGCACGCTCTACCGGCTGGTGCGGGAGGACCGCCGGGCATGGCATGCCGGGCGATCCTTCTGGCGCGGCGAGCGCGACATCAACAGCCGCTCCATCGGGATCGAGCTGGTCAATCCCGGCCACGCCTTCGGCTACCGCCCCTTCCCCGAGGCGCAGATGGCGACGCTGGAGTCGCTGGCGGCCGAACTGGTGGCGCACTACCGCATCCCGCCGCTGCATGTGCTGGGCCATTCCGACGTGGCGCCCGCGCGCAAGGAGGACCCGGGCGAGCTGTTCGACTGGGCGCGGCTGGCCCGCGCCGGCATCGGCGCCTGGCCGGAGCCCACCGCGGACGACAGCGGCCCCTGGACGGGGGCGGAGGCGGCAGCCCTGCTGGAGGCGATCGGCTATGAGCCCCTGCCCGCCCCTGGGACGGCATGGGATGGGACGGCATGGGACGGAACGGCCGGACAGGCGCTGACGGCGTTCCGGCGGCACTGGCACCCGGCCGCACTGTCCGCCCCCCAGCGCCCCGATGCCGGAGACGTATGCCGGCTGCGCGCATTGGCGCGCATCGCCGCTGTTGCCTAGGCAGATCGAAGCGCCTAACTATCGCGCCACGCCAGACGGCCGGATGGCCGCCCTCCGGCAACGGGGAAACCCGCCGGGGGGAGGAAAGTCCGGGCTCCACGGAAGCACGGTGCCGGGTAACGCCCGGCGGGGGCGACCCCAGGGAAAGTGCCACAGAAAGCAAACCGCCCATGGTGCCCGCCTCCGGGTGGGACGGCATGGGCAAGGGTGAAAGGGTGCGGTAAGAGCGCACCGCGCCCCCGGCGACGGGGGTGGCATGGTAAACCCCACCGGGAGCAAGACCGAATAGGGGTGGCACGGCCGGGAAACCGGCCGAAGCGCGCTTCCGCGCAGCCGCCCGGGTGGGTCGCGTGAGGCGTCCGGCAACGGGCGTCCCAGAGGAATGGCCATCCCCCGGATACCGTCCAGCCCGCTGGATACGGTCCGGCGGACAGAACCCGGCTTACAGGCCGTCTGGCGTCTTGATTTTCCGCACGGCCACGGAATGCTTGCGGATATTTGCCCCTTCCGGGCACACGAAAACGGGTGGCGGAGCCACCGGAAACAGCCCGCGCAGGCAGGGGCGCCCCGGACGCAAGGCACGCGCAGGCTGAGGTTCAACGTCCGCCCACAATACGCCCAGCAAAATCGTGGCAGGGCCACAATATCTTGTGGCCTGCGACGACAGGTTCCGGCATGACTCCCCGATCGTGCGGCCTCCGGCCCCGACCGACTCCAGCCCGGCCCTCCCAAGGCCCGGAAGACTGCCCCCAAAGTCTCCCCAAGGGGTGACAAGCGGCGCAAAGAGATGCCGCCGATTTAATACTTTTTTAAAAAGGAACAAAAGACGAACACCCCCTGCCTCTCCAGGCAGGTTTGCGTGCTTTCCTAAATGGTTCCCGGAGTTCTCCCATTTTATCCCCAGGAATTCCCCAGACCTACCCACAGCCCCCCGAAAATTCTTGGCCGATCAGGCACTTTACTCTGCCGTCCCATTGACGCCCATAGCGTCCCATGGTATCCCAATCCTACCCATAAATCGGGAAGGTCGGCCCATTCCGACCCACTCCGCACCAGCGGGGCGGGCGGCGGTCGAGGAGGGGATTTCCGAAACAGGGTCGGCATCGGGGAGGTGCCGGATCGTGGGGGGCGATGGCGCTGTTCCTGTCCACATACGTCAACAAGGTTGACAAGAAGGGTCGGGTCTCGGTGCCCGCGCCCTTCCGCACATCCTTGGGGCATGTGACGGGCGGCGGACCGGTGGAGCTGATCGTCTTCCGCTCGCTCCAGGCCAATGCGCTGGATGCGTGCAGCATCGACTTCCTGGAGCAGCTCTCCCTCGCGCTCGACAATCCCGACATGCCGGAGGATCTGCGCGACACCATCGAGACGACGGTGTTCGGCGGTTCCGTCCGGCTCCAGATCGACCCCGAGGGCCGCATCATCGTCCCCGAGCCCTACCTGGAGTTCGCCGGAATCGGCGAAACCATCTCCTTCGTCGGCCGGCGCAAGACCTTCCAGCTCTGGGACCCGGCGGCCTTCGCCGCGCACGAGGCGCAGAGCCGCGACGTGGCCCGCGCCAACAACATCTCGCTCTCCACCGTGCTCGCCCGCACCTCGGCTCTGGCCAAGGGGGCGTCATGACGGTCGCTCCGACCCCGATGCCCGCCGAGGCCCCGTCGCTGCACATCCCCGTCCTGCGTGACGAGGTGGTGGTCGCGCTCGCCCCCCGCGACGGCGCCGTCCTGGTGGACGGGACCTTCGGTGCCGGCGGCTATACCGCCGCCCTGCTGGCCTCGGCCGCCTGCACCGTATGGGCGATCGACCGCGACCCCGCCGCGGTGGCCCGCGGGCATGCGCTGGCCGCCCGCCACCCCGGCCGGCTGACCATTCTTGAAGGCACCTTCGGGTCCATGGAGTCGCTGCTGGCCGCGCACGACGTCGCCCGGGTGGACGGCATCGCGCTGGACATCGGGGTCTCCTCCCCCCAGATCGACGACCCGGCGCGCGGCTTCTCCTTCCGCTTCGACGGCCCGCTCGACATGCGCATGGGATCGCATGGGCCGACGGCCGCCGACATCGTCAACGAATGGGACGAGGCGGAGATCGCCGACATTGTCTGGCGCTACGGCGAGGAGCGGCACTCCCGCCGGGTCGCCCGCGCCATCGTGGCGCGCCGGCGCGAGGCCCCGGTCACGCGCACCCTGGAGCTTGCCGAGATCGTGCGCGCCGTGGTGCCGAAGTCGAAGGACGGCATCGACCCCGCCACCCGCACCTTCCAGGCGCTGCGCATCGCCGTGAACGACGAGCTGGGCGAGCTGGAGCGCGGCCTTGCCGCGGCCGAGCGCCTGCTGGCCCCCGGCGGCCGGCTGGCCGTCGTCACCTTCCATTCGCTGGAGGACCGGGTGGCGAAGGAGTTCCTGCGCAGCCGCTCCGCCGCTGCCCCGGCCCCGTCGCGCCACCTGCCGGCCCCGGCCGACGCCCCGGCCCCGACCTTCCGCCTGATCGACCGGTCGGGCGTGACGCCCACGCCGGCGGAGCTGGCCGCCAACCCGCGCGCCCGTTCGGCCCGGCTGCGCAGCGCCGAACGCACCGCGGCCCCCGCCCGCCCGCCTTCCGGCCCCGCCCGTCGCCAGGGAGACGCCGCATGATCGGCAAATCCACCGTCGTCTGGATCGCCCTTGCCTCGCTGGCCAGCGTGATCCTCTACCAGACCAGCTACCGGGTGCAGGAGCAGGCGGAGAAGCTCTCCTCGCTGAACCGCCAGATCGTCGCCGAGCAGGAGGCGATCCAGGTGCTGCGGGCGGAATGGGCCTATCTCAACGATCCGACGCGGCTGGAAACCCTGGTGGCGCAGCACCTGCTGCTGCAACCCACCCGCGCCGAACAGATCGTCTCCCTGGACGCCATCCCGGAGAAGCAGCCCGAGATGCTGGCCACCGTCACGGTCCCCGTGCCGGCGCGCAAGCCCGGCCGCGCCGTGGCGCCGGCACGCAGCCCGAAGCCGGACACCTCCCGTCCCGGCGGAAGCCGCCCCGACGCCCCCGTCGTTCTCGCCACCTACGGAGCCCCCCGATGACCGACGCGCCCCTGTCGCTGACCGGCTTCGACATGACCGGCCTCGACCGCCCGCACGCGCCGCGGACGGAGCCGCGGGTCCGCTGGCAGCCGCACGGCACTCCGGCGCTGGAACAGGGACGCCACCGGCTGGTGGTGACGGCGGCCATGTTCGCGCTGGCCTTCGGCGCGGTGGGGCTGAAGCTGCTGGACGCGACGGTGCTGAGCCGCGGCGGCGAACCGGCGGTGGCGCGGGCTGCCGGCGCCAAGGCCCCGACCAGCCGCGCCGACATCGTGGACCGCAACGGCGTGCTTCTGGCCTCCTCGCTGACGACGGAGTCGCTGTTCGCCGACCCGAAGCTGGTGATCGACCCGAAGGAGGCGGCCCGCCGCCTGACCGAGGTGCTGGACGTCAAGGAACAGGACGTCCTGGCCGAGTTGCAGAGCGACAAGCGCTTCGTCTGGATCAAGCGCAACCTGACCCCGCGTCAGGTCTACGAGGTGAACCGCCTGGGCATTCCCGGTCTGGCCTTCCAGCGGGAGGAGCGGCGCATCTACCCGCAGGGCAGCCTCGCCGCCCATGTCGTCGGCTTCTCCGGCGTCGACAATGTCGGCCTGATGGGGATCGAGCAGGCGTTCGACCGCCGCCTGAAGGAGAACCAGGAGCCGCTGCGCCTGTCCATCGACGTGCGGTTGCAGCACATCCTGCGCCGGGAGGTGCAGACCGCCATCGATGATTTCCAGGCGATCGGCGGCGCCGGCATGGTCATGGACGTGAAGACCGGCGAACTACTGGCGATGATCAGCCTGCCCGACTTCGATCCGCACAATCCGCCGCCCCCGCAGGAGCAGCAGGACCTGGACCCCCGGTTCAACCGGAACACGCTGGGCGTGTATGAGATGGGCTCCACCTTCAAGATCTTCAACACGGCGCTGGCCCTGGAGTCGGGCCGGGTCAAGCTGCGCGACATGTTCGACGCGACGCGCCCGATCCGCATCGGCCGCTTCACCATTTCCGACTTCCATCCCGAGAACCGCTGGATGGACGTGGTGGACGTGTTCAAGCACTCGTCCAACATCGGCTCGGTGCGGATGGCCGAACAGGTCGGTCCCGTCGCCCAGAAGGAGTTCATGACGAAGCTGGGCTTCACCCGGCCCGCCTCGCTGGAACTGCCGGAGATGGGCTGGCCGATCATCCCCAATCCCTGGCGCGACGTGAACATGATGACCATCAGCTTCGGGCACGGCATGTCCGTCAGCCCGGTGCATCTGGTCACCGCCGCCGCCGGCGTGGTGAACGGCGGCATCATGCATCCGGCGACCCTGCTGAAGCGCGACCGCGACGCGGAGATTCCCGGCACCCGAATCGTCAGCGAGCAGACCAGCGACACGCTGCGCAAGCTGATGCGCGTCGTCGTCACCGAGGGCACGGCCAAGATGGCCGACGCGCCGGGCTATCTGGTGGGCGGCAAGACCGGCACGGCCGAAAAGGTCAAGAATGGCGGCTATGCCAGAAAGGCGCTCATCTCCTCCTTCCTCGGCGTGTTCCCCATGAACGACCCGAAATACGTGGTCTACGTGATGGTGGACGAGCCCAAGGGGAACAAGAAGAGCTTCGGCTATGCCACGGGCGGCTGGGTGGGTGCCCCCACGGGGGGGCGCATCGTGGCCCAGACCGGCCCGTTGCTGGGCGTCCGTCCGCAGGACGCGCAATCGCCCGAGATCATCCATGCCCTTGCCATCAATCCCGTCGAGTCTCCGGCCGTCGCCCAGGTGGCGTCCGTCCCGGCGGGCGGTTCCGGGGGGCGATGATGCACCCCCGGACACCCCACCCGCGATGACCCGACCGACATGAAGAAGCTCTCGGACATCATGGCCTCCCGCACAGAAATCGCCGTCTCGGCCCTGGCGCTGGAAAGGGACCCGCCGATCACCGCCCTGACCGCCGATTCGCGCAAGGTCGTGCCCGGAACGCTGTTCGCAGCGTTGCCGGGCACACGCCATGATGGGCGGGACTTCATCGCCCAGGCCGTGGCGGCGGGGGCGTCGGCCGTGCTGGCCCCGAAGGGCACGGTACTGCCGCCGGGCTGCGAGCATGTCGCCCTGATCGAGGACTTGAACCCGCGGCGGCGGCTGGCGCTGCTGGCCGCGGCCTTCTACGGGGCCCAGCCGCACCGCATCGCGGCGGTGACCGGGACCAACGGCAAGACCTCCACCGCGCAGTTCACGCGGCAGATCTGGGCCGGGCTGGGCCACCGCAGCGGCGCCATGGGAACGCTAGGTCTGGTAGCCGATGGCTTTCCGAACATCGAGACCTTGACGACACCCGACCCTGTCGAGCTTCATAGGCTCCTCGCAGAGCTCGCCCGCGGCGGCGTGACCCATCTGGCGATGGAGGCCTCGTCGCATGGACTCGACCAGTTCCGGCTGGACGGGGTGCTGGTGACGTGCGCCGGCTTCACCAACCTGACGCGTGACCATTTGGACTACCACCGCACCATGGAGGCCTATTTCCAGGCCAAGGCGACGCTGTTCGAGCGCGTCATGCCGCAGGGTGCCGTGGCCGTGCTGAACGCCGACACGCCGCAGTTCGAGGCGCTGGCCGCACTCTGCCGCTCGCGCAAACAGACGGTGATCGGCTACGGCGAGCGCGGCCGCGAGCTGGCCCTGCGCGGGGCCCGGCCGCTGCCGCACGGCCAGCAGGTGGAGATCGAGGTGTTCGGCACGCGCCACAGCCTGGAACTGCCCCTGGTCGGCAACTTCCAGCTCTGGAACGCGCTCTGTGCCCTGGGGCTGGTGATCGGCTCCGGCGAGGACCCGGCGGCGGCGGCGGCGCAGCTCGCCCGTCTCACAGGGGTGCGCGGCCGCCTGGACCTGGTGGCGCGTCTCAAAAATGGCGCGGCCGTCTACGTCGATTACGCCCACACGCCCGACGGGCTGGAAACGGTTCTGAAAGCCCTGAGGCCGCATACCGTCGGCCGCCTGGTCGCCGTGTTCGGTGCCGGCGGCGACCGCGACCCGGGCAAGCGCCCGCTGATGGGCGAGGTGGTGGCGCGGCTCGCCGACCGCGCCATCGTCACGGACGACAATCCGCGCAGCGAGGTCCCGGCGGCGATCCGGGCGGCCATCCTGGCCGCCTGCCCGGACGCCACGGAGATCGGCGACCGTGCCGAGGCCATCGAAGCCGCCATCGCGGGGCTCGCGCCCGGCGACGTGCTGGTCATCTGCGGCAAGGGGCACGAGCAGGGACAGATCGTGGGAACCGAAGTGCGACCGTTCGACGACGCCGCCGTTGCGCGCGCCGCCGTCGGCAGGCTCAACGTGTGACGGGGTGCAGGCCATGAAGACGCACAACGGCTCCGACGTGCTCTGGACAGCGGCCGACGCCGCCGCCGCCACGAACGGCCGCCATCCGACCCGGCGCACCCCGGGGCACTGGATGGCGACGGGCGTCTCCATCGACAGCCGCACGCTCCGGCCCGGCGACCTGTTCGTCGCGCTGAAGGGGCCCAACTTCGACGGCCACGACTATGTCGGCGACGCGCTGGCGCACGGGGCCGCGGCGGCGCTGGTCTCCCGCCTGCCGGGCAACGTGCCGCCCGAGGCGCCGGTGCTGCTGGTGGAGGACACCCTGGCGGCGCTGGAGGATCTCGGCCGCGTCGCCCGCCTGAACGCCCGCGGCAAGGTCATCGCCGTCACCGGATCGGTCGGCAAGACCGGCACGAAGGAGGCGCTGAAGCTCTGCCTGGACGCCCAGGGCCCGACCTTCGCCACCCAGGGCAGCCTGAACAATCACTGGGGTGTGCCGCTGTCGCTGGCCCGCTTCCCCGCCGACGCGCACTACGGCGTCTTCGAGCTGGGCATGAACCATGCCGGCGAGATCGGGCCGCTGTCCCGCATGGTGCAGCCGGACGTGGCGATCATCACCACGGTCGAGGCGGTGCATCTGGAGTTCTTCGCCAGCGTCGAGGGCATCGCCGACGCCAAGGCCGAGATCTTCGAGGGCATGACGCCGACCGGCACCGCCATCCTGAACCGTGACAACCCGCACTTCGCCCGGCTGGTCGCCGCCGCCCGCACCCAGGGCCTGACCCGGATCTGGAGCTTCGGCACGCAGGAGGGGGCGGACGCGCACCTGCTGGAATGCTCGCTGCACGCCACCTCCTCCGCCGTCACGGCCAGCATTCGGGGCGAGCGCATCCAGTACTGCCTGTCCCTGCCCGGCCGGCACCATGTCATGAACAGCCTCGCGGTGCTGCTCGCTGTCGCCGCGGCGGAAGCGGACGTGGCCGCCGCGGCGCGGCAGCTCTCCCAGCTCGCCCCGATCAAGGGTCGCGGCCTGCGCCGCCGGGTGGCTCTGGCCAAGGGCAGCTTCACCCTGATCGACGAGAGCTACAACGCCAGCCCCGTCTCCGTCGCCGCCGCCGCCACCGTGCTGGGCAGGACCGACCCCGGCGCGGGCGGCCGGCGCATCGCCGTGCTGGGCGACATGCGCGAGCTGGGCGCGCAGGCGCCCTCGCTGCATGCCGGGCTGGCCGACCAGTTCCGCCGCGCCGGCGCCGATCTGGTGTTCTGCTGCGGCCCGAACATGAAGTTCCTGTTCGACCGCCTGCCCGCCGCCCTGCGCGGCCGCCACACCGAGGACAGCGCGGCGCTGGCGCCGCTGGTGGCGGATGCGGTGCGGGCGGGCGACGTGGTGATGGTGAAGGGATCGGCCGGCAGCCGCATGAGCCGGGTGGTGGACGCGCTTCTGGCGCTCGACCACGGGGATCAGGCGGCGGAGGCACCGGCCGCGGTCGCCGCCGGTTCGGCGAGCTGAGGACGACATGCTGTTCAACCTGCTCTATCCGCTGGCGGACGAGTTCCAGATCTTCAACCTGTTCCGGTACATCACCTTCCGGACGGGCGGAGCGATGGTGACCGCGCTGCTGATCAGCTTCGTGATCGGACCGCGGGTGATCCGCTGGCTGAAGTCGGTGCAGGGAGAGGGCCAGCCGATCCGCACCGACGGGCCGGAGACCCACCTGAAGAAGAAGGGCACGCCCACCATGGGTGGGCTGATGATCCTGATCGCGGTGATCGTCAGCACGCTGCTCTGGGTGGATCTGGCGAACGTCTACACCTGGATCGTCCTGCTGGTGACGGTCGGCTTCGGCCTGATCGGCTTCGGCGACGACTTCCTGAAACTGACCAAGCGCAACACCAAGGGCCTGTCGGGCAAGCTCAAGCTCGCCTGGACCATCGCCATCGCCGGTATCGCCGCCACCTGGTACATCGCGGTCACGCCGCACCCGCTGGACACCGGCTTGGCCGTTCCCTTCTTCAAGGATCTGCTGGTCAATCTCGGCTGGTTCTTCATCCCCTTCGCCATCCTGGTCATGGTCGGGGCCAGCAACGCCGTGAACCTGACCGACGGGCTGGACGGTCTCGCCATCGTGCCGATCATGATCGCGGCGGCGACCTTCGGGCTGATCGCCTACCTGTCGGGCAACGCCATCTTCGCCGGCTATCTCCAGATCCACCATGTCCCCGGCACGGGCGAGCTGGCCGTGTTCTGCGGCGCGCTGGTCGGGGCGGGGCTGGGCTTCCTCTGGTTCAACGCGCCGCCGGCCATGGTCTTCATGGGCGACACCGGCTCGCTCTCCATGGGCGGCGCGCTGGGTGCCGTCAGCGTCATGACCAAGCACGAGCTGGTTCTGGCCATCGTCGGCGGCCTGTTCGTGCTGGAGGCGGTGTCGGTGATGGTGCAGGTCGCCAGCTTCAAGCTGACCGGCAAGCGCGTCTTCCGGATGGCGCCGATCCACCATCACTTCGAGAAGAAGGGCTGGTCGGAGCCGACGGTCGTCATCCGGTTCTGGATCATCGCCGCCATCCTGGCGTTGATCGGCCTCTCCACCCTGAAGCTGCGGTGAGGGCCGGATGATCGACCTCTCCTTCCTTGCCGGCCAGCGTATCGCGGTGATGGGGCTCGCCCGGTCGGGCCTCGCGGCCGCGATCGCGCTCGCGCGTGGCGGCGCCGAGGTGCTGGCCTGGGACGATGCCGAGGCCGGGCGCACCGCGGCCACCGCCGCCGGTCTGCCGCTCACGGACCTGCACCGGGCCGACCTGACGGGGGTGACGGCGCTGGTGCTTTCGCCGGGCATCTCGCACACCTTCCCCGCCCCGCACCCGGTGGCCGCGCGCGTGCGCGCCGCGGGCATCCCGATCATCGGGGACGTGGAACTGCTGCGCCGCGCCCGGCCGGAGGCGACCTATCTCGGCATCACCGGCACCAACGGCAAGAGCACGACGACGGCGCTGACCGGCCACATCCTGGCCACCGCGGGGCGGCGCCTCCAGGTCGGCGGCAACCTGGGCACCCCGGTGCTGACCTTCGACGCGCTGGGCGCGGGCGACGTCTACGTGCTGGAGATGTCCAGCTACCAGCTCGAACTGACGCCCTCGCTCGGCTTCGATGCGGCGGCACTGCTGAACATCACGCCCGACCACCTGGACCGCCACGGCGGCATGGACGGCTATGTCGCCGCCAAGCGGTTGGCCTTCCGCCCCGCCCCGTCCCCGCGGCCCGCCCTGCCGGTCGCCGTGATCGGCGTGGACGACGCGCACTGTGCCGCCATGGCCGACGCGCTGGAGGCCGAGGGCGGTCGCCGCGTCGTCCGCATCTCCGCCGAACGGGCGGTGGCCGGCGGCGTCTCCGCCCCCGACGGCGTGCTGGTGGACGACAGCGAGGGCCGCGCCCTGGCCGTGCTGGACCTGCGCGACTGCCCGTCGCTGCCCGGCCGGCACAACTGGCAGAACGCCTGCGCCGCCTATGCCCTGGCGCGCGCCGCCGGGGTGGCGCCGGACGCCATCGCCGCCGCCATCCGCAGCTTCGCCGGTCTGGCCCACCGCCAGCAGGCGGTCGCCACCATCGACGGCGTCCGCTTCGTCAACGACAGCAAGGCGACCAACGCCGACGCCGCGGCCAAGGCCCTGGGCTGCTACGACGCGATCCACTGGATCCTGGGCGGCAAGCCGAAGGAGGGCGGGCTGGAGGGCCTGGACGCCTTCATGCCGCGGGTCCGCCACGCCTTCCTGATCGGCGCCGCGACGGAGGAGTTCGCCTCCTGGCTGGCCGCCCGCGGGGTGCCGCACACCCGCTGCGGCACGATGGAAACGGCGGTGCCCACGGCCTTCCGCTCGGCGCTGGCCGGGGGCGAGCCGGGGGCCGTCGTGCTGCTCTCGCCCGCCTGCGCGAGCTTCGACCAGTATCCGAACTTCGAGGTGCGCGGCGACCACTTCGCCAAGCTGGTAGAGGCGATGAAGGAGGCCGGCCGATGAGCTTCACCTTCGCCCGCACCGACCATTCCCTGCTGGGCCGCTGGTGGTGGACCGTCGACCGCTGGACGCTGGCGGCGGTGGTGCTGATCGCCGCCATCGGCGTGGTGCTGATCCAGGCCGCCAGCCCCGCCGTGGCGGAGCGCATCGGCCTGACCACCTTCCACTTCATCGAGCGGCATCTGCTGCTGCTGCTGCCGGCGCTGGGCGTGATGGTGGGCGTATCGCTGCTGTCCCCGCGCGGGGTGCTGCGGCTGTCGGTGGGATTGTTCCTGCTGTCGCTGGTCGGGATCGCGCTGACCCTGGTGGTCGGGGTGGAGATCAAAGGCGCCACCCGCTGGCTGCACCTTCCCGGCCTGTCGGTGCAGCCGTCGGAATTCGTGAAGCCCGCCTTCGCCGTCGTCGCGGCGTGGCTGTTCGCGCTACAGCGCAGCCGCGACGGCTTCCCCGGCATCCCGGTCGTGGCCGGACTGTTCCTGGTCACGGTGGCGATGCTGCTGATGCAGCCGGACCTGGGCCAGACCTTCGTCATCACGGCCGTCTTCGCCGGGCAGTTCTTCCTGGCGGGCCTGCCGGTGCTGCTGGTGGCGGGGCTGGTGGTGCTGGGCATCTCCGGCCTTGTCGGCGCCTATTTCCTGCTGCCGCATGTGCAGAGCCGCATCGACCGCTTCCTCGACCCCGCCGCGGGCGACAACTACCAGGTCGCCCGCGCCATGGAGGCGTTCGAGAAGGGCGGCCTGTGGGGCACCGGCCCGGGCCAGGGGTCCGTCAAGATGACGATCCCCGACGCCCATGCCGACTTCATCTTCGCCGTCGCCGGGGAGGAGCTGGGCCTGCTCTGGTGCCTGCTGATCGTCGGCCTGTTCGCCTTCGTCGTGCTGCGCGGCTTCGCCCGCGCCTTCAACGACCAGAGCCTGTTCGTGCTGCTGGCCGCGTCGGGCCTGTGCATGCAGTTCGGCTTGCAGTCCCTCATCAACATGGGGTCCTCGCTGCACCTGATGCCGACCAAAGGCATGACGCTGCCCTTCATCAGCTACGGCGGGTCCTCGCTGATCGCGCTGGGCATCGGCATGGGCATGCTGCTGGCGCTGACGCGCCGCCGCTTCGGACCGGGAGACATGGTATGAGCCCGAATCCCATCGTGCTGGCGGCCGGCGGCACCGGCGGCCATCTGTTCCCCGCCGAGGCGCTGGCCCGCGAACTGCTGGAGCGCGGCCACCGGGTGGTGCTGGTGACGGACGTGCGCGGCACGGCCTTCGGCGACGCGCTGCGCGACGTGCCGGTCCACCGCATCCGCTCCGCCACCCTGGGCGGCGGGCTGCTGGGCAAGGCGCGCACGGCGCTGGAGCTGGGCATCGGCACGCTCCAGGCGCGCCGCCTGCTGGCGCGGCTCGCGCCGGCGATCGTCGTCGGCTTCGGCGGCTATCCGTCCTTCCCGGCGGTCTATGCCGCCGCCGGCCTGCGCATCCCGGTGGCGATCCACGAGCAGAACGCCGTCATGGGCCGCGCCAACCGGATGCTGGCGCGGCGGGCCCGGCTGATCTGCACCTCCTTCCCGGAGGTGCAGGGCATGGACAATGTGGACCGGGCGCGCGCCGTGCGGACCGGCAACCCCGTCCGGCCGGCCGTGCTGGTCCTGCGCGACCGGCCCTACGAAGCGCCCCTGCCGGGCGGCTCTCTCAACATCCTGGTCACCGGCGGCAGCCAGGGCGCCACCGTGTTCGGGGAGATCGTGCCGCGCGCCGTGGCGATGCTGCCGGAGGACCTGCGCCTCCGCCTGGGCATCGTGCAGCAGGCGCGTGCCGAGAACCTCCAGGCGGCCCGCGACGGGTACGCGGCCCTGGGCGTCCAGGCCACCCTGGCCCCCTTCTTCCGCGACCTGCCGGAACGGCTGGCCCGCTGCCACCTGATGATCGGCCGGGCCGGCGCCTCCACCGTGGCGGAGCTGACAGTGGCCGGCCGGCCGGCGATCCTGGTGCCCTACCCGCACGCCACCGACGACCACCAGACCGCCAACGCCCGCGCCCTGGCCGCGGCCGGCGGCGCCTGGCTGATGCCGCAGCCGGAGTTCACGGCCGAGGCGCTGGCGGCACGGCTGACGGCGCTGCTGACCGATCCGACGCCCCTGGCCCCGGCCGCGGCGGCCGCGGCCGCCTGGGGCCTGCCGGACGCCGCCCGCCGACTGGCCGATGCCGTGCTGGGCGCCGCCGGCCTGGGCAACGGTCGGACCACCCCGGACAGCCAGATGCGAGCCGCCGAATGAGCGCCCCGATGCCCGTCCCGGCAGTTCCCACGCCCGCCGGCCCCAAGCCCGCCGGCCCCGTCCGTTTCCCGGGGAGGGCCTGAGCCATGCGCGCGATGCCGCTTTCCATCGGCACCATCCACTTCGTCGGCATCGGCGGCATCGGCATGTCGGGCATCGCCGAGGTGCTGCACAATCTCGGCTATTCCGTCCAGGGCAGCGACATCGCCGACAACTACAATGTCGCGCGTCTGCGCACCCTGGGCATCCGGGTGGAGATCGGCCACCGGGCGGAGAATCTGGGCGAGGCGGCGGTCGTCGTCATCTCCTCCGCCGTCCGGACCGACAATCCGGAGGTCGTGGCCGCCCGCGCCGCCCTGGTGCCGGTCGTGCGCCGGGCGGAGGTGCTGGCCGAGCTGATGCGCCTGAAATGGTCGGTGGCGGTGGCCGGCACGCACGGCAAGACCACCACCACCTCCATGGTGGCGGCCCTGCTGGACGGGGCCGGCTTCGACCCGACCATCATCAACGGAGGCATCATCAACGCGCTCGGCACCAACGCCCGGCTGGGCAGCGGCGACTGGATGGTGGTCGAGGCGGACGAGAGCGACGGCACCTTCACGAAGCTGCCGGCGACCATCGCCATCGTCACCAACATGGACCCCGAGCATCTGGACTTCTACGGCACCTTCGAGAAGGAGCGGGAGGCGTTCGACCGCTTCGTCGAGAACATCCCGTTCTACGGCTTCGCCGCGCTCTGCACCGACCATCCGGAGGTGCAGGCCCTGGTCGCCCGCGTGGACCGGCGGATCGTCACCTACGGCTTCAACCCGCAGGCCGACGTGCGCGCCGTCAATGTCGAGGGCGACCACCGCGGCGCCTTCTACGACGTGCAGGTGTCCGAGCGGGTGACCGGCGAGGCGCGCACCATCGAGCGGGTGCATCTGCCCATGTACGGGCTGCACAACGTCCAGAACTCGCTCGCCGCCATCGCCGTCGCCATCAACATGGGCATCGCGGACGAGCAGATCCGCGCCAGCTTCGCCCGCTTCAGCGGCGTCAAGCGCCGCTTCACCAGGACGGGCGAATCCAACGGGGTGGTCGTGATCGATGATTACGGCCACCATCCGGTGGAGATCCAGGCGGTGCTGAAGGCCGCGCGGATGGCCGGCCGCGGCCGCACCATCGCGGTCGTACAGCCGCACCGCTACAGCCGCCTCTCCTCGCTGTTCGAGGAGTTCTGCACCTGCTTCAACGATGCCGACGCCGTAATCGTGGCGGACGTCTACGCCGCGGGCGAACAGCCCGTCGAGGGCGCCTCGAAGGAGGCGCTGGTGGAGGGTCTGCGCACCCACGGCCACCGCAACGTGCAGGCCCTGCCCTCGCCCGAGGCGCTGGCCGGCATCGTGCGCGATCTGGCGCAACCGGGCGACATGGTCGTCTGCCTGGGGGCCGGCAGCATCACCGGCTGGGCCAACCGGCTGCCGGCAGAGCTGGATGCGCTCTATGGCATCGCCGGCGGGACGACGCCGGCGCCCAAGGCGGGGGGCACCTGATGATGGCCGCCGAGCCCCTGTCGGGTCCCCATCTGATCGACCGCCTGCCGCGCGTCCGCGGGCGGCTGACGGCGGACGCGCCCCTGGGGCCGATGACCTGGTTCCGGGTCGGCGGGGCGGCGGACGTGCTGTTCCGGCCGGCTGACGCCGACGATCTGGCCGTGTTCCTGGCCGGCTGCCCGGCGGATGTGCCGGTCACCGTGATCGGCGTCGCCAGCAACCTGCTGGTCCGCGACGGCGGCGTGCCCGGCGTGGTGATCCGCCTGGGCGGCCCCTTCGCGGAGATCGCCGTGGAGGGTGACCGGCTGGTCGCCGGGGCCGGGGCGCTGGACTACAACGTCGCCCTCACCGCCCGGCACGAGGGGCTGGCGGGGCTGGAGTTCCTCTCCGGCATCCCCGGCACGATCGGCGGCGCCCTGCGCATGAACGCCGGCGCCTACGGGCGGGAGACGGCCGATCTGGTGGTCATGGCCGAGGGCATCGACCGCGCCGGCCGGCGCCTGCGTTTCGACCGCGCCGGGCTGCATCTCGGCTACCGCCACTGCGGCGTGCCCGAGGACGTGATCTTCACCGGCGCCGTGCTGCAAGGCACGCCGGGGGACAAGGCCGCCATCGCCACGGCCATGGACGCCATCCAGAAGGCACGGGCGGACAGCCAGCCGGTGCGGGCGCGCACCGGCGGGTCCACCTTCGCCAACCCGGACCCGGAACTGTCGGGCGGAGCCAAGGCCTGGCAGCTCATCGACCGCGCCGGCTGCCGCGGGCTGCGGATCGGCGGCGCCCAGGTCTCGGAGAAGCACTGCAATTTTCTGCTGAACCTGGGCGATGCCAGCGCCACCGACCTGGAGGCGCTGGGCGAGGAGGTCCGCCGGCGGGTGCTGGAGACGAGCGGGATCGACCTGCGCTGGGAGATCCGGCGGATCGGCCGGCCGGTCCGGGAGATCACGCCATGATGAACGCGGCGAAGTCTTGCCGAGTCTTGCCGGCGACCCGCCGGACCTTCTGCGGAGTCATCGCGCCGGCTTCGGCCGGGGGGGTGTCCGGGCGGTTCGACTCGGTCGTGCGGCCGCATTCCATAGACGTCGTGATGACCACTACCACAAAATCTTGCGTTTCCTTTTCCATCTGCGAAGGTCTAGAAGTGGCTCCCCGTCCGGCCGGGACGGACGGGGACGCCGGATGGGGAGCGGGATCATGAACCAACGCCGCCCGACGCGGGTGGCCGTCCTGATGGGCGGCTGGTCGGCAGAGCGTGACGTGTCGCTGGTCAGCGGCCGGTCCGTCGCGGCCGCGCTGGAGGAGCGCGGCTACGCGGTGACGGCGGTGGACGTGCAGCGCGACCTGCCGGCCCTGCTGCACGCCCTGACCCCACGGCCGGACGTGGTCTTCAACGCCCTGCACGGCCGCGGCGGGGAGGACGGGCTGATCCAGGGCGTGCTGGAGTATCTGGGCATCCCCTACACCCATTCCGGCGTGCTGGCCTCCGCCCTGGCCATGAACAAGGAGATGACCCGGCGCGTCCTGGCCGCCGTCGGCATGCCGGTGCCCGACGGGGTGACGGTGACGCGCGAAGAGATCCTGGCCGGGCATCCGATCGAGCCGCCCTATGTCGTGAAGCCGGTGGACGAGGGCTCGTCCGTCGGTGTCCGCATCGTCCGCCCCGGCCAGAACCAGTCGGTGCTGGAGGAAGGCGGCTGGGCGCACGGCGAGCGGGTGCTGGTCGAGCGCTTCATCCCCGGCCGCGAGCTGACCGTGGGCGTGATGGGCGACCGCGCCCTGGCGGTGACGGAGATCGTGCCGCGCTCCGGCTTCTTCGACTACGCCGCCAAGTACACCGAGGGCGAGGCCGTCCACGTCTGCCCGGCGCAGATCCCGCAGGAGATCCAGGAGGAGGCGCTGCGGCTGGCCCTGCTGGCGCACCGGACCCTGGGATGCAGCGGCGTCAGCCGCAGCGATTTCCGCTGGGACGACAGCCAGGCCGGCACCGGCGGCCTCTACTTCCTGGAGACCAACACGCAGCCCGGCTTCACGGCCCTGTCGCTGCTGCCGGAACAGGCGGCGTCGCTGGGCATCGGCTTCGCCGAGCTGTGCGCCTGGATCGTGGAGCAGGCCCGATGCCACGCGTGAGCGCCGCCGCCTACGACACCGGCCGGGGCACGGCCGACAGCCACCGGGCGAAGATCGCCGCGGCGGCCCGGCGCGCCACCATGCAGGCGGCCCGCCGCGCCAACCGCCGCCGCGCCCTGCCGCGCTGGGCCCTGCCCTCCCTGCGCGCCGGCCTGAAGCTGAGCCCGGTGCTGCTGCTGGCCGGGTTCCTGGCCTGGGTCTGGGCCGACGGCCGGCTGCCGGAGATGGCCGAAGGGGCGTCCGAGGGCTTCGTCCGCGCCACGGCCGAGGCCGGGCTGGCCGTGTCCGAGGTGCTGGTGAAGGGCCGGGCGGAGACGGACGGCGCCGCCGTGCTGGCGGCACTGGGGGTCGGGACCGGCTCGCCCATGCTGACCTTCGATCCCCATGCCGCCCAGGCGGCCTTGCAGGCCATCCCCTGGGTCGCCGCCGCGACGGTGGAGCGCCGCCTGCCGGGAACGATCTTCGTCCAGCTCGTCGAGCGGACGCCCATGGCGCTCTGGCAGCACGAGCAGAAGCTCTATCTGGTGGACGCCGACGGTGTGGTGCTGACCGACGAGCGGCTGGAGCGCTGGCCCGACCTGCCGATGCTGGTGGGGGCGGACGCGCCCAGTCACGGCCGCACGCTGCTGGCCCTGCTGGCGGCGGAGCCGCTGATCGGGGCCCGGGTCGAGGCGGCCGTGCTGGTCGGTGGCCGGCGCTGGGACCTGCGTCTGGACAACGGCGTGGATGTGCGCCTGCCGGAGAAGGACGTGGCCGCGGCCCTGCGCCAGCTCGCCACCGTGCAGCAGACGAACAGGGTGCTGGAGCGGGACATCGTCGCGGTGGACCTGCGGGTGCCCGACCGGCTGGTCGTGCAGACCTCCGCGCAGGCGGCGGAGCAGCGCCGCGAGGCGCAGCGGCAGAAGAAGATCTGAGGGGGCGGCGGGCATGGCATTTCCGGGGGCGCTGAACGTCAGAAGCAGACCGAAGCGGGTGTCGCGCGGGGGCACCATCGCCGCGCTCGATGTCGGCTCGGGCAAGGTCGTCTGCTTCATCGCCAAGGTGGACGACCCCGGATCGATCCGTGTCGTGGGCATCGGTCATCAGGTCAGCCGCGGCGTGCGCGCCGGAGCCATCGTGGACATGGAGCAGGCCGAGACCGCCATCGGCACCGCCGTCCATGCCGCCGAGACCATGGCCGGCGAGCAGATCCGCGAGGTCCTGGTGAGCCTGTCCGGCGGCCAGCCGGAGAGCCAGACCATAACGGTGGAGACCGCCATCGCCGGGCAGGTGGTCAATGACGGCGACCTCAAGCGCGCCCTGGCCCAGGCCCACAACCTGAACGTCGCCCCCGATGCCGAGCTGATCCACTCCATCCCCGTGGGCTACACGGTGGACGGCTCCAAGGGCATCCGCGAGCCGCGCGGCATGGTCGGCGAGCGGCTGGGCGTGCGCCTGCACGCGGTCACCACCGCCGCCAACCCGATCCGCAACCTGACGACCTGCATCGGCCGCTGCCACCTGGGCGTGGAGGGCTTCGTCCTGAGCCCCTACGCCTCGGGCCTCGCCTGCCTGGTCGAGGACGAGATGGATCTGGGCGTCACCCTGATCGACATGGGCGGCGGCACCACGACCATGTCCGTCTTCTTCGACGGCAAGATGATCTGGTGCGACAGCATCCCGCTGGGCGGCGGCCATGTCACGAACGACATCGCGCGCGGCCTGACCACGCCGCTGGCCCACGCCGAGCGGCTGAAGACCCTTTATGGCAGCGCCATCCCCACCGTCTCCGACGAGCGCGAGATCATCGACGTGCCCCAGGTCGGAGAGGAGGAGCACGCGCAGGCCAACCACGTCCCGAAGTCGCTGCTGGTGGGCATCATCCAGCCCCGGCTGGAGGAGATCTTCGAGCTGGCCCGCGGCCGCCTGGAGGCGTCCGGGGTCGGCAAGCTGGCCGGCCGGCGCGTCGTGCTGACCGGCGGCGCCAGCCAGCTTCCCGGCATGCGCGAGCTGGCGCAGCAGGTGCTGGACAAGCAGGTCCGCACCGGCCGGCCGCTGCGCATCGGCGGGCTGGCGGAAAGCGTCGGCGGACCGGCCTTCTCCGCCGCCGCCGGCCTGCTCGTCTACGCCCTCCAGCAGCAGACGGAACTTCCGGCCCTTGCTCCGCTGGTCGAACAGCAACCGTCCGGCTGGCTGGGCCGGGTCGGTCTATGGCTCCGGGAGAACCTATGACCGACGATGAACGACCTCCCCCCGGGCGAAGGCGCCGCCCGATCGCGCAAGCGCCCCTTCGCCAGTGCCGTCCGCGACCCGAGACACTCCTAGCCCCAGGGAGAGACCGATGACCATCAAGCTCAGCATCCCCACCGTCGACGTGCAGAGCCGCCCCCGCATCACCGTCTTCGGCGTCGGCGGCGCCGGCGGCAATGCGGTGAACAACATGATCCGCGCCAACCTGGAAGGCGTGGAGTTCGTGGTCGCCAACACCGACGCCCAGGCCCTGACGTGCAGCCAGGCCAGCAAGCGGGTCCAGCTCGGCAGCACCATCACCCGGGGGCTGGGCGCCGGGTCGCGCCCCGATGTCGGCCGTGCGGCGGCCGAGGAGCAGCTTGAGGAGATCCTCTCCCACCTCGACGGCACCAACATGGCCTTCATCACCGCCGGCATGGGCGGCGGAACGGGCACGGGGGCGGCCCCGGTGATCGCGCGGGCGGCCCGCGAACAGGGCATCCTGACGGTCGGCGTGGTGACCAAGCCGTTCCACTTCGAAGGCGCGCACCGCATGCGCATCGCCGAGGCCGGCATCCAGGAGCTGGCCCAGTTCGTCGATACGCTGATCATCATCCCGAACCAGAACCTGTTCCGCGTCGCCACCGAGAAGACGACCTTCGCCGACGCCTTCAAGATGGCGGACGACGTGCTGCACGCGGGCGTCCGCGGCGTCACCGACCTGATGGTGATGCCCGGCCTCATCAACCTGGACTTCGCCGACATCCGCACCGTGATGACGGAGATGGGCAAGGCCATGATGGGCACCGGCGAGGCCGACGGCGACAACCGCGCCATCGCCGCAGCCGAGGCCGCCATCTCCAACCCGCTGCTGGACGACGTGTCCATGAAGGGCGCGCGCGGGGTGCTGATCAACATCACCGGCGGCCACGACCTGACCCTGTTCGAGGTGGACGAGGCGGCCAACCGCATCCGCGAGGAGGTCGATCCCGAAGCCAACATCATCTTCGGCTCCACCTTCGACCAGACGATGGAGGGGCGGGTCCGCGTCTCGGTGGTCGCCACCGGGATCGAGTCCATCGCCAGCGCCCAGCCGCGCGTGCCGGGGCAGCCGCAGCTCGCCGTCGTCGGCGGGCGCTCGCCGCACACGCCGGTCCGCTCCGTGCCGCAGGCCCCGGCCCGTGAAGCCATGCGTCCCGCCGGTTTCACCGCCGGCAATCTGGCGGCGTCCACCTATGTCAACCTGACCCCGGCGCCGATGCCGACCCCGGTCGCCGCCGAGCCCGACGCGGCCGCGATGCCGGCTCCGCTGCCGGAAGAGACGGCGCTGGAGGCCGCCCCGGTGGAGATGGGCGCGCCCGTCCCGACCGAGGCGCAGAGGCCGATGTTCGAGCAGGCCGGCCCGCGTGGCCCGGCGGCTCCGCAGGGGCCGCTGCGCGGCGAACGCCGCGAGGGCGCCTTCATCCCGCCGCGGGCGGCCGATCCCGGCCCGCGCCTGGGGCCGGCCACGCCGGACCGCTATGCCGCCCCGGGGCCGGACGCGAAGCGCCCCAGCCTGTTCCAGCGCATGCTCGGCATCGGGGGGCAGCCGGCGCAGCCCGCCCCCGCGCCGCGGATGCCGGCCCCTGCCCCGACAGCGCCGCGCAACCCCTTGCAGGCCCAGCCGCCGGTGGGGGCCGCCGCTCCCGTCGGCCCGGAGGCCGGTGCCCGTCCCAAGGCGCCGTCGCCCGAGGAGGATCACCTGGACATCCCCGCCTTCCTCCGCCGGCAGGCGAACTGAGGACGGCGTCGGGCCGCGACTCACGTCCGGTCCGATCGGAGGAGAGGTCCGCCGGGCCGCTCCGATATTGCGCTGCGGAAGACGCCGGCCCGGTTCTGCCGGGCCGGCGTCCGTCTGTGCGCACCGTCACACCCTGACGCCGATTCCGCCATGCCGATCAAGACCGTAGCGGAGGGTCGAAAGCGTCGCTGACGTAACAATCGGTAACAAAGAGTGATTTGAGCCGGGACTCCCCCGCTGTTATCTGAACGGTGTGCCCCTGCCCGTTCTGCCGCACTGCGGAACGCCCGTGCGGACGGCCCGTACCGGAAAAATCTCCGGAGCGGAGCCCCTGCCGGCTCCCGGAAACGGGAACCGGGTCCGACCGGCAACGATACGCCAGACCGGCGGACGGAACGGGGACGGCATACCGAATCACCCGCCGCACCGGTTCCCGGCGCCTCCCGCCGGACCCTGACCGGGCCGCAGGCGGCCCTGTTCCCGGCGACAATGAAGAGTCGAGCCTCCATGTCCCGCCAGACGACCCTGAAAGCCCCGATCAACTGCACCGGCACCGGCCTGCATTCCGGCCAGCGGGTGAACATGACCCTGGCGCCCGCCCCGGCCGGCACCGGCATCGTGTTCCGCCGCACGGATCTGGTCGCCAAGGGGGCGACGGACGAGCAGGCGACCATCCCGGCGCGCTGGGATCAGGTGGTCGATACCCGCCTCTGCACGGTGGTCGGCAACGCCTACGGCGCCCAGGTCGGCACGGTCGAGCATCTGATGTCGGCGCTGCGCGGCTGCGGCATCGACAATCTGCGGGTCGATCTGGACGGCCCGGAAGTGCCGATCATGGACGGCAGCGCGGCCCCCTTCGTCTTCCTGGTGGAATGCGCCGGCCGCGCCGTCCAGACCGCCCCGCGCCGCCACCTGCGCATCCTGCGCGAGGTGCGGGTGGAGGCCGGCGACAAGTCCGTCGCCCTGATGCCGGCCCCGGTCAGCAGCTTCCGCGTCGAGATCGACTTCAGCACCGCCGCCATCCGCCGGCAGGAGGGCGCGCTGCGCCTGGGCATCGGCGAGGATGACCGCACCTTCAAGGCGGAGGTCGCCCGCGCCCGCACCTTCGGCTTCCTGCATGAGGTGGACATGATGCGGAAGGCCGGGCTGGCGCGCGGCGGTTCGCTGGAGAATGCCGTCGTCATCGACGGCGACCGCATCGTCAACGAGGGCGGGCTGCGCTTCGGGGACGAGTTCGTCCGCCACAAGATCCTGGACGCGGTGGGCGATCTCTACATGGCCGGCGCCCCGATCATCGGCCATTTCCACGGTGTCCGTCCGGGGCACGAGATGAACAACCGCCTGCTGCGCGCCCTGTTCGCGGATGTCGGCGCCTTCCGCTGGGAAGAGACGGTACCGGCCCGCCCGCTGTGGGACGACGAGGACGAGCCGCTGGCCGCCATCGCCTGATCCCCGCCCCGCCCGCCTTCCCTGTGGCGGTGTTGCCATTCCCTGCCCTGCCCACCGCCGGAGCGGCCCCGCTGCTCCGGCGGTGCCATGATTGCGCCCCGGTCCGGCGGCATCCTCCGGGCAGCCCGCGCCCGCAGTTGCCGCTTGGCGGCAGGCCAAGTCCGCGTGCTATAAGTCCCCGTCCCTTGCTTCCAGGCAGCCGCTGAAGATGTCGTTGTCGATCCGCTTCGCCCGCCTCCGTCCCCGCCACGTCGCGGCGTCGGCCTCTCTCCTGTTGCTGGCGGCCTGCGCCGGCGAGAAGGAAGTGATCCCGTATGTCGAGCGTCCGGTGGAGCAGATCTATACCGAGGCGGCGAACGCGCTGGACAATGAGAACTACCTGAAGGCGGCCGCCCTGTTCGACGAGGTGGAGCGCCAGCACCCCTATTCGCAATGGGCGGTGCGGGCACAGCTCATGGCCGCCTATGCGCATTACGAGGCGATGCGCTACGATGACGCCATCACCACGCTGGACCGCTTCGTCTCCCTGCACCCGGGCAACCGCAACGCGGCCTACGCCTATTACCTGAAGGCGCTCTGCTATTATGAGCAGATCTCCGACGTGCGCCGCGACCAGAGCATGACGGAAAGCGCCCTGACCGCCTTGCAGGACGTGGCGCGCCGTTTCCCGGCCACCGCCTATGCCCGCGACGCCAACCTGAAGCTGGACCTGACCCGCGACCATCTGGCCGGCAAGGACATGGAGGTCGGCCGCTACTATCTGATCACCGGGCAGTACATGGCCGCGATCAAGCGGTTCCGCCGCGTCGTGGACAGGTACCAGACCACCAGCCATGTGCCGGAGGCGCTGCACCGGCTGACCGAGGCCTATCTCGCCCTGGGCATCGTGGACGAGGCGCAGGCCACGGCCGCGCTGCTGGGCCACAACTATCCGGGCAGCGAGTGGTATCAGCGCACCTACACCCTGATGACCGACAGCCGCCCGGCGGCGGAACGCGGCTTCTTCAGCCGCGCCTGGGACTGGATGTTCTGATGACCGCCCTGCCCGCAGCCGTCCCGGCCGGCGGGCCGGGCCTCCGCTGACCCGGACCATGCTGGTCACCCTCTCGATCCGCGACGTCGTCCTGATCGACCGCCTGACCCTGGCTTTCCGGCCGGGGCTCTGCGTGCTGACCGGAGAGACCGGCGCGGGCAAGTCGATCCTGCTGGACGCGCTGGGGCTGGCCCTGGGGGCCCGCGGCGACAGCGCGCTGGTCCGCCACGGGGCGGAGCAGGCCGCCGTGACCGCGGAGTTCGACCTGTCCGGCCATCCCGACCACCCCGCCCTGGGCATCCTGCGCGAGCAGGAGCTGGAGGCGGAGGACACGCTGGTGCTGCGCCGCACCGTCAGCGCCGACGGGCGCTCCCGCGCCTTCGTCAACGACCAGCCGGTGGGCGTGACCCTGCTGCGCCGGCTGGGTGAGACGCTGGTGGAGGTCCATGGCCAGTTCGACACGCACGGCCTGCTGGACCCACGCACGCATCTGGGACTACTGGACGAGTATGCCGGCCTGGGCGATGCCGCCCGCGCCACCGCCGTCGCCTGGCGCGGCTGGCGGCAGGCAGATCAGGCCCGTCAGCAGGCCGCCGAGGACGCCGCCCGCGCCCGCGCCGAGGAGGAGTATCTCCGGCACGCCGTGGCCGAGCTGGACAGCCTGGACCCACGCGACGGGGAAGAGGCGGAGCTGGCGGAGAAGCGGGTCACCCTGCAACACCGCGAAAGGCTGATCGAGGCGATCAACGGCGCCCATGCAGAGCTGTCCGGCGACCGCGGGGCGGAGCGCGGGCTGGCCGCGTCCCTGCGCCTGCTGGCCCGTATCGCCGACAAGGCCGGCGGCCGTCTGGACCCGGTCATCCAGGTGCTGGACGAGGCCGCGGCGGAGGTGGCGGAGGCTGCCCGCGCGCTCCAGGCGCTCTCCGCCGACATCGACCTGGACGGCGGCAGCCTGGAGAAGATCGAGGAGCGCCTGTTCGCCCTGCGCGCCGCCGCCCGCAAGCATGGGGTGGAGGTGGACGGCCTTGCCGGGCTGCGGGCGGAGATGGCGCGGCGGCTGGCGCTGATCGAGGACCAGGGCGATCTGCTGCACCGCCTCGCCAAGGAAGCGGAGGACGCCAAGGCCCGCTTCACCGCCGCGGCGCGCGAGCTGTCCGCCGCCCGCGCCAGAGCGGCCGGAAAGCTGGACAAGGCGGTGGCGGCGGAACTGGCGCCCCTGAAGCTGGAGAAGGCCCGCTTCGTCACCCGCGTGGCCCCGACCGAGGAGACGGCCTGGGGGCCGCACGGCATCGACGATGTCAGCTTCACCGTGGCGACCAACCCCGGCGCCCCGCCGGGACCGCTGGCGAAGATCGCCTCGGGCGGCGAGCTGGCGCGCTTCATGCTGGCGCTGAAGGTGGTGCTGGCCCAGCTCGGCACCGTACCGACGCTCGTCTTCGACGAGGTGGACACCGGCATCGGCGGCGCCGTGGCCGACGCCGTGGGCGAGCGGCTGGCCCGGCTGGGCCGCGCGCTCCAGGTGCTGGTCGTCACCCACAGCCCGCAGGTGGCGGCCCGCGGCGGACATCACTGGCAGGTGCGCAAGAAGGCCGCCGCCGGCCGCACGGTGACGGAGGTCGCGGCCCTGGACGCGACGCAGCGGCGGGAGGAGATCGCCCGCATGCTCTCCGGCGCCGAGGTGACCGACGCCGCCCGCGCCGCCGCGGACAGCCTGCTGGCCAAGGCGTGAGCCCGCCCGGCAGCGCGCTGCCGGTGGCGGAGGGGGCCGGACCGGAAGCCGCCCCGCTGATCCTGACGCTGGCCTTCGACGACCGCTCCTTCGCCCGTTTCGAGGCGCTGCGCCGGGCGCATTTCCCGCCGGAGCGCAACCTGATCCCCGCGCACCTGACCCTGTTCCACCATCTGCCGGGGACGCAGCTTCCCGTCATCCTGGCCGACCTGCGCCGGACCTGCCGGGACGAGGCACCGTTCCCCCTGGCGGTGACGGGGCTGCGCTCGCTGGGCCGCGGCGTCGCCCTCACCCTGGCCGCCCCGGCGCTGGAGCGGCTGCGCGACCGGCTGGCCGCGCTCTGGTCGGACTGGCTGATCCCGCAGGACCGGCAGGCGCACCGGCCGCACGTCACCATCCAGAACAAGGTCGAGCCGGCGGCGGCGAAGACCCTGCTGGCGGACCTCTCCGCCGGGTTCGCGCCCTGGACGGCGCGGGCCGAGGGGCTGCTGCTCTGGCGCTACCATGGCGGCCCGTGGGAGCGGCTGGCACGGCTGCCCTTCACCGCCCGGCGGTCATGACTCGAAGCCCCTGGCGGTGTAGAAGTCGGCGACCCCGGCGCCGCGGCGTCGGGCTCCCCGTCCCCACCCTGCCGGCACGCCCATGTCCGACCTGTCCGAGACCCGCCACATCCCGGTCGAGACCCTGACCCTGGACCAGGCAGCGGCCGAGCACGCCGCCCTGGTGCGGGAGATCGCGCACCACCGCGCGCTCTACTACGGCAAGGACGCGCCGGAGATCGCGGATTCCGCCTACGACGCGCTGGAGCACCGGCTGGCCGGGCTGGAGGCGCGCTTCCCCGAGCTGGTCAGCCCCGACAGCCCGACGCAGACCGTGGGCGCCGCCCCGTCCGCCGGCTTCGGCAAGGTGCGCCATCGCGTGCCCATGCTGTCGCTGGACAACGCCTTCACGGCCGAGGATGTGGACGGCTTCGTCGAGCAGATCGCCCGCTTCCTGAACCTGAAGGAGGTGGACGGGCTGGAATTCGTGGCCGAGCCGAAGATCGACGGGCTGTCGCTCTCCCTGCGCTACGAGAACGGCGCGCTGGCGCAGGCCGCCACCCGCGGCGACGGCACGGAGGGGGAGGACGTCACCGCGAACGTCCGCACCATCCGCGAGATCCCCGACCGGCTGCCGGCGGGGGCTCCCGCCGTGCTGGAGGTGCGCGGCGAGGTCTACATGGTCCGGGAGGAGTTCTTCGCGCTGAACCGCCGGCAAGCGGAGGCGGGGGAGAAGGTCTTCGCCAACCCGCGCAACGCCGCCGCCGGCAGCCTGCGCCAGCTCGATCCGTCGGTCACGGCGAAGCGGCCGCTCTGCTTCTTCGCCTACAGTTGGGGCGACCTGTCGGAACCGCTGGCGGCAACCCAGTGGGATGCCCTGCAACGGCTGAAGGCCCTGGGCTTCAGCGTCCCGGCGCAGAGCCGGCTCTGCCGCAGCAAGGCGGAACTGCTGGAGTTCTATGCCGCGATCGGCGCCGGCCGGGCCGCCCTGCCCTTCGACATCGACGGCGTGGTCTACAAGGTCAACCGGCTGGACCTCCAGGAGCGGCTGGGCTTCCGCACCCGCACGCCGCGCTGGGCCACGGCGCACAAGTTCCCGGCGGAGCGGGCGCAGACGCTGCTGCGCGCCATCACCATCCAGGTCGGCCGCACCGGCGCGCTGACCCCGGTGGCGGAGCTGGAGCCGGTCACGGTGGGCGGTGTCGTCGTCAGCCGCGCCACCCTGCACAACGCCGACGAGATCGCGCGCAAGGACATCCGCGTGGGCGACACGGTGGTGGTGCAGCGCGCCGGCGACGTCATCCCGCAGGTGGTGGAGGTGGTGACCGACCGCCGCCCGGCCGACAGCGCGCCCTTCGTCTTCCCCGACCACTGCCCCGAGTGCGGCAGCGCCGCCCTGCGGGAGGAGGACGGGGCGGTCAGCCGCTGCACCGGCGGGCTGGTCTGCCCGGCCCAGGCGGTGGAGCGGCTGCGCCACTTCGTGTCGCGCAACGCCTTCGACATCGAGGGGCTGGGGATCGAGCGCATCCAGCTCTTCTACGACCAGGGCCGCATCCGCAGCCCGGCCGACATCTTCACCCTGGAGCGGCGGGAGGAGCAGCGGCTGGACCGGCTGGTGTCCATGACCGGCTTCGGCCGCCGGTCCGTGGAGAACCTGTTCCGCGCCATCGATGCCCGCCGCCGCATCCCGCTGGACCGCTTCATCTTCGCGCTGGGCATCCGGCAGGTCGGGGAGGCGACGGCGAAGCTGCTGGCGCGGACCTACCGCAGCATCGGCCACTGGACGGAGCGCATGGCCGCCGCCGCCGCCGAGCGCAGCGCCAACCCGGACGAGGCGAAGAAGCCGGAGCTGGTGGGCGAGGCGTATGCCGAGCTGTGCGCCATCGAACAGATCGGCATGAGCGTGGCGGACGACATCTGCGCCTTCTTCGCCGAGAAGCACAACCGCGATGCCCTGGACGATCTGCTGAAGGAGCTGGAGGCGGTGGAGGACCATGTGCCGCCGCCGCAGGCCGACGGCAGCCCCGTGGCCGGGAAGACGGTGGTCTTCACCGGCACGCTGGAGACCATGGGCCGCAGCGAGGCGAAGGCGCGGGCCGAGGCCCTGGGCGCCAAGGTCGCGGGCTCCGTCAGCGGCAAGACGGACTATGTGGTCGTCGGGGCGGACGCCGGCTCCAAGGCGGCGAAGGCGCGCGAGCTGGGCCTCACGATCCTGACCGAGCAGGAATGGCTGGCGCTGATCGGCCCGCCGGGCGGGGCGTAGGAGCGGCGCCGGGCAGGCAGCAGGGCCGCCATCGGTTGGGGAATTCCGCTACCCGATGACGGTTCCCGCCACCGGCGGATGGAATGCCCCCTGGATTTCCGGGGGATTCCGGGCCGGCACGGCGCTTGCTTTGAGGGGGGAAGTCCATCGCTACGAGGCTTTCCCATGTTGCGTTCCCTGCTCGCCGCCACGGCTCTCGTCGCCGTCAGCGTCCCCGCCCTGGCCTTCGGGCCGCAGGACTACACGGCCCGCGGCATCACCGTGGACGGGGTAGTCGGCACCCTGGACGTGACCGTCATCCCCGGTCCGGGTCCCGTCACCGTCGCCATCAGCGGCCCGCAGGCCCGGATCGACCGGGTCAGCGTGAGGCAGGACGGCGACCGCGTCGTGCTGGAGCAGGACAACAGCGACCGCCGCACCTGGCGCGACTCCGACCGCGATCTCTGGATCGCCGTGAAGGTCACGCTGCCGGCGGGCAGCGGCCTGACGGTGGAGGATTTCATCGGCGAGGGTCGCGTGGGCGACCTGCGCGGCCCGCTGGCCGTGGACGACATGACCTCCGGCACCCTGACCGTCGGCGCCGTGACGACGGCCAGCCTGGACGTCAGCGGCAGCGGCGACATCACCGTCGGCGCCATCTCCGGCGATCTGGCGGTGGACATCAACGGCTCGGGCAAGGTGAAGACCGGCCCCGCCGCCGGAGCCGTGACGCTGGAGATCGACGGGTCCGGCGATATCGAGATCGCCAGCGTCTCCGGCCCCGTCGCGGCCGAGATCAACGGCTCGGGCGACATCGCCCTGCGCGGCGGCCGCGCCGATCCCCTGTCCGTGTCGATCGCGGGGTCCGGCGACCTGACCCTGGACGGCACGGCCGGCAGCCAGAGCATCAGCCAGTCCGGCTCCGGCAAGGTCACCATCACCGGCAGGCGCTGAGGAGGTCCGGCATGTTCCGCCCTGATCCGTCCCGCCCCGCCCGGGGCCGCCGTGCCGCGGCGGCGGCCCTGTTGACCGCCCTTCTCCTTCCCGTGCCGGCGGCCCTGGCGGCCCCGCAGGAGTTCGACGCCCGCGCCTTCCGCATCGAGGACCTGATCGGCGAGGTGACCGTGACGGTGGCGACCGGCACGGGCCGGATCGGCGTCAGCCTCGACGGGCCGGCCGATCTGGTGGACCGCACCAGCGTCACCCTGCGCAACGGCGAGGTGGTGCTGGATCAGGACCTCGACGGGCTGGGCCGCCGCACCCTTGACCGCGACGACACCGTCCGTGTCCGGGTCAGCGTGCCGGCCGGCAGCGCCGTCACCGTCGGCAACCTGATCGGGGAGGCCCGGATCGGCGATCTGGACGGGCCGCTGACCCTGGCCCTGACCTCGGCCGCGGAGGTGGAGACGGGCCGGGTCGCCCGCGCCGACCTGCGCATCTCCGGCGCCGGCTCCGTCACCGTGGGCGACGTGGCCGGGGCGCTGAAGCTCACCATCAGCGGGGCCGGCGACGTCACCACCGGCGCCGTCGCGGGGCCGGCCGACGTCAGCATCAGCGGCACAGGCCAGGTGGAGATCGCCGCCGTCTCCGGCCCCGTCAGCATCGAGATGAGCGGCATGGCCGACGTCGCCGTGCGCGGCGGCCATACCCCGCGGCTGGAGGCCAGCATCAGCGGTCTGGGCAGCCTGTCCTTCGACGGGGTGGCGGACAGCCGGTCGATCCGCAATTCCGGCATCGCCTCGGTCCGCATCCGCGACGACGGCGGCCGCTGATCCCCGGTCAGGGCGGCGGCATCAGGGTGCGCTCGGCGGGGAAGCGGATATGCACCGCCGTCCCCTGCTCCGGCGCCGTGCGGATCACCAGCGTCGCGCCGTGGAGCTGGGCCAGCGCCTTGACCAGCGACAGGCCCAGCCCGGCCCCGGCATGGCTGCGCGACAGGTCGCCGTGGAGCTGGCTGAACGGCTCCAGCGCCCGCGGCACGGCGGCCGGGTCCATGCCGATGCCGGTATCCACCACCGACAGCAGGATGCGCCGGTCCGGCTCCACCGCGGCGGAGAGGGTGACCGAGCCGCCGGAGCGGGTGAACTTGATCGCGTTGCTGGCAAGGTTGATGAGGATCTGGCGGATCGCCCGCTCGTCCGCCAGCAGCAGCGGCAGGGGCCGGGGCATGTCGCAGGCCAGCCCGACACCGGCCGCGTCCGCGGTCGCCTGCATCATCCGCTGCACCAGGGGCACCACCCGGCCCAGATCCACCCGCTGTTCGTTCAGGGCGGCCTTGCCCGCCTCGATGCGGGAATAGTCCAGCACGTCGTTGACCAGGGTCAGCAGGTGGTGGCCGCTCTCGTTGATGTCGCGGGCGTACTCCGCATACTGGTCGGAGACGGGCCCGTAGGCTTTCTCCGCGATGAGCTGGGAGAAGCCGATGACGGCGTTCAGCGGCGTGCGCAGCTCATGGCTCATGCTGGCCAGGAAGCGCGACTTCGCCTGATTCGACGCCTCCGCCTCCAGCTTGGCACTGGACAGCTCCTGCAACAGCCGGTCCTGCCGCCGCATCGTCTCGCCCACCCGGTCGATCACCCGGTTGTAGGCGGTGGCAATGGGTTCCACGTCCGACTCAGGCTCCACCGGCACGGGACGGTCGAAGCGCCCCTCCATCCGCTGCCGCTCCATCTCGCGGATGAGGTCGAGCATGGGGGAATGGGCCTCGTGCTCGGCCACGTTCAGGCCGGTCTCCTCCTGCGCCTCGGAGATGCGCAGCGGGTACAGCCGGTCGGCGAGGGCCAGCGCCAGGATGCCGACCCCGAAGGCGTAGACGCCGCAGGCCGCCACCCCCAGCGCCTGCACGGCGAGCTGGTCGGAAAGGTCGTGCCCGGTGCCCCAGTGCTGCGGGTCGCCCAGCAGGGCCACGGCCAGCGTGCCCCAGATGCCGGCGAACAGGTGGACCGGCACGGCGCCCACGGCATCGTCGATGCCCAGGCGCAGCAGCAGCTTCTCGCCCAGAAGGGCAAGCCCGCCGCCCACCGCCCCGACCAGAACGGCGGACTGGCCGTTCACGACATGACAGCAGGCGGTGATGGCGACCAGCCCGCCCAGGACCCCGTTCAGCAGATGCTCCACCCGGGCGCGCCGGTGCAGCGCCAGGGAGAGGAAATGGCCGGCCAGCCCGCCAGCGCAGGCGGCGATCATGGTGTGCAGGATGACAGCCGGCACGATCTCCAGATCGCCAAGCGCGCTGCCGCCGTTGAAGCCGATCCAGCCCAGCCAGAGCAGCAGCGTGCCCCCCGCCGCCATGGACAGGTTGTGCCCGGTCATCGCCCCCGAACGTGGCCCGAAGCGGCCCCGCCGCGGGCCGATCACCAGGATCGCCGCCAGCGACATCCAGCCGCCCACCGAATGCACGACGGTGGAGCCCGCGAAATCGATGAAGCCCAGCCGCGCCAGCCAGCCCGTCGGCCCGTCGCCCGCCATGCCGCCCCAGGCCCAGTGCCCGAACACCGGATAGACGAGGCCGGACAGCAGCGCCGACACCGCGACATAGCTGGAATAGCCCATCCGCTCGGCCACGGCGCCGGAGACGATGGTCGTCGCCGTGCCGCAGAACATGAGCTGGAAGAGAACGAACAGAAGATCGTCGGAACCGCCCTGATCGGGCATGAAACCGCTGGTTCCAATCAGACCGGCGAAGGATTCACCGAACATAATCCCGTAACCGAACACCCAGAACAGGAATCCGGCCACGCAGAAATCCATCACATTCTTGATGGCGACATTGACGCTGTTCTTGGCCCGGACGAAACCGACTTCCAGAAAACAGAAGCCGACCTGCATGACGAAGACCAGGGCGGTCGCCGACAGTACCCAGACCGACGCAACGCCCCCCAGTTCCATGACACCGCCACCCGGCCCCCAGCGCCGGACATATTAGTCCATAAGGAATGCTGATATTCCACCTTTGTTTAACTGCATGTGAATGCGCCGCGGCAGAAACGGACCGGACCGCCCCCGGAGCGGGTGGCGCCGGCGGCGTCCGCTTCCTATCTTGTCGGCCGGGCCGACCGGCCCCGCTGCGATCCCCCGACGCCGAAGGAGCTGGGCATGAAGTACCTCCACACCATGGTCCGCGTGACGAACCTGGAGGAATCGCTGGATTTCTACTGCACCAAGCTGGGGCTGAAGGAGGTCCGCCGCATGGAGAACGAGAAGGGCCGCTTCACGCTGGTCTATCTCGGCGCCGACGAGAACCCCGAAGCCCAGGTCGAGCTGACCTACAACTGGGACCCCGAGGTCTATACGGGCGGCCGCAACTTCGGCCATCTGGCCTTCGCGGTGGATGACATCTACGCCACCTGCCAGCGGCTGATGGACCAGGGTGTGACCATCAACCGGCCGCCGCGGGACGGCTACATGGCCTTCATCCGCTCGCCGGACAACATCTCCGTGGAGCTGTTGCAGAAGGGCGGCGCGCTGGAGCCGCGGGAACCCTGGACCAGCATGCCGAACACCGGCACCTGGTGAGGCGCCGCCGCCGGTCACGCGGCCGGCGGAGCGCGAATCGTCACGGGCGGCGTGCCGGACCGGTGCGCCGCCCGTTGCCGTTCCTGGACACTGTTGCGACCGACGGGAGGAACGGATGGACGCGGACGGCGGCGTGAGCGGCGATGTGATGTGGTTCCTGGCGATGCTGATCGCCGTCTTCGCGGTGGCGGCCATCGTCACCGTCGTGGCGCAGCGCCGGCCCCGCCGCACGGCGGTGGAGGCGATGCCGGACCGGACGGCGGGCGAACGGCCCCGTTGATCCCGGCAGCCCCCCGCCCTATCCCTTCAGGGAGGGGGAGGACGGGCCATGACGCTGGTGCTGCTGCTGGGGATCGCGGGTCTGGTTCTGGCGGGGGCGCTCTGGCTGCTGAGCCAGCCGTCGCAGCCGTCCGACGACGACATCCTGGCCCGCTTCGACGCCATCGACGGCTTCACCGTCACGGAGCGCCATGCCCATGACGGCTCCGGCCTTGCCGCGGACGAGACGTGCGGCCGGATCGCCGTGCTGGGCAAGGGCCGGCCGCAGATGGTGCTGCTGGGACCGCGCGATCTGGCCGCCTGGCACTACCTGCCGAAGGACGGGGCGTTCGAGATGGAGCTGACCTCCCGCCGCCACCCGCAGCCCTTCGTCGTCAGCTTCCGCCGCTCGGCCACGGCGGACGAATGGATCAGGATCCTGAAGAAGACGGCCGAGGGGCGCTGACGCTCAGGCCGGGACCGGCACGTCCATGTTGTCCAGCAGGCGCGTGGTCCCCAGCCGGGCCGTGCAGATCACCCGCGCCGGCCGGTCCAGCCGCAGCAGCGGCTCCAGGCTGGCGGCATCGACGACGGCGAGATAGTCCACGGCATCGAATCCGGCCTCCAGCAGCGCCGCCCGCGCGCGGGACTCCACCTCGGCCACGGCACCCGGGTCCGCCGCCAGCCGCTCCACCACGCCGCGCAGGGTGCGGTTCAGCGCCGCCGCCACGGCCCGCTGCGCCGGGGTCAGATAGGCGTTGCGGGAGGAGAGCGCGAGGCCGTCCGCCTCCCGCACCGTCGGCACACCCTTGATCCGCACCGGAATGTCCAGGTCCGCGACCAGCCGCCGGATGACCTGGAGCTGCTGGTAGTCCTTCTCCCCGAAGCAGGCGACGTCGGGCAGGACCTGGAGCAGCAGCTTCGTCACCACCGTCGCCACGCCGCGGAAATGGCCGGGCCGGAACTCCCCCTCCCAGCGCCGCGACAGGGCCTCGACCTCCACGCCCGTGGCGAAGCCGGGCGGGTACATGGTGGCGACATCGGGCGCGAACAGCAGGTCGCAGCCGGCGGACGCCAGCTTGGCCGCGTCGCCCGCCTCGTCCCGCGGGTAGCGGGCGAAATCCTCGCTCGGGCCGAACTGGGCGGGGTTGACGAAGACGGAGGCGACGACCCGGTCGGCCAGCCCGCGCGCCCGGCGCACCAGGGTCAGGTGGCCGTCGTGCAGGGCGCCCATGGTGGGCACCAGCGCGACCCGCAGACCCTCGCGGCGCCACAGGGCGACGCGGGCGCGGAGGTCGGAGACGCTGCGGACGGTGTCGAGCGGCGGATGATCGGGCGTCTGGTTCATGGCGGCGATGTAGGACGGCGCGGCAGTGCGCGCAACCTCAATCCGCCAGCCGTGCCTTGATCAACCGCAGCACGGTGCCCAGCACCGGCAGGCGCTCATAGAGCTGTTCGGCCGCGTCCCAGTGGTCGATGTGGCTGACGGCCCGGCCGGCATGGTCGAAGCGCACCTCCGACATGCCCTCGATGCTCCAGGGCCGCGGGCCGCGGCTGCGGAAGGTCAGGGTCCAGCGCAGGAACGCCGTCTGGCCGCTGATGGCATGGTCGCGCACGATGAAGCGCGGAGTGTCCACCCGCTGGAACATGCGGCCGAACACCAGCTTCAGCCGGTCGCGGCTGCGGAACTCGTTGAACGGGTCCTTGAAATGGATGTCCGGCACGGACAGCCGGTCCAGCCGGTCCAGCGTATCGGGGGTCAGCTCCTCGAAGTAGCGGACATAGGCGTCGAGCGCCGCTTGCACCGGCACAGGCTCGGCCATGCGCTCAGCCTCCCTTCGGCATCGCCCGGCGGGCGAGCGCGAAATAGGCCGGGTACGGCAGGCAGCGCAGCCGTTGCAGCAGGAAGGTGAAGCGGCGCGGGAAGGTGATCTCGAACCTGTCGCTCTTCATCTCCGCCACCATCCGTTCCGCCGCGTCCTCGACAGGCATCAGGAAGGGCATGGGGAAGTCGTTCCTGTCCGTCAAGGGAGTCCTGATGAAGCCGGGATTGACGAGCTGGGTCTTGAGGCCGAATCGCTCGATATCCATCTTCAGCGACTCGGCCAGATTGATCAACGCCGCCTTGCTGGACCCGTAGGCCAGCGCCCGCGGCAGGCCGCGGTAGCCGGCCACGCTGGAAACGATCACCAGATGCCCGCGGCGGCGCGCGATCATCGCCGGCAGAACCGCCTCCAGGCAGTGGACGGTGCCCATCACGTTCAGCTCATGCGTGGCGCGGAACGACGCCGCGTCCAGGCTGTCGGCGGCATCGGGCTGATAGGTCCCGGCGTTCAGCACGGCCAGGGCGATCTCCCCGTGCCGCTCCCGGATCTCCGCCACGGCGCGGCCGACCGCGTCGCGGTCGGTCACGTCCAGGGCCAGCGGCACGATGCGGCCGGGCTTCGGCGCCCGTTCCGCGATGGCGGCCAGCACCTCGGCCCGCCGGGCACTGATGACGACGGTCCAGCCCTCGCGGGCGAGCCGCAGCGCGACATGCTCGCCGATACCGCTGGAGGCCCCGGTGACCCAGGCGACCCCGTCGCCCGGCCGGGGGGTGTAGGGGCTGCTCATGCGTCTTTCTCCAGAAGGGAGGGCTGCGCGGACGGCGCCGGAGGGTCGGCGGTCCCGAGCCCGGCCAGGAAGCGGGCGGCATCGGCCCGGACCGCGTCCTGCGTGGCCGGGGCCATGCGGTCCAGCGTCCGGTAGATCATGGCCATGCGGGGGTTGCCCTGCAACCGTTCCCGCTGGTCCATCAGAAAGCTCCAGTAAAGGAAATTTAACGGGCAGGCATCGGGACCCGTCGTCCGGCGCACGTCGAAGCGGCAACGCCCGCAGTAGTCGGACATGCGGTCGATGTATTTCCCGCTGGCGGCATAGGGCTTGGACGCCATGACGCCACCGTCGGCATGCAGCACCATGCCATGGACATTGGGCAGTTCCACCCATTCGAAGGCATCGGCGTAGACGGCCAGATACCAGTCCTCCACCTGCCGCGGGGCGAGCCCCGCCAGCAGCGCGAAATTGCCGGTCACCATCAGGCGTTGGATGTGGTGGGCATAGGCCTCGCGCCGGGTCTGGTCGATCACCTGGCGCAGGCAGGTCATCGGCGTCTCCCCCGTCCAGAAGAAGCCGGGCAGGTCGCGCGTGGCCCCCAGGGCGTTCGTCTCCGCATAGGCCGGCATGCGCAGCCAGTAGAGGCCGCGGACATATTCGCGCCAGCCCAGGATCTGGCGGATGAACCCCTCCGCCGCGTTCAGCGGTACCCGGCCGGCGCGGTATTCCGCCTCCACCCGGCGGCAGACGGTGCGGGGGTCCAGCAGCCCGATGTTCAGGTAGGGGGAGATGACGGCGTGGAACAGCGTGTCCTGCCCCGCCGCCATGGCGTCCTGGTAGTCGCCGAAGTGCCTGAGGGCGTGACGCACGAAATGCTCGAAGGCGGCCTCCGCCCCGGCGGCCGTGACGGCGAAGCGGAACGGCTCCAGCTCCCCGAACCTGTCCGGGAAGCGCGCCCGCACCAGGGCCAGCACCTCCGCCGTCAGGGCGTCGGGCGGCTCGCTGAAGCGGGGCGGCGGCTCCAGCCCCCGCGGCAAGGGTCGGCGGTTCTCGGCGTCGTAGTTCCAGGCGCCGCCCTCCGGCTCCCCGTCGGGCGTCAGCAGCAGGCCCGTCTCCCGCCGCATCTCGCGGTAGAAGAACTCCATGCGGAACTGCCGGCGGCCCGCCGCCCAGGCGCGGAAGCGGCGCGGCGGGCAGAAGAAGCGGTCGTCGTCGCGGATCTCCACCGGCACGCCTGCCGCGGCCTCCCAGCCCTTCATGTCCGTCCAGACGCGCCACTCGCCGGGGAAGGTCACGACGATCCGGTCAGGCCGGTGCCGCTCCACCGCGCGCAGCAGCTCGCCGCGGAAGCTGCCGCTGTTCCCCGGATCGTCCAGCCGGACATGGTCCACCCGCACGCCCTCGGCCCGCAGTCCCGCGGAGAAATGGCGCATGGCCGCCAGGATCAGGGCGATCTTCTTCGGATGGTGGGGGACGTACTCCGTTTCCGCCGCCACCTCGGCCAGCAGCACGGTGTCGGCATCGGGGTCCAGCCCGCGCAGGGAGGAGATGCCCCGGCCAAGCTGGTCGCCGAGAACGAAGCGGAGGGTGCCGGGCATGTCAGAGGGACGGGGCCACGGCCTGGGGTGTGACGGCCTGCGGTGTGGTGGCCTGGGACGTGTCGGCCTGCCGCGTGCCTGCTGGCGAGGCGGGGGTCGGCTGGGAAAGGCCGCCGGGCGTGTCCAGCCGGTAGACGATGTCCTGCCCCTTGGCGCGGAAGGCCAGCTTCACCCAGGCGTCGGCGTCGTCGTACCAGATGTCCACGAAGTCCGTCGCGCCCGGCTGGTTGCTGAGGAAGTGAACGCGGAAGTGCCGCGCCTCCACCACGCCACCGGCCGCCGCCACGGGCTCGGCACCCAGCGGTTCCACCCGCACATCCATCAGCACGCCGCGCTGCGTGTCCAGCAGGCGCGTGGTGCCGACGGTGCGGATATTCCAGTAGCTGGTCGGCACCACGTCGGCCGGCGCCAGCAGCGCCCCGCGGGAGCTTTCCACGGCGAAACCCTCGGGCGTGGCCCGGCCGCGTACCCAGTGCCGCTTGCCGTCATCGTCCGTGCCGGTCTCCAGCGAGACGAGGCGGTCGCCCTGCCAGACCTCGCGGTTCGTGTGGACGTAGCGGTAGGCGGTGAAGAAGGCGACCTTCACCTCGAAGCGGATCTCCTTCTCCACCACCAGCCGGTCGCCGTCTCGGCGGAAGTCCAGCCGGTGCCAGCCCATCGTGCTGTCGCCGTTGCGGAAGACGCTGAAAGCCAGCCGGCCCGCCGCCGGCACCGTCGCCGCCGTGGCTGCCGTCATCCCCGCCGCCAGCAGCAGCGCTACCAGAAGACCCGCCCCGATCCGCGCCGGCATGCGCCGCCTCCGTCTCTTCCGCACCCGCGCAGAGAGGTAGGGCTCATCCCTTGTTCCGCAATGCCGCTCCCCCTGGTCGGGCGCGACAGACGTCCCGGAATGTAATAAGGTAACAGCATCGGATCGACCAACCGCGTCCATCATGACCCAGGCCGGCACCATGCCCCCGCCCGCGACAGCCCCCGGCTCCACCCCCACGCCCCGCGCGCCGCTGCGCAGCCATTCGGCGCACGACCATGGCGCCTGCATCGAGGAGGCCATGGAGCGTGCCCGGACCCTGTGCGCCGGGCGCGGCGCGCGGCTGACCCAGTTGCGTGAGCGGGTGCTGCGGCTGGTCTGGTCCAGCCATCGGCCGCGCGGCGCCTATGCCGTGCTGGACGACCTGGCGCAGCAGGACGGGCGCACGGTGGCGCCGCTGACGGTGTACCGGGCGCTGGACTTCCTGGTGGAGCAGGGCCTTGTCCACCGGATCGAGAGCCTGAACGCCTATATCGGCTGCACCGAGCCCGGCCAGACCCATGCCGGCCAGTTCCTGGTCTGCCAGTGCTGCGGCAACGCCGCCGAGCTGAACGACCCCGAGATCGCCCGCGCCGTGGCCGAAGGGGCCAGGGCGCGCGGCTTCACCGCGGTCCGCCAGACCGTGGAGGTGATCGGCACCTGCCCCGCCTGCCGGGGGGCCTGACCGCCTCTGTTCCCCGTTACCATCGCACGCGACACCGCAAGCTCCGGGATTGCATCACCGTGACCGACCAGCAGCAGCCCCCGTCCCCGCCGCCGCGCCTGCCCGTCTCCGTCCTGACCGGGTTCCTGGGCAGCGGCAAGACCACGCTCCTGTCGCGGCTGATCCGCGACCCCGCCATGGCGCGCACCGCCGTCATCATCAACGAGTTCGGCGAGGTCGGCCTCGACCATCTGCTGGTCGCCAAGGCCGACGAGAACACGGTGCTGATGGATTCGGGCTGTATCTGCTGCACCATCCGCAGCGATCTGGCCGACACGCTGCGTGACCTCTACATGCGGCGGCTGCGCGGCGAGATCACCGAGTTCGACCGCGTGGTGATCGAGACGACGGGGCTGGCCGACCCCGCCCCGATCCTGCACACGCTGATGACGGACCCGCTGATCGCCTCCCGCTTCCGGCTGGACGGGGTGGTGACGACGGTGGACGCGGTCCACGGCATGGGCCAGCTCGACGCGCACGAGGAAAGCCTGAAGCAGGCCGCCGTCGCCGACCGGCTGGTGCTGACCAAGACCGACCTTGCGGCACCGGAGAAGGTGGCCCGGCTGAAGGCGCGGCTGAAGGCGATCAACCCGGCCGCCGCCGTGGTGGATGCTCAGACCGGCGGCGCGCTGGCGGTGCTGCTGTTCGATGCCGGGCTCTACAACCCCGCCACCAAGTCGCTGGATGTGCAGCGCTGGCTGAAGGCGGAGGCCTACGAGACCCACGGGCACGATCATCACGGACATGACCACGGCCATGACCATGACGACGGTCACGACCACAGCCATTGCGACCACGCGCACGGCCACTGCGACCATGACCACGATCATGAACACGGGCACGACCATGGGCACGACCCCAACCGGCACGGCGATGCGATCCGCTCCTTCTGCCTGACGGCCGAGGGCCGGCTGTCCTGGGAGGCGCTGGTCAGCTTCTTCGAGACGCTGGCGCAGTTGCAGGGGGAGAACATCCTTCGCGTGAAGGGTCTGCTGAACGTGGAGGAGTCCGACCGCCCGATCGTCGTCCACGGCGTACAGCACCTGTTCCACCCGCCGGTGCAGCTCGACGCCTGGCCGAGCGACGACCACCGCACCCGCATCGTCTTCATCGTCAAGGACCTGTCGCGGGAGGTGGTGGAGACGCTGTTCCGGGCCTGCACCGGGCAGGGGTCCGCCCCCACCTGACCCGCCGGCCGGAGTCCGGCCTGCTGACGCAGAACGGGGCGGCACCGTGTGGCGCCGCCCCGTCCCCTCCGGTTCCCCTGCCGGCCGGAGTCCGGCCCGATCAGTCCTGCTGCTGGCCGAACAGGCCGACCATGGACTCCTCCATCTGCTCGTAGGTGAAGGTCGGCAGCGCCATCACTTCCTGCTCGCTCATCGCCAGCTTCAGGACACCGGCCTGCGGGTCGATGCTGGCCTGCTCCCACGGGACCAGGATGTTCGCGCCGCCCATGCCTTCCGTACCCCGGGTCAGGACGACCCCGCGGACGCGGCCGGAGCTGCGGTCGATCACCAGATCCTCGACAGAGCCGATCTCGCTGCCGTCGGAGAGCTGGACCCGCTTGCCCAGCAGTGCCTCTGCCTGGGCCAGTGTCTGCTGCGGTTGCGCCGAGCCGGCGCTGCCGCCGGACTGTCCGGACTGGCCGGACTGCGGCTGGCCCTGGGCGGCGGACTGCTGCCCCTGCCCCGCCGACGGACCGGCGCTGCCGGCCTGGGCGCTGGCGGACTGGGACCCGGCCGACTGGGACCCGGCGGACTGACCGCTGCCGACCTGGGCGCTACTCGACTGACCGCTGCCGGCCTGGGACCCGGCCGTCTGCCGGCTGCCGGACTGCGCGCCGGCCTGCGTTCCCGACGTCTGCTGCGGACCGGATTCCTGCACGTTGGCAGCCTGACCCGTGGCGGCCTGACCGCTCTGGGCGCCGCCCTGGGCGCCTGCCGGCCGGTCCGCCGCGACGGCGGCGCGTTGCAGGAGCTGGAGTTCGCTCTGCACCTGGGCGATCTGCTGCGCGGCCTGCTGCCCGCCGCCCTGGCCCAGGGCCTGCTCGGCCTTCTCCACCGCCTGCATGGCGCGGCCGGTGTCCGCATGCCGGCTGAGATCACCCAGCGTCTGCCGGACCTGGGTCAAGGCCGAGCGCACCTGGGCGAGCTGTTCGTCGCTGGCCTTGCCGCCGCCCTGGCCGAGCTGCTGCTGTGCCTGTTGCAGCCGCTGCGAGGCACGCTGCAAGCGTTCCGCGTTACTGACGTTCGCCAGATCGGCCGGCGGCTGGCCGCCCGGCGGCAGAGTCAGGGTATCCTCGCGGTCCGTATCGCCGACAGGCCGCTGCGCGGCTCCCGGGGCCGTACCGCCGGGCTGCGCCTGGGCCAGGGATGAAGCGCCGATCACCGCCGCCAGGGCAGTGCCGAACAACAGCCGATGTCGCATGGGGGGTCCTCCTGGAGTCTGATGGGCCGGCGTTGGTGCGGGCGTATCGCCGGAGACGCGCGGGCCGGACAACGCACGGCCGGGGGCGCCGCATACCGGGACGATCCGCGCCTTCCCCAACCGCCGCCCGGCCCGGGAGTTCCGCTTTTTCGGGGTACGGCTTACGCCGGGGTCAGCCGCCGTCCCGGCCCCCGGATACGCTGGACGACCGTCCAGCGGAGGGACGCCCGGATGCCGCCTGCCCCGTTTCCGCGGAGCCCGGAAGCGGCGCGTCGACGCCGGAGATGCCCTGGTCCTGCATCTCCTCCCCGATCGCCTCGGGGACGTCGGGCAGCGGCGGGTCCGCGGCCGGATCGTCGGCGATGTTCACGCCGGGCGCCCCGCCCGGCACCGCTCCGGCAGGACGCCGGCCATCCGCGGACGCAGGGGGCGCCGTTTCCGCGGCCCAGTCGCCCCCGGTCACGCCGACACCCGGGTCCGCCGTCGTGACCGGCGCTTCAGGTCCCGTCAGGGTCTCCACATTGTCGCCGGCGCGCTGGCGCTCCAGCTCCTGCGCCGCCTGCTCCTGGGGCGCGGGCACGACGGTGCCGGACGGGGCGGGCCGGTCCCCGGCGGACTGGGCGACCGTGGCCGGGGCGGCGAGAAGAAGGGTGAGGAGAAAGGCGACGGCAGGCGGAACGGGAACGGTGCGTGGCATGGGCGACTCCGGACCGGTTGCGGGTCGGGACGGTCGGGCGCCTGCCCGTGTCCCGCTCGCCTGGGTCAACCGGCCGCCGTCGGCCCGGTTCCCGGATGCCGCCACAGCGCCGCGGTCAGTCGCGGAGCAGGTCCAGGGTCGTGCCCTCGCGGGCGGCGAAGGCCGTCGGCATCCGCTCCCGGGCCGCCCGTTCGATCGCCGTCATGGTGGCGTCGTCATGATCGGGGTCGTGGTGGAACAGGCAGAGCCGGCGTGCCCCCGCTTCCTGGCAGAGCTTCACGCCCTCCGACCAGGTGGAATGGCCCCAGCCGCGCCGCTGCTCGAATTCCTCATCGGTGTAGCTGGCGTCATAGATGACCATGTCCGCGCCTTCGATCAGGCGCAGGATGTTGGTATCCATCAGCCCCGGCACATGCTCGGTGTCCGTGACATAGCAGACCGACCTGCCGGCGCACTCGATGCGGTAGCCGATGGCGCCGCCGGGGTGATTCATCGACGCCGTGCGGATGGTGATGCCCCGGTCGATGTCCAGCACGTCGCCGGGCTGGATCCAGCTGAAGCGGAGATCGGCCCGCATCGTCTCCAGCGGCACCGGAAACAGCGGCGATTCCATGCAGGTGGCGAGCGCCTCGCTGATGCAGGCGACGCCTTCGAGGTGGCCGCCCAGGATGTCCATGCTGAAATCCGGGCAGTAGGCCGGCTCGAAGAAGGGAAACCCCGTGATGTGGTCCCAGTGCGTGTGGGTCACCAGCATCGTGGCGTGTTTGATCCCGTCGCGCCGCAGATGCTTGCCGGCGGCGCGCAGGCCCGAGCCGGCATCCAGCAGCAGCGTCCTGTCACCGGCCTGCACTTCGACACAGCTCGTATTGCCGCCAAAGCCAAGATGTGACGCATAGGCGCAGGGGAACGTGCCGCGCACGCCCCAGAAAGTGACTCGGAAGTCCATTTCCGCCCCTTGGTCCGGACCCCTCCGGACCCTGTCTCAGTAGACTGAAGGATAGAGCAGGCGCCCGGCCGGAAGTGTGACCGCGCGCACAGGGTCAGACCCAGGGGCCACCCCGACGACGCGACCCTGCCCCGCGCGGGCGCTGGCCTGCCCCGCTCGGGTGGCTGTCTGACCGCGCCCCCTCATCGTCCGGACAGGAGCCCGTTGCGGGCGGCCGCCCGCGCCTCCGCGATGCGGTTGTCCAGCCGGTCGTCGTCCAGGCCCTCGGGTTCCTGGTGGATGCTGAAGTCCGCCGACGGGAAGGCCTCGCGCAGGCGCAGCTCGATCTCGTCGGTGATGTCGTGCGCTTCAGCCAGGGTCAGGTCGCTGTCCAGTTCCAGGTGGAAGTCGATGTGCTGGCCGACCCCGGTGGAGCGGGTGCGCAGGTCGTGCAGGCCCCGCGCCTGCGGGTGCGCCAGGACCAGCGCCACCACCCGCGCCCGGTCGTCGTCGGGCAGTTCCCTGTCCATCAGGACGTCCAGCGCCGTCTCGGCGATGCGCAGGGCGTTCCAGACCAGGAAGCCGGCGATGCCCAGGGCGAACAGCGGGTCCCAGTACCCGGCCCCGGTAACCCGGGTCAGCACCAGGGCCGCGATCACGGCCAGGTTCATCAGCAGGTCGCCGCGGTAGTGCAGGCTGTCCGCGTCGATGGCGATGGAGCCCGTGCGTTCGATCACCCAGCGCTGGAAGGTCACCAGCCCCGCCGTCATGACGATGGCGAAGATCATCACGGCGATGCCCAGGCCGGTGGAGTCCACGGGGCGGGGATCGACCAGCCGGCCGATCGCCTCATAGCCCAGGAAGACGGCCGACCCGGTGATGAAGGCGGACTGCGCCAGCGCCGCCAGCGGTTCGGCCTTGCCGTGGCCGAACCGGTGCGCGGCATCGGGCGGCGTCAGCGCCTGCGCCACGCCCAGCAGGGTGACGACGGAGGCGAGCGCATCCACGCTTGAATCGATCAGCGAGGAAAGGATGCTGACGGACCCGGTGCCCAGATAGGTGGCGAGCTTCACCGCGATCAGCGTCAGCGCCACGGCGATGCTGGCATAGGCCGCCCGCCGCCGCCAGCGCGCCGCGCTTTCCCGGTCCTGCATGCGATCGGTGTTCATGACGCCCCGATGTGCTTTCCCGACAGGCCCCGCGGCTGCGGAAGCCCGGCTTCCCGGCTTTCGCGCGCCGGGACCTTACGGGTAGAGGCGCTGGCAGGTCCAGCCCGCCGCCGAGAGCCGGTAACGGAAGCGATCGTGCAGGCGGAACTCGCCATCCTGCCAGAACTCGATGTCGTCCGGCAGGACACGGTAACCCGACCAGTGCGGCGGCCGCGGCACCTCCTGCCCGTCGTAGCGGGTCTCCGTCTCGGCCACGCGGCGCTCCAGCACGGCGCGCGACTCCAGCGGACGCGACTGCTGCGAGGCCCAGGCGCCGATGCGGCTGCCGCGCGGGCGGGAGGCGAAATAGGCGTCGGCCTCGGCCTCCGTCACCGGCTCCACGGCACCCTCGATGCGGACCTGACGGCGCAGGCTCTTCCAGTGGAAGCAGAGCGCCGCCACCGGCCGCGCCGCGAGCTGGAGCCCCTTGCGGCTTTCCGTGTTCGTGTAGAAGACGAAGCCGCGGTCATCCAGCCTTTTCAGCAGGACGATGCGCACGCTGGGCCGGCCGTCGGCATCGACGGTCGCCAGCGACATGGCGGTGGGATCGTTGGGCTCGGTCCGCTCCGCTTCCGCCAGCCAGTCGCGGAAGAAGAGGAACGGATCGGCGGGGGCCTCGGCGGGCGACAGCGGGCTGGGCGCGGCATTCATGGCGGTGACCTGTGTCATAGTTGCGCCGGAATTGCCCACGACAATAGGGATCATTAAATCCTTGTCCATGCCCGGAGCCGCATGGCAGACGTCCCGACCGGAGTTTCGGTTACCCGAAGGCCGGCGGTCCCGCCCAGCGCATCCGCAGGCTTCCCTCAAGAGGCAGCACCATGATCCGGAAAGTCGTTCTCGTCGCCGTCACCGCCGCCATGCTGGCCGGCTGCACGTCAACGGGAGGTCAGAAGCAGGGGGCGGGCGCCGTCCTCGGCGGTCTTGCCGGCGGTCTCGCCGGTTCGCAGATCGGCGGGGGCTCGGGCCGCCTGTGGGCGACCGGCGCCGGCGTGCTGCTCGGTGCGCTGATCGGGTCCGAGGTCGGTGCCTCTCTCGACCGCGCCGACCAGTTGGCGCTGGAGCGCAACACCCGCACGGCCTGGGACCGCTCCACCCCGCTGAACCAGCCGATCATCTGGGACAATCCCGACAACGGCAACCGCGTCGTCGTCACCCCGACCCGGGAGGGCCGCACCCAGGCCGGCGCCTATTGCCGCGAGTTCCAGCAGCGCATCACGGTCGGTGGCCGCAGCGAGGAAGCCTACGGTCAGGCCTGCCAGCAGCCCGACGGCTCCTGGAAGATCGTGAGCTGACCGGCGCGGGACAGCGTTCCCTTCCTGATCACCGGCCCGCCGCTTGACCGGCGGCGTGGCCGGCGTAGGATGCCGGGACAACCTGTCCTATAAATTGCGGTGACCATGCGCGATCCCTACCAAATCCTCGGCGTCGGTCGGACAGCGTCCGCCGAGGAGATCAAACAGGCATATCGGCGTCTGGCCAAGCAGTACCACCCGGACCTCAATCCGGGCCGCACGGACATCGAGCTGAAGTTCAAGGAAGTGAACGGCGCCTACAGCCTGCTGTCGGATGCCGACAAGCGGGCGCGCTTCGACCGCGGCGAGATCGACGCCGCAGGCGCGGAGCGGCCGGACCGTTCCTTCCGCCGCGCCTATGCCGGCGCCGGCCGCGACGATCCCTTCGACTTCTCCGACGACCCGTTCGCCGATCTGTTCGGCGCCAGCCGCCGCCGCTACAGCACGGGCGGCAAGGGACGCGGATCGGATGTCGCCTATTCCGTCACCGTCCCCTTCACCGACGCCTGCCTGGGCACGAAGCGGCGCCTGACCCTGTCCACGGGCAAGAGCATCGACGTCACGATCCCGCCGGGCACCCGCGACCAGACCAAGCTGCGCCTGAAGGGCCAGGGGCTGGCCGGGATCGGCGGCGCCCCGGCGGGCGATGCCATCGTGGAGGTGCATGTCGACCCCCATCCCTACTTCGTCCGCCGCGAGGACGACATCCATCTGGATGTGCCGGTGACCTTGCAGGAGGCCCTGCTGGGCGCCACCATCAAGGTGCCCACGCTGGACGGGCTGGTGGCGGTGAAGGTGCCGAAGGGGTCGAACACCGGCAGCGTGCTGCGGCTCAAGGGCAAGGGGGTCTTCAGCCCCGAGCGCAAGGCGCACGGCGACCAGTACGTGAAGCTGACCGTGGTTCTGCCCGAACGGCCGGACGCGGATCTGACCGCCTTCGTGGAGAAGTGGGCGAAGTCCCACGACTACGACGTCCGGCGCAAGGCCGGGCTGGGCTGACGGAACCCGGCGGCGCGGGCATCCCGGCACCCGATCGCGGTCGCCGGGACTCCGGAATCAGCGCACCCGCCGCACCTTCATCATCGTCGCCCCGTCCTCCGGCACCATGGCATAGCTGCCGAACAGGCCGGGTTTGACGGTCACGGTCATGCCGGTCTTCAGCCGGATGGCGGCAGCCTCGCGCTGCATCCAGACTTGGCCGTTGTCCAGCGTCACCAGCAGGCGGCCGGTGGACGGGTCGCGGCCGACCTCCGTAACCGTGGCGGTCATGCGGACCGGCTCCGCCCCCGGCTCGGTCGCGCGGGGAAGCTGTTCGGCGGCGAAGGACTGGTCGGGCGCCGCCGCCGGGGGAGCGGGCACGGCCCCCACGCGCGGCGCGACCCCGGACGAGGCCGCCGGCGGCACGGTGGCCCGCAGCGCCGGAACGGTGCGGTTGAAGCAGGCCAGCCGCTCCGGACCGTCGGGCAGGTCGAGGCAGCCGAGCACGGCGGCCACGGGCGGAACGGGTTGGGCGGAGGCGGGAGCCGCGGCCAGCAGAACCGGCAGGCCGAGCAGCAGGACCGGAAGGGACGGACGGCGCATCGTGGCTCTTGGGAAGGGTCGGGTGTGTCCCGCAGGCTAGCGCCCCCGTTCCCTTTTGGCGAGAGACTTCCCTTCCGTTACAAGCCCTTCGCACTGCCTGCCCGCCATAAAAAAGGTGATTATATACTTTACAAACCCATGCTGGGGCGCTACCGTCGGGGCATAGAGGAGACGCCCCTATGTCCGTCCTGTCCGCCCCGTACTTCCACGACGAAGCCGCTGCTTACGCGAAACTGGAGAGCATCGTGTGGCCGAACGGCCCGATGTGCCCGCACTGCGGCGGCGTGGAGCGGATCGGAAAGCTGGCGGGCAGCGCGACCCGGATCGGCGTCCACAAGTGCTACCAGTGCCGCAAGCAGTTCACGGTGAAGGTCGGCACGGTGTTCGAGTCCAGCCACGTTCCGCTCTACAAGTGGTTCCAGGCCTGCTACCTGCTCTGCTCCTCCAAGAAGGGCATCAGCTCTCACCAGCTCCACCGCGTGCTGGAGGTGACGTACAAGACGGCTTGGTTCATGACGCACCGTCTCCGTGAGGCGATGAGCGTCCTCGGCTTCGAGCCGATGGGCGGCGAGGGCGAGACGGTCGAGGTGGACGAGACGTTCATCGGCACCGACCGCACCATAAAGCCGCATGGTGAGAAGAAGGGCCGTGGCTACGCTCACAAGTTCAAGGTGCTGGCGCTGGTGGACCGCAAGACGGGCCGCGCACGTTCCATGGTGGTGGACAGCCTCAAGGCGAAGGACTTGACCCCGATCCTCAAGGCGAACATCGCCCCGGAAAGCACGGTCTGCACCGACGAAGCCGGTCAGTACGTCCACCTGTCCCGCGAGTTCGCTGCCCACGGCGTGGTTCGCCACAACAAGGGTGAGTACGGTCGCGGCCCTGTCCACACGAACACGATCGAAGGCTATTTCAGCATCTTCAAGCGGGGCATGAAGGGCGTGTACCAGCACTGCGCCAAAAAGCACCTGCATCGCTATCTGGCGGAATTTGAATTTCGGTACAATGAGCGTAGACTCACTGACAGTGAGCGGGCATCTGTTGCCCTCGCTGGGGTCGTCGGCAAGCGGTTGATGTACCGGGACTCGTTCGTAACGAACTAAGTCATTCCGGCAGGCGGCAAATGGATGACGTTCAGAAGTATGTGTTCAAGATTAAGGGGGAGTACACGATAGGTACTCTCCCGATGAGTCGTCTTGCCGAATACATGGCCGATCTTGCGCGGATGCTGGGCGAGCCATCCAAAGTGCATTTCGTCGAGTTGGTGCGCAGCAGTATTGGACTCGTCCACTCTGTTGAGCGGGATGCAAGCCCGCTTGTTGATGCCAGGATAGACGACATTGAGCAGGGCACGGCAGATGTCGTCCACATGGACGCCTATCGCGCTTTGAACAAGAAGCTTCGTGAAGACCGGAGCGTGGGCGAGCTCCAACCTGTCGGGCGAGATGCCAGGGTTTTGATGTTTCCGGGCAAAGATGCCCCCGAGCCGGTGAAGTTATCCGGCGTACCCGGTGCGGGCAGCATAGATGGCACAATCATCCGCGTTGGAGGAACGCGCGACGAGATACCGGTTTGCGTCCAGTCCGGGCATGTTGTCCATGCACGTTGCGTCGCCTCTAAGGCCCTTGCCAAAGAGTTGGCGAGATTCCTCTTTGAAGGGGAGTTGAGGCTTTATGGCCAAGGCAAATGGGCGCGGGACGAGGACGGCATCTGGACGCTTCAGAGGTTCGCAATCAGAAGCTTCGAACCATTGGATATGACGCCCCTGACTTCCGCGGTCGCTGAGCTAAGGGCGATAGAAGGCGCGGACTGGGCCAGTGCGGACGACCTGTGGCGTGAAGCCATGGAAATCCGGCATGGGGGGGCGCTGCACTGATGGTCGTTTTCGACACCACTACGCTGCTTGTTCTGATTGCGCCACCCGACCTTGTGCGGGTAATGGCGCCCGGTAACCGGCCAGTTCCTGACGCACGCGAGCGCCTGGACTACCTTGTTGCTCGGCTCCAGACAGACAAGACCAAGATTAGCATCCCTACACCAGCCCTCAGCGAAGCCTTGGTGCGGGCAGGCAGGGCGGGATTGGCCTATGTGGAGAAGTTGTCCAAATCTGCGGCTTTCAGCATAGACTCTTTTGACATACTGGCGGCCCAAGAGGCGGCAATCATGTGCAGTGAGGCCCGCGCGGCCGGTGACAAGCGAGGGGGAGCGCAGGGCGATTGGCAGAAGGTGAAAGTAGACAGGCAGATCGTCGCGATTGCGAAGGTCCGTCGCGCGGCCACCATCTACTCCAATGACGCAGACATCAGAGCCATGGCGCCGTCTGCTGGGCTGTCTGTCGTGGGTTTGGAGGAGTTGCCCTTGCCGCCCACGCCTCCCAAACGTGACATGCCGTTGCTTGATTATATGACGGATGCCAATGGCTGATTCCGGCGAACAACTGAAACGCTTCAAAGAAGCGGCCCGCGAACTCGAATGCGACGAATCCGAAGCCGCCTTTGAGGACAAGCTCAGGCGGATAGCCAAGGTGAAACCCGGCCCCGAGCCGAAGGCTGGAAACGACGAAGCCCCGGAGTGATCCGGGGCTTCTTGATTCAGGAGTGAGGCATGAACATTGCCGATATGCTGGGAACCCGCGCTCCCGGCCTGCCCGCCGATGCGCTCATCGCACCCGAAAGAAGCATAGGGGATGGCATGGGGGGCAAGAAAGCCCCTTTCCTCCGCCAAGCGATCCAGCTCGACAGCATTGACCCGGACGTGCGCATGAGCTGCCCCCTTAGCGGAGAGGCATCCCACTTTGTCATGTCCAGTGGACAGGCGCCTTTCTGAGCGGAGGAGATCAGGGGGGCAGGTCAACATCAATATATCCGCGCCGCCAAGGAAGCCGCGATGGATCAATGCGCGATAGGAAGTTGACAATATCAGTGCGTCCGTAAAGGCGCCGGTTGTTCTCTCCTATTAGAGCGGTTTCCGGGCGACAGGAGTCGTTAGGGATTCCCATGGGCCTGATTTTGTGATTC
>NZ_JBHTCM010000011.1:0-18785 GCF_042665545.1 Rhodocista pekingensis | reverse complement strand
TGTTCGACGAGGAGGCCTATCTGGCCCGCTGGGCCGACGTGCGCGCCGCGGTCGAGGCCGGCACGTTCCGCTCGGGCTACGAGCACTACCTTGAGTTCGGCTGGCGCGAGGACCGCGACCCCTCCGCCTGGTTCGACCTCTCCGCCTATCTGGAGCGCAACCCCGATGTCGCCGCCGCCGGCATCGACCCCCTGCGCCACTGGCTCGTCTGGGGCATCGGCGAAAACCGCATCGCCACCGCCGCCGACACGGGACTCTGGCTCGCTTAGGCGGAAAGGACGGGGGCGCCCCGGCGACCGGGGCGCCCCATCTGCCCTTTCAGAACTCCGCCCGTTCAGAACCCCGTCCTGTCAGAACCTTGCCGCTTCAGAATTCCGTCGTGATGACGCGGTCGGGCGAGGGGTGGCCGTCCACGAAGGTCTTCACGTTGACGATGACCTTCTCGCCCATGTCCACGCGGCTCTCATAGGTGGCGCTGCCCAGGTGCGGCAGCAGCACCACATTGTCCAGCTTCAGCAGCTTGGGGTCCACGGCCGGTTCCTGCTCGAACACGTCCAGGCCGGCGCCGGCGATCTCCCGCCGTTGCAGCATGCCGGCCAGCGTGCCTTCGTCGATGGCCTCGCCGCGGCTGGTGTTCACGATGATGGCACTGGGCTTCAGCAGCTTCAGCCGGCGCGCGTTCAGCAGGTGGTAGGTCGCCGGCGTGCGCGGGCAGTTGATGGACACGATGTCCACCCGCGCCAGCATCTGGTCCAGGCTCTCCCAGTAGGTCGCGTCCAGCTCGGCCTCGATCTCCGGATGGACGCGGCGGCGGTTGTGATAGTGGATCGACAGGCCGAAGCCGCGGGCGCGGCGGGCCAACGCCTGGCCGATGCGGCCCATGCCGACGATGCCCAGCCGCTTGCCGCCCAGGCGCGAGCCCAGCATGGTCGTCGGTCCCCAGCCGGTCCAGTGGCCCGAGCGGACCAGCCGCTCCCCCTCCGTCAGCCGGCGCGCCACGGCCAGGATCAGGGCCATGGTCATGTCGGCCGTGTCCTCGGTCAGCACGCCCGGCGTGTTGGTCACGCTGATGCCGCGCTCCCGCGCCGCCTTCAGGTCGATATGGTCCACGCCGTTGCCGAAATTGGCGATCAGCTTCAGCCGCGGGCCGGCGGCGGCGATCACCTCGGCGTCGATGCGGTCGGTCACGGTGGGGACCAGCACGTCGGCCTGCGCCGCGGCGTCCAGGAGCTGCTCGCGGGTCAGGGGCGTGTCGTCCAGGTTCAGCCGCGCCTCGAACAGCTCCATCATCCGGGTTTCGATGACGTCGGGCAGCTTGCGCGTGACGATGACCAGCGGGCGCTTGCGATCCGGCATGGCGCGGCTTCCTTCCCTGCGTGCCTTTACTGTGGGCGTCCGGTCCTGCGGGCGTCGCTTCCGGCCGCCCCGCCCCGCCCCACGGCGACGGCATGGAAGTATCAGCGGCGGCGGCGGATTGTCCAGGCGGCGTGCGGCCCCAGCCCTCCCTTGACCCCGCCCGGCCGGCGGGGCAGGGTTCGGCCCGTTCCGGAAACATGCGTCAGAAGGCGATGGCTCTCAGGTCCGTTCTGAAATCCCTGGTTCTTCGCGCCGCGGCGCTGCTGCTGCTGACGGCGCCCGTGGTCGCCCCGGCGGCGGCGCAGGACGAACCGCAGCAGGAGGCCGATCCGCGGCCCGATGCGGTGGTGCGCAGCGGCCTGCCGATCCCCCGCTTCGCCACGCTGCGCTCGGACGAGGTGAACCTGCGCACCGGCCCCGGCGTGCGTTATCCGGTGGACTGGGTGTTCGTGCGCGCCGGCATGCCGGTGGAGATCACGGCCGAGTTCGACACCTGGCGCCGCATCCGCGACTGGGAGGGCACCCAGGGCTGGGTCCACCGTTCCATGCTGGTCGGCCGGCGCAGCTTCGTCATCACCGGCGACGTCCGCACCCTGCGGCGCGAGCCGGGCGGCTCGTCGCCCGCGGTGGCGCAGGTCGAACCGGGGGTGATCGGCCGGCTGAACTACTGCAAGGGCGACTGGTGCCGGGTCGAGGCGCAGGGCATCGAGGGCTGGCTGCGCCGCGACGAGTTCTGGGGCGTCTACCCCGATGAGGAGGTCAAGGATTGAGCGGGACGGAAGAGAGCGGGGCGGGCGCCCGGGCGGCCCTGCTGCGCGCGGCCCAGGCGCTGAACGCGCTGGGCATCAACCAGGGCCGGTCGGGCAATGTCAGCGTGCGGACGGCGCAGGGCTTCCTGGTCACGCCGTCGGGCGTCGCCTATGAGGCGATGACGCCCGACATGCTGGTGCCGGTCACGCTGGACGGCGGCTACCGTGGCGACCTCCGCCCGTCCAGCGAATGGCGCCTGCACCGCGACATCTACCGGCACCGGCCCGATGCCGGGGCGGTGGTGCATGTGCATTCCACCGTCGCCACGGCGCTGGCCTGCCTGCGCCTGCGCATCCCGGCCTTCCACTACATGGTCGCCATGGCCGGCGGCACCGCCATCGAGGTGGCGGACTATGCCACCTTCGGCACGCAGGAGCTGTCCGACGCCATGCTGGCGGCCCTGGGGCCGCGCCGCGCCTGCCTGCTGGCCAACCACGGCCAGATCGCCTACGGCGCCACGCTGGAGAAGGCGCTCGACCTCGCGGTGGAGGTGGAGGCGCTGGCCCGGCAGTACTGGCACGCCCGCAGCCTGGGCGAGCCGGTGATCCTGACGGAAGCGGAGATGGCGGAGGTGACCCGCCGCTTCGCCGCCTACGGCAAGCCGGCGGCCGAGCGCACGGCCGGGGACGACGACGTGCTGGGCTTCCCCCACCGGCTCGACGGCTGACCGGCGGCCCTCCGCAGCCCCTCGACGCTCCCCCCGGCAGCGGCTAAGACTCTGATTCTCCGGCCCGGACGGGCGGAGCATCGGCACGGGACGAGCGACAGACGGGGGACGACGGGCATGCGGGGACTTCTGCGCACACTCCTGGGCGGGCTGCTGCTGGCGACGCCGGCGGCCGCGGCCGCGCCGGAGCCGGCCGATCTGGTGTTCTGGGGCGGGCCGATCCACACGGCGGAGGAGGCGACCCCGACGGTGGAGGCGGTGGCGGTGCGCGCCGGGCGCATCGTGCATGCCGGCCCGCGGGCCGGGGCCCAGGCCCTGGTCGGCCCGGCGACGCAGGTGGTGGAGCTGCGCGGGGCGGCGCTGTTCCCCGGCTTCACCGACGCGCACATGCATCTGGACGGCGTCGGCCAGCGCGCCCTGTCGCTGGACCTCTCGACGGAACGGTCGCTTGCCTCGCTGCTCGCCACCGTGGCGGCGCGGGTGGCCCGGCAGCCGCCCGGCAGCCTGCTGACCGGCGGCGGCTGGATCGAGACGCACTGGCCGGAGAAGCGTTTTCCCACCCGGCAGGACCTGGACACCGTGGCGCCGGACCTTCCGGTGCTGCTGACCCGCGCCGACGGCCACGCCCTGGTGGCGAACAGCGCCGCCCTGCGCGCCGCCGGGATCGACGCGGACACGGTGGCGCCGGAGGGCGGCGAGATCCTGCGCGATGCCGAGGGCCGGCCCACCGGCATGCTGATCGACACCGCCATGTCGCTGGTCGCCGGGCTGCGCAAGGAACCGACGGTGGATGAGCGCCGCCGCGCCTACGCCGAGGGCGCGGCGCTCTATGCCCGGCTGGGCTGGACCGGCGTCCACACCATGGGCACGCCGCTGGAGGACGTGCCGATCCAGGAGGCGCTGCTGGCCGAGGGGGCGCTGCCCCTGCGCGTCTACAACCTGGTCCGCCGCATCGACGGCGAGCGGCTGGTGGCCGAGGGGCCGCGGCAGAGCGGCGACGGCCGCATCGTCACCCGCGGCGTCAAGCTGTTCGCGGACGGGGCCCTGGGCTCCCGCGGGGCGGCGCTGCTGGAGCCCTATGCCGACGCGCCGGGCCGCGGCCTCGTCCTGCTGGACCCGGCGGAGACGGCCCCCTTCCTGGCCGCGGCGCTGAAATCCGGCATCCAGGTCGCCACCCATGCCATCGGCGACCGCGCCAACCGGCTGGTGCTGGACGCCTATGAGGCCGCCTTCGCCGCCGTCCCGGCCGGGCAGCGGGCTCTGGCCGAACCGCGCTGGCGGGTGGAGCACGCCCAGATCGTCGCCCCGGCGGACCGGCCGCGCTTCGCCACGCTGGGCGTCATCGCCTCCATGCAGCCCAGCCACGCCATCGGCGACCTGCACTTCGCCCCGGCCCGGCTGGGGCCGGAGAGCGCCCGGCTGGGCGATTCCTATGCCTGGCGCAGCCTGCTGGAGAGCGGGGCGGTGGTCGCCGGCGGTTCCGACGCGCCGGTGGAGGTGGGCGACCCCCGCATCGAGTTCTATGCCGCCGTGGCGCGGCGCGACCTTGCGGGCTTCAGCGGCCCCGGCTGGCATCCGGAACAGGCGCTCGACCGGCAGGCGGCGCTGCGGCTGTTCACCCTGGCCCCGGCCTATGCCGCCTTCCAGGAACGGGACCTGGGCAGCATCGCCGTCGGCAAGAAGGCGGACCTGACCGTCTTCTCCGCCGACCTGATGACCGTGCCCGTGGAAGAGATCCCGAAGGCCCGCGCGCTCCTGACCGTGGTGGACGGCACCATCGCCTATCGCGCCGAGGGTTGGTGAGGCGGGAAGCCCAATGTCAGCCAACCGCTGTATTGCAAGGGGAGAGACTTTGCCTATTCCCTTAATCGCCTCTTTGGAATAAATTGCCATGTCTGGGCTGTGCAGATGAAGTTTTCGGCTGCTTCTGGATATCCGATTTAGGGTGGGTCCAATGTCAATATACTTAGAGACTGTAAATAAAACAAAAATAAATGCAAAAATCCTTAAAGAAATTTTGCAGTTATATGAATCGATGAAGCCAGAAGAAAGGTCGAACTTTGAAATTCGCTCCTTGGCGTGCTTGCGGGCCTTGGAATTAAAGGGATTTGGTATTCAGAAGGCTTCGGCTCTTTCTGTTGCTATAGAACTTCGCCTTGACGCTCTATCGCGCCTCATAAATGATCCAGTCCATCGTGAGTGGGTCATGCCCAGTAAAGAAGCTGATGCAGTCATGATACATTTTGATCTGCTCCGTGTGGCTGCCACGGAGCCTCTGATTGAGATTGGTGGAGCAAGAGTTGCTTTCGATCCAGAAGCGTTCCGGGTTCGGTTCCTGAGAATTTGCCGTCCAAAAGGGAGGGCATGAACGGCAGAACTCTGGGCTCTCCGGGTGATGCCACGGATGGCGGCGGAAAGATCGGGTCGGGAAACTGCCAGCGGCCAGGGTCTCTTGACTCTCCCCACCGTCTCGGCTAGATACCGCGCTCTCCGCCGCGTGTTCCTGCGCACGGCGGAACGGTTTTCGTGTTTCCGCGCGACCTCTCCCCGGTACAGCGGTGACGTCGCCCGACCCATAAAGTCGCCCGACCAATAAAGGTGTTCCGATGTCCCGCAAGTGCGCCGTCACCGGCAAGGGTGTGCAGACCGGCAACAACGTCAGCCACGCCAACAACAAGTCCCGCCGCCGCTGGCTGCCGAACCTGCAAGAGACCTCGCTTCTGTCCGACACGCTCGGCCGCATGGTCCGCCTGCGCCTGTCCACGAACGGCATCCGCACCATCGAGCACAAGGGCGGCCTGGACGCGGCCCTGCTCGACATTCCGGACGCGCGCCTGAACCAGGACGCCCGCCGGGTGAAGAAGCAGATCCAGAAGGCGATCGAGGCGAAGAAGGCCACGGCCTGATCCGCCGGGGCGGGGGGCCGTGTCCCTCTCCCCTGCCGACCTCGTCGCTCTGCTGAACGGCCTGCCGCCGGAGCTTCTGCTCCTGCTCCAGGCCGTTTTCTGTTTCGGCGCCATCCTGCTGATGGGGCGCCTGTTCGGGGCGGCGGGGTTGCAGCTCTACATCGCTGTGGCCGTGATCGGCGCGAATGTCGAGGTGCTGAAGGCCGTGCAGTTCGGCCTCTACGCGCACCCGGTCGCGCTCGGCACCGTGCTGTTCAGCTCGACCTATCTGGCGACCGACATCCTGACCGAGCATTTCGGGCGGGAGGCGGCCCGGCGCGGCATCTTCATGGGCTTCGCCGGCTATCTGCTGTTCACCTGCATGATGCTGCTGACGCTCGGCTTCCCGCCGCTGACGCCGGAGCAGGCGGGGACGGAGATGGCCTGGGCGCTGCCCATGCAGGGCCACATGGCGGCGCTGTTCACGCCCGCGCCGGCGCTGTTCGCGGCGGGCATGACCGCCTACCTGACCAGCCAGATCTTCGATGTCTGGGTCTATCAGCGTCTGCGCGGCGCCACCGGCGGCCGGCATCTCTGGCTGCGCAACAACGGCTCGACCATGCTGTCCAGCCTCGTGGACAACGTGATCTTCAGCGTGCTGGCCTGGGTGGTGTTCGCGCCCGAGCCCGTGGGGCTGGAGGCGCTGCTCTTCACCTATATCCTGGGCACCTACCTGCTGCGCGTGGCGCTCTCGGTGCTGGATACGCCCTTCATGTACCTCTCCCGCCGCGCGCTGGGGCGGCAGATTCCCGCCGCCTGACCGCTGCCTGACCGGAGTGGGGAAGGGGGCGCCGGCGGTCAGGCCGCCAGCGCCAGATCCTCCTCGGGCGACCAGGGCAGCAGGTCCCGCCCGTCATGGGCCAGACGCTTCGGGTCCACCCGGCCGACGACGGCCGTGCCCTTCGCGGCCAGCCGGATGACGTCGCCGTCCTCCGGCACCAGGGCGCGCTCGACGCCGCAGCTCCGGGCCAGACGGGCATGCGCCTCCAGATGCTCCAGCGTGCCGTGGACGGGCACGGCGAAGCGGGGCCGGACCAGACCGTACATCCGCTTCAGGTCCTCGCGCGCCGGATGGCCGGAGACATGCACCGGCGCGTCCGCGGGCGTCAGCACCTGCACGCCCGCCGCCTCCAGATGGCGGACGACGGAGGCGATCGCCTCCTCGTTGCCGGGGATGGCGCGGGCGGAGAAGATCACCGTGTCGCCCTTCACCAGCCGCAGCGAGCGGTGCTCGCCGCGGGCGATGCGGCTCATGGCGGCGCGCTCCTCGCCCTGGCTGCCGGTGCAGAGCAGCACCAGCTCCCGCCGCGGCAGCGATGCCGCCTGGTCCAGGCTCAGGAACTCGGGGATGTCCTCCAGATAGCCGCAGGCCCGCGCCGCCTTCTCCATGCGCAGGAGCGAGCGGCCGGCCAGCACGACCCGGCGGCCGTTGGCCTTGGCCGCCAGCGCCACCGCCTTCATGCGGTGGACGTTGCTGGCGAAGCCGGTGACGGCGATGGTGCCCTTGCGCCCGGCGAAGGCGGCGGTCAGCCCGGCATGGGCCTTGGCTTCCGACGCCGTGCTGCCCTCGACCATGCTGTTGGTGCTGTCGCACAGCATCGCCAGCACGCCCTCGTCGCCCAGCCGGCGCAGCGCCTCCACGTCGGTGGTGTGGCCGACCAGCGGGGTCTCGTCGAACTTCCAGTCGCCGGTGTGCAGGATGGTGCCCGCCGCCGTGCGGATGGCCAGCGCCACCGGCTCCGGGATGGAGTGGGTGACGGCGATCGTCTGCACCCGGAACGGGCCCAGCGCGATCTCGCCGCCGATCGGCAGCGGGTGCAGGCGCACCTGCCGGGTCGTGCCGGTCTCCTTCAGCCGCTCGCGGATCACATGGGCGGCGAAGTCGGTGGCGTAGATGGGGCAGCTCAGGCGCGGCCAGAGGTGCTGGATGGCGCCGACATGGTCCTCATGGGCATGCGTCACCACCAGCCCGACCACGTCGGCCATCCGCTCCTCGATGAAGGTCGGATCGGCCATCACGGCGTCCAGGCCGGGCTGGTCGTCGCCCAGGAAGGCGACGCCCGCGTCCACGATCAGCCATTTGCCGGCGTGACCGTACAGCGTCATGTTCATGCCGATGCGGGAACAGCCGCCCAGCGGAAGGAAGATGATCTCGTCGGCGCCCGGGACCGGACCCGGGATCGTGCGGCCGGCCCCCGTCTCGGGGGTGCGGGCCGGAGCGGACCGGCGCTGTCTCTTCGGCGCGGTCCCACGCGGCGCAGCGCGCCGCCCATGCAGGAATGTCATGCAGTCTTTCGTTTCTGACCGTTCGTCGTTCTCGTCGTTCCCGGGGTGGGAACGCCGCGGCGCCCGCTTCCGTGTCCCGCGTTTCCGCGGCGCCCGTCTGATGCGCGCTTCGTCTTTGACGCCGGCCGCGGGGCGCGTGTTCCCGCGGTTGGCCGTGTGCCGGCATTCGACGCTGCCGGCGGGGCGTGCGCCGCCGGAGGGCGACGCGGAAAGGGGGCACCGCCGGAGCGGTGCGGACCGGCCCCGGAGGCCGCGGCCGGCCCTGGAAAGGGGCCGGAGCGGTCAACCGCGCGCGCAGGCCGTCAGGGCCTGTGGCGGACACGGTCCGGAACCGGGATGGGGCCGGGTGGGACGCCGCCGTGCGATCCTTGATCCCTGGACCGTGCAAGTTCGGAACTTGCGGGCCTGGCCTGGGACCGAGGGACGGGGCATCCGGTGTCCGGTCGGACCGATCTTCTGCCGGGGCAGCCCGGCGGGGATCGGATCGGACCGATGAAGATTTGCATCCCACGATATGGAGGTTCCGCCGCGGATTGCAAGTCCGTTCCGTCGCCGGGCCCCGCGTCTGCCGCAGGCTGCCCCCGCGTGGCACCCCGGCTTTCCTCCCGGCGTTCCCCTGGCGCGCCGTGTTCCGCCGTGCCGGCGTCGGAGCAGAATCTTAATTTACTGAATATTGAATAATCATGGTGAAATTGCTGTGACAAGAATGTGCGTCCGACCCGCTCCGAACGGATTATTCACCAAATAGCGGCGGCGGTTTCTGGCGGTCATGACCTACCGTGGACAGGCTTTCGACCGTCCCCTGTCGAGCGTCCATGAACTGCTCCCATTTCCTGCCGCCCGCTGCCGTGCCTCCGCCCGCCCGTACCAGGGCGGTTCTCAGCGTGGCGGTTCTCAGTCTGGCGGCCCTGGTGCCGGCCGCGGCGGCGCGCTCGCCGGACCCGGTCTGGCAGGGGGCGGAGCGCCTGGCGCTGCGCTGCTCGCTGGCGCCGCTGCCCGGGGCCGACCGTCTGGCGCTGGAGACGGCGCTCTGCCGCCGCGCCGCCGCGCTGGCCGCCCGTGGCGCCCCGCTGCCGGTGGCGGCGCTGGCCCCCGGCGATCCCGCGCTGCTGGCGGACGGCACCGTGGCCCTGCTGGTGCAGGCGGCGGTGCAGCCGGCCGACACGCTGGTGCCGGGGGCCGCCGGCCGGGTGCTGCTGCTGGTGCTGCGGCCCTGGCGCAGGGGGGCGCCGCCGCCCGCCCTGTTCGGTCCGCCGCCGCGGGCCGTCGCCCTGCCGGCCGCCGCCGCGGCCCCCCTCGATGCCGCGACCCTGGCCGGCCCCGGCGGGCCGGCCGCCCACGCCCTCGACGCCCTGCTGGCGGAGGCGCTGCCCTGGCGCCGCCCCCCGCCTGCCACCCGCCCGCCTGCCACCCGGCCCCCCGCCACCGATCCCCCCCTCCGGGAGCCCCGAGAATGAGCGCCGTCCGCCCCCTGTCGTTCCGTTCCGCCGCCCGCGAGTTCCCCGTCGATGCCGGCACCGGCAAGGAGATCTGGGACACCGATACCATCGCCGAGCACCTGATCCGCACCGGCACGGCCTGGGCCGCCCCCGGGGGCGTGGTCCGCTACGGCTTCATCGACCACCGGCCGGCGGAGGGTTACAGCCCGAACGGGGAGGCCGACGGCTTCTCCCCCTTCTCCGCGGCGCAGCGCGAGGCGGCGCGCCAGGCCGCCGCCCTCTGGGACGACGTGCTGGCGATCCGCTTCGTGGAGGATACCCGGCCCGATGGCGGCCAGATCCGCTTCGCCAACACCACCACCGGCCCCGGCCAGGCCTGGGCCTATTTTCCGGACGCGCGGGCGGCGGCGGGGGGCGATGTCTGGGTCAATCCCGACCAGGCCAGCAACCTGCAACTGGCGCCGGGCTATTACGGCCTGACGACGCTGGTCCACGAGATGGGGCACGCGCTGGGCCTGTCGCATCCCGGCGACTACGATGCCGGCGACGACGGCGAGATCTCCTATGCCGCCAGTGCGGAGTATTTCCAGGATTCGCGCCAGTACAGCATCATGTCCTACTGGGATGCGCGCCTGACCGGGGCCGATCATGTGGACTGGTGGGACCTGCGCTTCGTCTATGCCGCCTCTCCCCTGCTGCACGACATCGCCGCCGCCCAGCGCCTCTACGGCGCCGACATGACGACGCGCACCGGCGACACGACCTATGGCTTCAACGCCAGCGCCGATCTGGCCGACCGTCCGTCCTTCGACTTCAGCCGCAACACCCAGCCGGTGGTCGCCCTCTGGGATGCCGGCGGCACCGACACGCTGGACTTCTCCGGCTTCGCCACGCCCACCGTGCTGGACCTGCGCCAGGGCGCCTTCAGCAGCGCCGGCGGCCGGGCGGACGTGCCGGCCGACTATGCCTCGCAGGGCGACAGCCTGCTGAAGCAGAACATCGCCATCGCCTACGGCACGGTGATCGAGAACGCGGTCGGCGGCAGCGGCGACGATCTGGTGATCGGCAACGAGGTGGCGAACCGGCTGGACGGGGGCGCCGGGGACGACACGCTGGTCGGGGCGCAAGGCCGCGACACCCTGATCGGCGGCGCCGGGGACGACCTGTTCCGGCTGATCCGGCCCGGCGACAGTCCGGTGCGGGCGCCGGACGTGATCTTCGATTTCGACCGGGCGGGGGACGACCGCATCGACCTTTCGGCCATGGATGCCGACCTGCATCGGGCCGGCGACCAGGATTTCCGTTTCATCGGCAGCGCCACCTTCACCGGCGCGGGCCAGATCCGCGCGGTGGGCACCGATCTCGGCATGCTGGTGCAGGGCAACGTGAAGGTGGACGGCGTGATCGACTTCGCCCTCCTCCTCCTCGGCGTCACCCGCCTCGATGCCGACGACTTCCTCGGCCTCGTGGGCTGAGGGGGGCAGCCGGCGCCGTCAGAACCGGTAGCTCAGGCCCAGCTTCACGACGGGGAACCAGCGGGTCCAGTCGATCTCGTCCTCCAGCTCGCGGCGCTCGCGCTCAATGTCGGCGGCGAAGCGGGGATCGCCGGCAACGGGGCCGGTGCCGCGGAGACTGACCTCCGGCCGGCCCTGGTGCATCACGCCCAGGTCGGCGACGAAGGACAGCCCGGTCAGCGGCAGCGACACGGTCCAGCCCAGACCGGCATAAGGGGCGATGCGGTCGTAATCGACCGAACCCTCCAGCCGGCCGATCAGCTCCGGCGCGTAGGTGTTTCCGCCCACCGTCACCGGCCGGCCGGGTGTGGCCTGCACGTCGATGTCGTTGCCGTTCAGGCGCAGTCCGGCCGTCAGCCGGAACGATCCGGCCAAGGGATACCAGTCCAGCAGGGCGCCGGCCGACCGCAGCGTGACGTCGCCGTCATAGTCGATGTCGTCAACCTTGATGGAGCGGGAGAGGCCCAGCGTGCCGGCATCCAGGCGCAGGCCCAGGACGGGCAGGATCTGGTAAGACAGCTCCGCCCCCACGCCGGTGGTTCCGGCGCTGATGCCGACGCCCACTTCCGCCGCGGCCGGTGTGGCGGACAGCAGGAACGCCGCGACGGCCAACGCCGGGGCAATCCGGGCGGCGGGGACGGGAGCGCGCAGGACGGGACGGTGCGGCGCGGGGCGGTGTTGGGCGGGACGGTGCTGGGCGGTACGGTGCGGGGGCGGCGGCTGGCGCATCGGCGGCAGGGTTCGGGCTGGTTGCGGGAACGCCCCCGGTCATACGGGCAAACGCGGCCGGCTGGACCTGCGCAACCGGGCGGTCCCGAAATCCTCACAGCCCGGCCGTTCCTCCCGCCGGTCGCCCGGGGAAGCGCGCCGAGCGGGGGAGCCTACGGGCGCCGGGCCACCAGCCGGACGGTCGCGGCCGGGCCGCGGTGGAACGGCCCCTCGTCCAGCTCCGGGTCCGCCTCCTCCAGCAGGAGAACCTCCAGCCCGGCGAAGTCCCGCCGCAGCATGTCGGCATCGTAGAGCAGGGCCGGGTCCTTCGGGCCGCCGCTGGCGCGGCCGAGCTGGGCCGGCCGGAAGGTCTCCAGGATCAGCAGGCCGCCGGGGCGCAGGCTCCGCGCCATGGCCGCATGGACCCGGGCGCGGCAGTCGGGCGGCAGGTGCAGGAAGATGACGACGACCGCGTCGAACCGCGCCTCCGGCCAGTCCCAGGCGGCGAGATCGGCCACCGCGGTGGCGATCCGCACCCCGCGTTCGCGGGCCAGCCGCTCCGCCTTGGCCAGCCCGACGGCGGAGCTGTCCACGGCCAGCACCTCCAGGCCCCGTTCCGCCAGCCAGACGCCGTTGCGCCCCTCCCCGTCGCCGGGCAGCAGCACCCGCCCGCCCGGCGCCAGCAGGGACGCCTGCGCCGTCAGGAAGGCATTGGGCTCCGTGCCGTAGACGAACCCGTCCGTGGCGAAACGCTCATCCCAGAAGCTGGACACGCCCGATCTCCCGCTGTGGTTCCCCGGGCAGGGTAGCCCCGCCCCGGCGCCGCCGGAAGCCCCGGAAGCGACCCAGGGGTGGCGCCGGGCGCGGGCCGACCGCCGCGCGCAACCGTTGCTGCGGCAGGCGCCGACCGGCGGGGGGAGGGGGCGGATGGATCTGGTGCAGGTTTCGGTGGCCATGTCGCTGGACGGCTGCATCGACCGCGCGGGCGGCGAGCGGCTGGTCCTCTCCGGGGCGGAGGACCTGCGCGAGGTCCATGCCGCCCGCGCCGCGGCGGACGCCGTGCTGGTCGGGGCCGGCACGCTGCGGCGGGACGATCCCCGGCTCACCGTGCGCTTTCCCGACCTGCGGCAGGCCCGGCTGGACCGCGGCCTGCCGGCCGATCCGGCGCGGGTGGCGCTGACCCGCAGCGGCGCGATCGACCCGGGGGGCGCCTTCTTCGCCGGCGACGGGCGGCGCTTCGTGCTCTGCCCGGCGGAAGTGGCGCCGGGGCTGCGCCGGCGGCTGGGCGCCGTCGCCACGGTGCTGCCGCTGGAGCGGACGGATGCGCCGTCCATCGTGGCGGCGCTGGAAGGGGTGGGGATCGGGCGGCTGCTGGTGGAAGGGGGCACCCAGGTGCTGACCCTGTTCCTTGCCAGTGGCTGCTTCCACCGGCTGCGGCTGGCGGTGGCGCCGTTCTTCGTGGGGCAGGCGGGGGCGCCGCGGCTGGCCGCGGCGGCGGACTATCTGCACGGCGGCGACCGCCGGCTGCGCGTCGTGGCGACCCGCAGCGTCGGCGGCATCGCCGTCATCGAGCTGGAGAACGACGCAGCCGTCCCCAGGTCCCGCTGACCACGCCCTCGGCCGGGGCGCCGTCCGAGGGGGTGCCGCCCACGGGCGGCGGCGGGGGCGGCGGCTGGCGCAGGGGCAGCGGCTGGTCCAAGAGGGCCCAGGCCAGCTCGCGCAGCGACTGGCCCAGCTCCTTGCGCAGGGCCGGCACGGCCAGCCGGTTCAGCAGCAGGGTCGGCTCCGCCGGCATGCGGCGCTGCACCAGGGCGACGAAGGTCAGCAGCGCGCGCTCGTCGCGGCTGATGCGCGGGGCGCAGCCGTTCGGGATCTCCGGCTGGGTCAGCGGATAGCGGTGCATCAGGTCCAGCGCCTGTTCCCAGGCCAGCAGCGCATCGGCCCAGCCGGTGCCGGCCAGCCGCCGGAACTCCGCCTCCACCTGCACCCAGCCGAAGCGGCCGTAGCGCCAGCGCCGCGCGGACCAGACCAGCAACTGCTCCACCCGGTCCAGGTCGAAAACGGTAAGGCCGGAGTCCGGGCCGGAAGCGGGACCTGGGTGGGAAGGCCGGTCCTGGCTGATCGCCTGCATGCTTGCCTCCGTGGTCGATACCGGAACCATATTGAGAGTCATTATCAATTGCAAGCCTGTCCAGGTGAGGGTGCCCGACAGGGCTGCCGGGGTCTGGCCATCCGTGTCGGCCCCATTGTCGGGCGACCAGATCGGCCACCAGGTCCAGGCCGTATGGGCCAGGCCGTCGAGGTCAGGCCGCCAGGATCATCCCGCCAGGATCGGAACGGGGACGCCGGCTCCCCGGTTCCGCCGCCACCCGGGCCAGGGCTGCTCCTGGACCGGGACTGCGGAGGAACCGGGAACGGAGCCGGATCGTGGCGGTTGATGGCGCCTGACTCTTAAATAGGTCGGGAGATGAAGATGACCAGCGGTGCCCGTGGCAGTGATGCGATCAGAACCACCGATCACGACGCCATCCGGCGCTGGGCCGAGGCGCGCGGCGGCCGTCCGGCCGCGGTCGCCGGCACCGGCGGGGACGACGACTCCGACGGCGGCATCCTGCGTATCGACTTCGGCGAGAAGGAGGAGGGGCTGGAGGAAATCTCCTGGGACCGCTTCTTCCGGACCTTCGAGGACCGCCGGCTCGCCTTCCTCCACCAGGAGGAGATCGAGGGCCACGAAAGCCGTTTCTTCAAGCTGGTCCGCCGCGACTGACGCCGCCGCCGGATGCGCCGCCCACCGGTTCCGGGGGAGCGGGCTCCGGGGCCACGACGCTGCCGCAGATGCGACGCAGCGCGTCCCACGCTTCCGGCAGCAGCAGCGGGACGGCCCCCGCCGGCGGGTCGCGCGACAGGCGCGCCTCCAGGGCCGCGATGCGGACGGCCGTATCGGGATGGCTGGACAGCCAGCGCAGCCAGACCGGCGGGTCGCCGTGGATGTCGCGCATCCGCTCGAACAGCCGGGCCAGCGGACCCACGGGCAGGCCGGCCGCCTCCAGCCTGTCGGCGGCGAAGGCGTCGGCCGCCATCTCCCGCTCCTGGCTGTAGCCCGACTCCAGCGCCTGGGTCAGCAGGGCGGCGACGACCCCGCCGCTGAAATCGCCCGTCACCAGCGAGAGCACGGCGCCGAACAGGCCGACGCGGATCACCCGCACCATCGGGTCGCGGGCCACGGCATGGCCCATCTCGTGCGCCAGCACGCCGGCCAGCGCCTCGGGACTGTCCGCGACGGTGATCATGGCGGCGGGCACGACCAGGATGCCGCCGGGCAGGGCGAAGGCGTTGACCATGCGGCTGCCCACCACCCGCACGCTGAAGCCGTCCGCCGGAACGTGCGGCCCCGGCCCGGACAGCCGGGCCAGCATCGTCTCCAGCGCCGCCGTTCCCGCCGGATCCTCGCAGCGTCGCGGCAGCCCCTCATCCCCGACCATGTCGGCCCCGATCATGTCCGCCAGGGACTCGGCCACCGCCTCCCCCACCCGCCGGTCCAGCGACGGCGGCACCAGTTCGGTCAGCACAGGCGCCAGGGCGGGGATCAGCACGAACACCACCAGCAGCAGCGACAGCACCGCCCCCGCCAGGGTCGGGCCCGCCGCCCATCGGCGCGGGGGCCGGTGGGCGGGACCCGCGATGGCGGGGAAGGCCGCGGCCAGCCGGGCCGGGGTGGCGTCATCGTCGGGCAGCAGCCGGACCGCCGATCCGGCCTCCAGCCCCAGCGCGCCCGGTGGACCGTCGGGCAGGGGGCGGACGCCGTCGCCGGGCCAGCGGTCCAGCTCCCGTCCGTCGGGATGCAGGATCACCAGCCACGCCGCCTCCGCCCGCAGCCGCACGGGCAGGGTCCGGCCGGTCGCGCCGTCCTGGTAGCGGGCGCTGCCCAGGTCGCCCGGCGCAGCGCCGCTGGGCGGCGCGCTGCCGCCGGCCGCCGGCCGTGTCACAGTCCGATCCCGATGTCGCCCACGGCGTCGATCAGCCCCTCGCCCCGGCGCGGGGCCGGGGCGGCGCGGTTGACGATGGCGTCGGCGGCGGACAGGCCGGTGATCCGGCCGTGCGCCGCCAGCCGCGTCAGCAGCGCCGGCAGGTAGTAGCCCGTCGTCACCAGCGGCGTGGCCGCCAGCAGCAGCAGCAGGGCCACCGCGCCCCCCACCACGACGCCCATCGGTGTCGGGATCAGCATGGCGATGCCGATGCCCGCAAGCGCCGCCAGCCCCGCCACGCCAAGCAGCAGCAGCGCCGTCACGGCGATCACGCCGATGAAGGCCCGCACCGGCGCGTCGCAGCGGAAGCGGATGCCCTCAAGCCAGGTGTGCCGGGTGAAGTGCCGGAACCGGACCAGCCGGTAGAAGGCCAGCGCCAGAAGCCCGGCGGCATAGAGCAGGACGGCGACCGCCAGCAGCCCGTCATTCAGATCGAGCGGCGTCGGGGGGACGCCTGCCTGCTGTTCCTCCATCGTCTCCAGTGCCGGCGTGAATCCGACGGCCCAGAGCACGGTGCCCAGCGCCAGCAGGCCCCAGGCGGCCAGCCATGCGCCCCAGAGGCCGCGGCTGTCCGCGTCGCTGCCGAACCTGCCGGTGCCGAACCGGGTGATGGACATGCGGTAACGGTAGGTCTTCGCGTCCGCCCAGGGCATGGCGATGCCCAGCGACAGCGTCGCCAGCAGATAGGCCCAGAGATGCAGTCCGACGAAGCGGACCGCCGTCCCGTCCTGCCCGGCCGCGATGCCGCTCCAGCGCGTCCGCGTCAGCAGATAGCGCCGCGCGAAATAGGCGCCGGTCAGGGCCAGCGCCCCCAGCAGGGGATAGAACAGCAGGGTGACCGTCACCCCCGCCACGGGATGGGTGAGGGTCAGGACATTGGCGACGAACTGGAAGACGGCCAGCACCGGGGCCAGCAACACCAGGGCGACCAGGAAGCCCAGGAACAGCTCCATCCCGCGGCCGGTATAGTCCAGCGGCCGGCCGTCGATCCGCAGCGCCCCCCAGAAGAAGCGCCGCACCCGGGTGCGCGCCCAGAAGCGGTAGAGCCCCAGCGTCAGCAGGTTCAGCAGCATGTTCGTCAGCAGCAGCCCGATCAGCGCGCCGCGCCCCGCCTCGAACCGCACCGCTCCGTCGCCGGTCCCGCCGCCCGTTGCGTCGCCCGTCTCCGTCCCCGGCCGCCCGTAGGGCGGGGTCATGCCGGTCAGCACCGCGTCCGTCATCCCCCAAGCGCCTCCTTCTCGCCCATCTGTCGTCAGATCCGCATTTCTGCAAGGATCATACGGGGCGGTCGGGGGGAGAATCCACAGACTTGACGTGCCTTTCCTCTGCCGCATACAGCCGGATGGCGAATCGTCAGAACGTCGCCAGCGGCGGCGGGGCGGTCTTCAGCAGGTCCTGGAGCAGGCGGACGACCTCCTCTATCTGGGTGCGGACCTTGTCCAGCTCGTCGGCCTTGCGGTCGTCCACCGAGGCCTCCAGCAGCATCATGTCGTAGTCCTTCAGCACGCCCTCGAAGGCTTCGCGCTCCATGTCCAGGATCTCATGCGCGCCCAGCGCCTGCACCAGCAGGGCCGGCGGGTCGCGGAAGAAGGACAGGCTGACGCGGGTGAAGGCGGCAATGGCGCGCAGCCGGGTCCGCACCAGCCAGGCGCCCAGGTCGGGCGGGGCCTGGGCCCGGCTCTCCTGCGCCTTGTCCTGCACGGCGAAGACCATGGACTGGATTTCCAGGTACGCGGCGCGGGCCTTCTTGTAGTCGGGGAAGGTGCGCCGCGGCATGTCCGCCGTCGCCTCGAACCCGGCCACGGCCTGCGAGAGCGAGCGGACGAGCTGGCGCAGCACCGTCGCGGGCTGTGAGGTGTCGCCGTCGCGGGCCATCTCAGTCCCAGCCCTCGAACCGGGCCCACTCCGACAGCGGCGCCCGCTCCGTGCGCAGCGCGTTCTCGGGCGCGGTCGGGTCCTCGTAGCCCAGCGCTATGCCGCCCACCACCATGCGGTCGTCGGGGATGCCCAGCTCGTGCCGCACGATCCCGCCATAGGCCGCCCAGGCGGCCTGCGGGCAGGTGTGCAGGCCGAACTGGCGGGCGGCGACCATGATGCTCTGAAGAAAGGTGCCGTAGTCCAGCCAGCTTCCGATCTCCAGCCTGCGGTCGATGGTGAAGATCAGCCCCACCGGCGCGTCGAAGAACAGATAGTTGCGCCCGTGCTGGCGGTGCATGCCCGCGCGGTCGTCGCGGCTGATGTTCAGCAGGGCATAGAGCGCCGCCCCCACCGCCTTGCGCCGTGACAGGTAGGGTTCGGCGAAGCTGTCGGGATAGTAGCGGTACTCCATGGCCGGGCCGGGCGCGGCCGTCTCATAGGCGTGCATCACGGCGCGGCACAGCCGCTCGCGCGCCAGCCCGGCCAGCGCATGCACCTGCCAGGGCTGCATGTTGGTGCCGCTGGGCGCCCGCGCCGCCGCGGTCAGGATCCGCTCCACCGTCTCGCGCGGGACGCGGGTGGGCAGGAAGCTGCGCACCGAGCGCCGGGACTCGATCGCCTCCAGCGGGGTCGCCGCCAGATCGATGCCGCAGCAGGGAAGCTCTCCATCCGCCATCCGCGCCTCCGGACTCCGGGTCCGCCGTTCGAACGGGGCAAGGGTACACCGTGGACCGGACAGGGAAAAGCGCACCGCTGCACCGCACCCCGGGGACGTCCTGGACCGGCGTCCGGGGACCCTTGGGAGGTCACCTTGCGGGCCGACGGATCGTGGAATGGTTCCAGATGAGAATCCATCGCAATCGGGCTTGACACGGACCCGGTGATCCGGCATTTCATTCCGCGACTGCGAACAATTCGCAGCTCTGGAGCGACCCGACCGGCCAGGGACGTGCGGAATCCCCCGTCACCGCACCCCCCTGGCCGGCGACCGGGAGGGCCCGCCCGTCGGCGGGCCCTTTCCCGTTCCGGCCTCTGCACGGCTCCGGTCCGCCGCCCGCACGGGAATCGCATTAGGAAAAGTTCTGTAGCGCGGCGGGGGGAAATGGATTCTGTATGTC